>NZ_ATVA01000011.1:0-300000 GCF_000420485.1 Paucidesulfovibrio longus DSM 6739 | reverse complement strand
GTGTTCTTGACGACTTGGAAGTCGACTCCGGACTCGCGGAGATCCTTGCGCAGAACAGTGGTGTGTTCCACGGTCAGACCGGCGAAGCCGGTGACGACGGCAATGCTCGCCCGAGAAGCTTTCTCAGAAAGCTGCTCAATGATCTGGGCTTTATCTTGCCTGTTCATCGACACTCCTCATCAGTTGGCCCGGAAAGCAAGTCTAGAACTCGTCTCGGCAGGACGGATTAAGGGGCCGAAACCCCGCCTGCTGTCTGCGACTCGCCTTCCTGTTGTATATCTCGACCCGCCCCGGTCCGACCGAGGCGGGGTTGTCCCTTACGCTTCCAGGAACTTGCGGATGGTGGACACGTCCACCTTGAAGCCGGGGCCCATGGTGGTGGCCACGGCAAGAGAGAGCATGTAGGTGCCTTTGCTGGAGGAGGGCTTGATGCGGTTGACCGTCTCCAGCAGGGCCTTGAGGTTTTCGCAGAGCTTGTCCGCGCCGAAGGAGACCTTGCCGATGGGGGCGTGGAGCACGCCAGCCTTATCGACCTTGAACTCGACCTTACCGGCCTTGAGTTCCTTGACGGCCTTCCCGATGTCGAAGGTGACGGTACCGATCTTGGCGTTGGGCATCAGGCCGCGAGGACCGAGCACCCGGCCGATCTTGCCGACCTGGGCCATCATGTCCGGAGTAGCGACAGCTTTGTCGAACTCCAGCCAGCCGCCCTGGATCTTCTCGATCAGGTCGTCGCCGCCGACGACGTCGGCTCCGGCTTCCTTGGCTTCGGCTTCCTTGTCGCCCTTGCAGAAGGCGGCAACGCGGACGTCCTTGCCCAGACCGTTGGGCAGGATGACGGCGCCGCGCACCATCTGATCGGAATATTTGGGATCGACACCGAGGTTGATGGCCACATCCACGGTCTCGTCAAAGGTGGCAAAAGAGGCCTCGACGGCCAGCTTCACGCTTTCCTCGACGGACACGCGCTGGGTGAGGTCTTTTCCCTCGACGGCGCTTCTGAATTTCTTTCCGTGTTTCGGCATGGTTCGCTTCTCCAACTAGCCTTTAACTTCGATGCCCATGCTGCGGGCGGTGCCTTCGATGCTGCGCATGGCGGCGTCGATGTCCGCGGCGGTCAGGTCGGGCATCTTCAGTTCGGCGATTTCCCGCACCTGGGCGCGAGTCACCTTTCCGACCTTGGTCTTGTTGGGTTCGCCGCTGCCCTTGTCGAGCTTGGCGGCCTTGACCAGCAACACCGCGGCGGGCGGGGTCTTGGTGATGAAGGAGAACGACCGGTCCGCGTAGACCTCGATGACCACGGGGATGATCATACCCTTCTGGTCCTGCGTGCGGGCGTTGAACGCCTTGCAGAACTCCATGATGTTCACGCCGTGCTGACCAAGAGCCGGGCCGACGGGCGGCGACGGGTTGGCAGCGCCTGCGGCGATCTGCAGCTTAATTTTTCCGATGACTTTCTTGGCCATTTTTCAATCCTTGCGGTGCCTTTTAGACGTAGGGATCGGCCCGGATCAGCCTTTGTCCACCTGGACGAAATCCAACTCGACAGGCGTCTGTCGACCGAAGATGGATACGCTGACCCGAAGCTTGCCCTTGTCGTAGTTGACGTCCTCGACCACTCCGTTGAAACCGGAGAAGGGGCCGTCGATGACCCGGACTTCGTCGCCGCGTCCGAAGTTGAACTTGGGACGGGGCTGCTCCTGGCGGCTCTCCATCATTTTCAGGATAGTCTGCGCCTCGCTGTCGCGCATGGGCGTAGGGCGGTTCTTGCCGCCAACAAACCCTGTAACCTTCGGGATGTCCTGAATCAGGTGCCAGGATTCGTCCGTCATGACCATCTTGATCATGACATATCCGGGATAGAATTTGCGCGTGGTGGTCCGCTTCTCGCCCTTGACCATTTCAACGACCTTCTCGGTGGGCATGACCACTTCTTCGATCAGACCGTTGTCCTGGCCGGTACGCATCATCTCTTTGATCGTCTGCTCAACCCGCTGCTCAAACCCGGAGTAGGTATGCAGAATATACCAGCGGGCGCGCATCTTGGCGTCGCCTGTAAGCTCAAGTTCACTCATAGTCCGTTGTCCTTACGCGCCGCGGTTAGGACAGGATGACGCTGATGAGCTGGGACAGCCCAAGGTCGACAACCCCCAGAAACAGGGCAACCACCACCGTGAAGACCACGACGGCGATGCTGGTGGCGACAGTTTCCTTCCGGCTGGGCCAGACGACTTTCTTGATCTCGACCTTGGACTCTTCGAAAAAGTCCTTCAGTTGCGAGATCTTGGCCCCCAGGCTCGCCGGGGAGACCTTCTGGGCCTGCTGACTGCCGGAGTCCTTGATTTTCTTTCTGGCCATTCGGACCGTCCTATAAAAGATGGCAGGGGTGGAGGGATTCGAACCCCCAACTTCCGGTTTTGGAGACCGGCACTCTAGCCGTTAGAGTTACACCCCTGCGTTCGAAACTACTTGGACTCTTTGTGGACCGTGTGTTTCTTGTCCCAGGGACAATACTTCTTCACTTCCAGGCGTCCAGTAGTATTCTTCTTGTTCTTGGAGGTAGCGTAGTTCTTACGCTTGCACTCCGTGCACTGCAACTGGATGTTGACGCGCATGTCTTACTCCACGATTTCGCTGACCGCGCCAGCGCCGACGGTACGGCCGCCTTCACGGATAGCGAAGCGAAGGCCCAGCTCCATGGCGATGGGGGCGATCAGCTCGACGTTGAACACCGCGTTGTCGCCGGGCATGACCATCTCGACGCCCTCTTCCAGGGTCACGACGCCGGTGACGTCGGTCGTACGGAAGTAGAACTGGGGACGGTAGCCGGAGAAGAACGGGGTGTGACGGCCGCCTTCGTCCTTGGACAGGACGTAGACCTGGGCCTTGAACTTGGTGTGCGGGGTGATGGAACCCGGCTTGGCCAGAACCTGGCCGCGCTCGACTTCGTCACGCTTCACGCCGCGAACCAGGACGCCGACGTTGTCGCCAGCCTGACCCTGGTCGAGGATCTTGCGGAACATCTCGACGCCGGTGCAGGTGGTCTTGACGGTGTCCTTGATGCCGATGATGGCGACTTCGTCACCAACGGTGATCACGCCGCGGTCAACACGACCGGTCACGACGGTGCCGCGGCCGGAGATGGAGAACACGTCCTCGATGGGCATCAGGAAGGGCTTGTCGACGTCGCGGACGGGCTCCGGAATGTAGCTGTCGCAGGCCTCGAGCAGCTCGAAGATGGGCTTGGCAGCCGGATCGTCGATGGTGTCGGCCTCAAGAGCCTTCAGAGCGGAACCCTGGATGACGGGAATTTCGTCGCCGGGGAATTCGTACTTGGAGAGCAGCTCGCGGATCTCGAGCTCGACCAGCTCCAGCAGCTCTTCGTCGTCGACCATGTCGCACTTGTTCATGAAGACGACCATGGCGGGCACGCCGACCTGACGGGCGAGCAGGATGTGCTCACGGGTCTGGGGCATGGGACCGTCGGTGGCGGCGCAGACCAGGATCGCGCCGTCCATCTGGGCAGCGCCGGTGATCATGTTCTTGATGTAGTCGGCGTGACCGGGGCAGTCCACGTGAGCGTAGTGACGCTTGTCGGTCTCGTACTCGACGTGGGCGGTGGCGATGGTGATGCCGCGCTCTTTCTCTTCAGGAGCCTTGTCGATCTCGTCGAAAGCGACGTATTCGCCCTTACCGGCCATGGCGGCCAGCTTGGTGATGGCGGCGGTCAGAGTGGTTTTGCCGTGGTCGATGTGACCGATGGTACCAATGTTGACGTGCGGCTTGTTCCGCTCAAACTTGGCCTTACCCATGTTGGAATCCCCCTATAAAGTTCTGTTCAGCAATTTTAATGGTTAAATTCAATTATCTAAAATACCAGTGGAGCCCACGACCGGATTTGAACCGGTGACCTCATCCTTACCAAGGATGTGCTCTACCTACTGAGCTACGTGGGCTTTGGCAATACTGAAAGGAGGTGAATCGGCTGGATAACGGCTGGAGCGGGAAACGGGACTCGAACCCGCAACCCTCAGCTTGGAAGGCTGATGCTCTAGCCAATTGAGCTATTCCCGCTCATTATCCGTAGTCACCGGCGGATTACCGCCTCCTACAGCATTTCATTTCAAAGTGGTGGTGGGGGGAGGATTTGAACCTCCGAAGGCGTTCGCCGACAGATTTACAGTCTGTTCCCTTTGGCCACTCGGGAACCCCACCAAATGCGCTGACTGGAGCTGGCGATGGGACTTGAACCCGCAACCGGCTGATTACAAATCAGCTGCTCTACCAATTGAGCTACGCCAGCCAGCGTGAACGAGGGAAACTACTCGTCCCTCATCGAAAACGCAAGGATTATTTTCACCTTCCCAACGGGAAACTTTCAAAAGTCCCTGCGCTTGCTTGCGGCCCACGCTATTGCCAGTTCAAGTTTGCTTTGTCCAGCATTTTTTTCGCCTTCCTTTCAAAAAACATCTCCGCATTTGACAGCGGCTCCGGCTGGGCCTATTTCCAGACGGCCATGAACACGCTCGACATCCGACCAGAAAAGCCCTGGCTGGCCCCGCTCGCGGGCTACAGCGACCTCCCCTTCCGCATGCTCTGCCGCGGATACGGCGCCGCCGTGACCAACACGGAAATGGTCTCGGCCAAGGGCCTTTTTTATATGAACAGAGGCACCACCAACCTCCTGGACACGCACCCCAACGACGAGCCTCTCGTGCTCCAGCTCTTCGGAGCGGAGCCGGAGATTTTCGAGGCGGCCATGGACAAGGTGCTGGAGATGGGCTTCCGCTTCTTCGACCTCAACGCGGGCTGCCCCGTCCGCAAGGTCGCCAAGTCCGGTTCCGGATCGCGCCTGCTGGAAGATCCCGACCGCCTCTGCGCCCTGGCCGAGGTCATGGTCCGCAAGGCCGGACCGGGCCGTGTCGGCGTGAAGACGCGCCTCGGCTGGGAAAGAGGGCTGGACGTGTTCGTGGACGTGGGCCGTCGTCTTGAGGACCTGGGCGTGGCCTGGCTGACCCTGCACCCCCGCTACGGCAAGCAGATGTTCATGGGCGACGCGGACTGGTCCCGGCTGGCCGAACTCAAGCGGGCCGTGTCCATTCCCGTGGTCGGCTCCGGCGACATCTATACCGCCGACGACGGCGTGCGCTGCCTGCGCGAAACCGGCATCGACGCGGTCATGTTCGCGCGCGGAGCCATGTTCGATCCGGCCGTGTTCGAACGCTTCCACGCCCTGCTGCGCGGGGAGGAGCCTCCCGCCCGCACCGGGGCGCACCTGGGCGCCATCGTGAACAGGCACATCCGCCTGACGCGCGATCTGGACGGGACGGAACGGGCGTTCCGCAAGCTGCGCTCCTTCATTCCACGCTACGCCAAGGGCCTGCGCGACATCCGCATCCTGCGCAGCGAACTCGCCGCCTGCGAGACCTGGGAGGCATTGGAATCCGCGGCCGCGCGCATCGCGGACATGATTCCCGCCGATCCCGGACGTTTCGATCCTTCGGAGATCATTCCCTCATGAACGCCCCGCTGCGCATCCGCCAGGCCCAGGCCAACGACGCCGAAGAACTGCTCGCCCTGCAAAAGGCCGCCTTTCAGTCCGAGGCCATGCTCTACGGCATGGACGCGGTCCCGGCCATGCTGGAAAGCCTTGAGCAGATGCGCGATGCCATGCGCGGCCATCTTTTCCTCAAGGCCATGGACGAGGGGCGCATCGCCGGCTCGGTCCGCGCCAATCTCGACGGCGGCACCTGCCGCATCGGGCGGCTCGTCGTGGCCCCTGCCCTCCAGAGGCGCGGCATCGGCTCGCGGCTCATGGACGCCATAGAAACCCGCTTTCCGGATGCGGAACACTTCGAAATCTTCACCGGCCACAAAAGCGAGGGCAACCTGCGCCTCTATCGCCGACTCGGCTACGAGGAATACCTTACGCAGCAGGTCCGCCCCGGCCTGACCGTGGTCTTCATGCGCAAGGCCCGCCGAGGCTGAGGCTTCCTGAACCCCGCCCAACGACAAGGCGGAACGCCGGACATCCGGCGTTCCGCCTTGCTGTTTTCATTCACGCGATTCCGCGAACCTGCCCTCCTCCCCCTGTGCGGGGCCGAAGCCCCGCTGGAGGAGGGACAAAACCGATGCGCGCGCCACGCACGTTCGACGCGCGCCCGGTCCTTTTCCGCATGCGGAATCTAGAAGTTGGCCCAGCACTGCTCCAGGTGCTCCTGGCGCATGGGCTTGGTCATCAGGCTCACGCCCACGGCCAGCAGGAAGCTGATCGGCAGGGCCACCACGTTGGGATCGACCCATTGCAGAAGCCAAACCCAGGAGCCCTTGGTCGCCGCGGAGACGAGAGTGGGCTGACCCGTGAGCCACTGACAGATCCCCAGACCGGCCGCTTCCTTTTCGTGCACGAACAGGAGCCAGAGCATGGACCCCGCGAATCCGCCGACCATGGAAACCTTGGCCGCCACCTTGGTGATGCCCTTCCAGTAGAGGCCGAGCAGGTAAACGGGCAGGAACGAGGCCGCGCACAGGCCGAAGAAGAAGGCCGTGGCGCGGGCGATGATCGATTCCGGCAAGACCCAGGCCCAGACCAGGGTGGCCAGGATGGTCACGGTCACGCCGATCTGCGAGGCCTTGGCCGAGGTGCCCACGCGCTTGAACAGCCCGCGCTCGATCACGTCGCGGCCCAGGGAGGTGCCGCCGACATGGTACTGCGAGCTGAGCGTGGACATGGCCGCCGCGAACATGCCGAGCAGGAACAATCCGGCGAACCAGTCCGGCATGACCTGTTCGATGTAGGTGGGAATGATCTTGTCGATGTTGCCCCCGGCCTGGGCAATGGCGATCTTTCCGCCGCGCGCGGTGAACACCGCGTTGGAAAGCGCGCCCACGATGAAGGCCACCCCGGTCATCAACGGAATGAAGATGCCGCCGAAGAGCACGGCCCGGTTGAGCTGCTTGTCGCTCTTGACGGTCATGAAGCGCACGGCCAGCTGCGGCTGGGCCAGCACGCCGATGCCCACTCCGTAGATGATGGTCGTGTAGATGACCAGCCAGAGCGGCGTCCCGAACTTGGCGCCCTGGGTCCAGCCGAGCATGCCGCCCTTCTGGAGCTTCTCCGGCATCATGGCGGCCATGTCCGTGAGCGTCTGGTGCGCGCTGGTCACCCCGCCCAGGGCGGAATAGGTGTAGTAAAGCAGGATGATCATCATGACCATCATGATCCCGCCCTGGAAGGCGTCCGTGTACATCACGGCCTTGAGCCCGCCCGTGACCACGTAGACGGCGAGAATCGCGGTCATGCCGATGAGAGCCCAGTCATAGGGGATGTTCAGCGAGACTTCGAGCATGCGCGAAATGCCGATGAGCACCGCTGCCGCGTAGACCGGGATGAACAGGAAGATGATCAGGCCGGAAAAGCCCTGGATGAACGAGGAGTCGAAACGCCTGCCGAGCAGCTCCGGGAAGGTGTGGCAGTTGAGGCAAAGGCCCATGCGCCGCGTGCGGCGGCCGAATACGGTCATGGCCAGGAAGATGCCGATGAAGACGTTGGCCACGGTGAGCCAGAGCAGGGAAAAGCCGAAGAGTCCGGCGGCTCCACCGAAACCGATGATGGCCGAGGTGGAGATGAACGTGGCCCCGTAGCTCATGGCCATGACAAAGGGGTTCATCCTGCGGCCCGCCAGCATGTAGTCCGATGCCTTGCGGGTGTTCTGCCAGCCTTTGTAGCCGAGGTAGAAGACTACTGCGAAATAGAGTACGCTGACGATGATTTTGGAAATCATTTCGCGGCCTCCTCAGCGGTTCTGGAAACAGCGGCCCCTGCGGCCTGCGCTTCCTCCCGCTCCGGGTCCACCGCGTCCTCCTGCCCTCCGGAATTCCATTTCGCCACGCCGTAGCCGATGCACAACAGCGCGCTTGCGATCACCAGCCAGAAGGCCAGTGCGATCTCCGCGCTCCCGAGTCCCAACATCATAACCTCTCCTCCGGTTTTGGAGGCCCCTGGCTACGGCTGGCGGACAAAAAAGAACCGGGCCGCCAGCTTTCGCCTGCGGCCCGGTTTTGGTCTTGTCTTTGGATGCAGCTAGACAGTCCCCTCCAGGCCACAGGCGAGGGTAAAGATAAAAAAGAAGAAAAAAGAAAAGAAGTTGTGGCCTAGCTGAGTGGTCTTCATGAACACCGTTTACATCAGCGCGGTTGCAGCGTCAAGCAAAAGCAAGCCTTCTGCACGGATTTGCCCGCATGAAGCAGACGCCACGGTGCTCTCTGCTCTTGACCGCAAACTCATTCATGAATTATTCGGAACTCTACTGTTGGATACCCTTTCACCCCACTTCAACAAGGAAAGAGTAATGAGACGATTCAAGTTGTGCTTCGCCATGCTGCTCGCCGTGGCCCTTTGCGGCGCGAACTTCGCCGCGGATTGCCGCGCGCAGACACTCTACGACGGAATTTCCGGAGCGGAGATGCAGCGCATCATGCAAAACATGGGATTCAAGACGGAACTGACCAAGGACGATGCCGGAGATCCGTTGATCAGTTCCAGCGACGGCAATCTGAATTTTCAGATATTCTTCTACGCTTGCACCAAGGATGTCTGCGAGGCGGTTCAGTTCTACAGCGGCTTCACCCAGGCGAAGAATCCGAGCCAAAGCTCCATCAACACCTGGAACACCCACAACCGTTTCGGCCGCGCCTATCTGGACAGCGAAGGCAACAGCCGCGTCGAGATGGACGCCCTGGCCACGGGCGGCGTCTCCGAGCAGCATTTCCGCAATCTCCTGAGCACATGGAAGATCGTGCTCAACGAATTCTCGAAGCACATCGGCTGGTAACAATCCGCCAGAAAAAAAACGAAACGTCCGCAACGGGGTGAAGCCGTTGCGGACGTTTTTCATTGCGGGTCGCGGCCGGGGTCAGCAGATGCGCGGCAACTGCTCGCCCTCCAGCATGTTCAGCAGGCGCTTGCCTCCCAGGGGCGTGACCAGGGAAACCTTGCCGGGATTCTGCTCCGTGACCGAACCGATGCGGCAGGCGTCGCCGCCGAGTTCGTCCGCGCGCATGATCTCCAGGGCTTTTTCCGCGTCCGCTTCGGGCAGGATGCAGATGAACTTGCCCTCGTTGGCGAGGTAGAGCGGGTCGAGCCCCAGCACGGAGCAGCCGCCCGAAACCTCGGCACGCACCGGCACGGACTTCTCCTGGACCTCGATGCCCGCGCCGGAACTGATGGCGATCTCGTTCAGGGTGGTGGCCAGGCCGCCGCGCGTGGGGTCGCGCAGGACGTGGACGGACGGGATTTCCCGCACCAGCTTGAGCAGCAGATGGTTCAGGGAGGCGCAGTCGCTCTGCACGGCGGCCTCGAAGGAAAGCCCTTCGCGGGTGCCGAGAATGGTCAGGCCGTGGTCGCCCATGGTTCCGGAGATGAGCACGGCGTCGCCGGGCGCGGCGCGGTCGCCGCTGGGCATGGGGTCGGCCACGATGCGGCCGATGCCCGTGGTGTTGATGAAAATCTTGTCCACGGTTCCGCGCGGCACCACCTTGGTGTCCCCCGTGACGATGCGCACGCCCGCGTGGCGCGCGGCCGCGCCCATGGACACGACGATGCGCTCCAGATCCTCCATGGGCAGCCCTTCCTCGATGATGTAGCCGCAGGTCAGGTAGAGCGGTTCGGCGCCGAGCATGGCCACGTCGTTGACCGTGCCGTGCACGGCCAGGCAGCCGATGTCGCCGCCGGGAAAGAAGATCGGGTCCACGGTGAAGGAATCGGTGCTCACGGCCAGGGGACCGTCCAGCTCCAGACGCGCGGCGTCGTTGAGGCGGTCCAGTTCCGGGTTGGCGAAGTGCTTGAGGAAAAGCTCGGAAATAAGGCGCTGGGAAGCGCGCCCGCCGCTGCCGTAGTCGAGAAGAACCTTGTCGCTCATTATGCTTAGTCCATGCTGTATTTGAAGTAGGCGGCGCAGGAGCCTTCGGTGGAAACCATGCAGGGGCCGACCGGGCTGGCCGGGGTGCAGGCCTTTTTGAACAGGGGACACTGGTCCGGGCGCAGCTTGCCCTTGAGCACGTCGCCGCAGCGGCAGCCGGGCAGGGCCGGAGATTCGACGATCTCGATGCCGAAAGCCTTCTTGGCGTCGTGATCTTCGAACTCGTCGCGCATTTCCAGGCCGGAGCCGGGAATCAGGCCGATGCCGCGCCAGAGCGCGTCCGAGGTCCGGAAGACCTGCTCCATGACCGCGCGGGCCTTGGCGTTGCCGCCGTCCCGAACGATGCGCGGATACAGGTTGGCGACCTTGGGTTCGCCGCTCTTCCAGGCCTCCACAAGGAAGACGAGGGAGCCGAGGATGTCCACGGGCTCGAATCCGGTCACGGCTGCGGATTTGCCGAAGACTTCGGCCACGGGCCGATACGGCTCCAGGCCGATGATGGCCGAAACGTGTCCGGGCATGACAAAGGCGTCGATGTTCACCTCCGGATCGGTCATCAGCGCGCCGAGAGCCGGGGGCACGAGCTTGTGGAAGGAAAGCACCTTGAAGTTCTTCAGGCCCTGTTCGCGGGCCATGAGCAGCGTTCCCGCCACGGCCGGAGCCGTGGTCTCGAAGCCGACGCCGAGAAAGACAACGGTCTTGTCCGGGTGGTCCGCCGCGAGCTTGAGCGCGTCCGGCGGGGAGTAGACGACCGCGACCTTGGCGCCGTCGGCCTGGGCCTTTTTCAGGCTGCGGCCCTTGCTTCCGGGCACGCGCATGAGGTCGCCGAAAGTGGCCACGATCACGTCGTCGCGCCCGGCCAGATCGATGAAGGCGTTGACCTCGGATTCATGGGTCACGCAGACCGGGCAGCCCGGCCCGGAAAGATGCACGATTTTCTCGGGCAGAAGCGAGCGCAGGCCGCTCTGGAAGATGGCCACGGTGTGGGTGCCGCAAACTTCCATGAAACGGAATTCCCGGTCCACCAGGGAGTGCAGCTTGTCGAGAAGTCCCTTGCAGAGGTCCGGATCGTGAAATTTCTCAAGCAGTGTGAGGCTCAAAGCATTTCTCCACGTTGAAGTGCCGCGTTGAATGAGGTGCGGACCTTCATACTCCTTTGGAGCGTGCGAAGCAAATCTTATCGGCAGGATGCGCGGACTGCGGAGGGAAAACCGCCTTCCGCGGGACAAAAAAAAAGGCGGGAGCCGAAGCTCCCGCCGAAAAGACCGAAATACGTGGGTTACACGCAGCCGGTGGGCTTGGGCAGGCCAGCCATCTTACAGGCTCCCTTGCCGGGGCCGGACGGGAACAGTTCGTAGATCTGCTTCAGCTTGAAGCCGGTGACCTTGGAGAGGATGCGCACCATCGGGGCGATGCCGTTCTTCTTGTAGTAGTCCTGCAGGAACTCGATGACCTTCTGGTGGTCTTCGGAGATCTCGGCGATGCCTTCCTGCTCCTTGACGTACTCGACCCAGTCCGGGGTCCAGGTGTCGAAGCTCTGCAGGAAACCGTCCTCGTCAACCTCAAAGGATTTGCCTTTGTACTCGATAGAAGCCATTCCTAAACCTCCTCAATGCGTTGTGGAAATAATAATCTCAAAGGGACCTGCCGGGGCAGGATTCGGGCCCGCAGCCCGAAGTCGGTTGCCGAGTATTAATTCCCGGTGCGAATTAGATCAAGGAAAATATTTCTCTTCTCGGATTCTGATCGATTCCTCCCGTCCGACGAGGATTTCTCCGCTTCGAAACGCGCAGTCGCCCTTGGACTTTTATAATCCCTGCTGATACTGTCAATTTGTTCCGGCGCTGCGCCGAGACCAACCCCTCAAGAAAAAACGCCATGAAGAACCCGCTGCAACCATTCCTGCCGCCACTGGACACTCCGCCGCCCCCGCCGGAAAGCCGCCGCGCGAGGGTTCCGGACCATGCGGAATGCGTCCGGCTCTGGGACCGTTACGAAATGCCCGACCACATCCGCGCACACAGCGGCATGGTGGCCCGCGTCGCCACCCATCTCGCAGTGCTGGCCAAGGAGGCCGGGCTGGACGTGGACGTGGCCGAGGTGCGCGCCTCCGCCCTGCTGCACGACATCGCCAAGGCATACACGATCCACCACGGCGGCAATCACAGCCAGCTCGGCGCCTCCTGGGTCATGGCGGTGACCGGCAACCCGGCCCTGGCCCACGGCGTGATGCACCACGTCTATTGGCCCTTCGACCTGGAGCTGCCCGGCCACGTTCTGCCTCTGGCCGTCATCTACGGCGACAAGCGCGTCGCCCACGACCGCATCGTCTCCCTGGAAGACCGCTTCCAGGATCTGCTCGAGCGCTACGGCAAGACGCAGCTGATCAGGGAACGCATCGCGGTCACGCACGAGCAGGCCATGGAAGTGGAACGGCTCTTCAGCAAAACATGCAAGGTGGACCTGAGTGAAGATACTTTTGATCGCGGGCGGATGGTCGACTGAGCGCGACGTATCCCTTTCCAGCGCCCGCAACATCCGTCGCGCCCTGGAGCATCTCGGCCACGAAGTGACCTTCCTGGATCTGCTCGACGGCTATGCCGCCCTGATCCAGCTGGCCAAGGAATGCGACTTCGCCTTCATCGGCCTGCACGGCTCGCCCGGAGAGGACGGACTGGTCCAGGCCGCGCTCGACCGCGTGGGCTGCCCCTACCAGGGTTCCGGTCCGGCGGCCTCGTTTCTGGCCCTGAACAAGGCCGCGTCCAAGGCGATCTTCCAGGACGCGGGCATCCGCACCCCTCGCTGGGAGCTTTGGCCCCTGCCGCCCCGCAACGCCAAGATCGGCCTGCGCTACCCCGTCTTCGTCAAGCCGAACATGGGCGGCTCCAGCCTGGGCATGAGCCTCGTGGAGCGCGAGGTGGATCTTCTCCAGGCGCTGGAAAAGGTCGGCGCGCTGGGCGAGGAGGCCCTGGTGGAAGCCTCCATTCCGGGAGTGGAGGTCACCTGCGGCATTCTCGGCGAGTCCCCCCTGCCCCTGATCATGATCCGGCCCAAGCACGGAGCGGCCTACTTCGATTTCCAGAACAAATATGACGAAGACGGCGCCGAGGAGATCTGCCCGGCCCCCGTGGACGACGCCCTGGCCGAGGAAGTCCAGGCCATGACCCTGGCCGCGCACCGCGCCCTCGGCTGCCGGGGCTACTCGCGCGGCGACTTCATGGTCTCCGCGGACGGCAAGCCCTACCTGCTGGAGATGAACACGCTCCCCGGCATGACCGCCACCAGCCTGCTGCCGCGCTCCGCGCGCACCGCGGGTCTGGAGTTCGACCAGCTCATCGCCGAGCTGATCCGCCTGGGCCTGGAGCGGTAGGCCCGAATGGCACTGACCCGCACCACCCTCTTTCGTCTCTATGACCTCGTCTGGGGTCCGGCGCTCTTTTTTCTGCGCCGCAATCAGCGCCTGCGCCACGGCTGGGGCCAGCGCGTCCAGCGAGAGCCCTACCCCGGCCCCTGCGACCTCTGGATCCAGGCCGCCAGCGTGGGCGAGGCCTTTCTCGCGGGCGAGATCCTGCGGCGGCTGCACCTGCCCTCGGACCAGCCCGAAGGGGAGCCGCTGTCCGTGCTGCTGACCACCAATACGGCCGAGGGCATGGAACGCCTGGACGCCCTCATGGCCGAGCTGCGCCCCCTGCGCCCGGAATTGAACCTGCGCGCCGCCTATTTCCCCCTGGACCGCCCCCGGCTGATGCGCAAGGCCCTGATGCGGGTCCAGCCCCGCGCGGCGGTCTTGCTGGAGTCCGAAATGTGGCCGGGGTTCATGGCCTCCTGCCGCGACCAGAACGTCCGCCTTCTGCTGGTCAACGGCCGCATGAGCGAACGCAGCCTGCGGGGCTACCTCAAGTTTCCCTCCTTTTTCCGGCGCATCGCCCCGGACAAGATCCTGGCCATGTCCGAAGCGGACGGCGCGCGCTTTTCCACGCTCTACGGGCACGGCCGCGTGGAGCTGATGCAGAACATCAAGTTCGACCGCATTCCCAAGGCCGGCGATCCTGCGGCCAAATCCGCCGCCCTGGACGGACTCCTGCCGGGGGACGCGACGCCCTTCGTCGTGCTGGCCTCCGTGCGCGAGCAGGAGGAAGCCGAGGCGCTCAAGCTGCTGCGCGGCCTGCTCGCGGCCCGGCCAGACTGCCTGCCCGGACTTTTTCCCCGCCACCTGCAACGCGTCGACGCCTGGAGCGAACTGCTTTCCGGCGCGGGAATCCCCCATGTGCTGCGTTCGCGGGCGCAAGAGCCGGTCCGCCCCGGCACCGTGCTGCTCTGGGACCGCATCGGCGAACTGGAAGGCGCCTTTGCCGAGGCCTCGGCCGCGTTCGTCGGCGGCAGCCTGGCTCCCCTCGGCGGACAGAATTTCCTGGAGCCGCTGACGCACGGCCTGATTCCGGTCATCGGCCCGCACTGGAAGAATTTCGCCTGGGTGGGCGAAGATATTCTCCAGGCGGGTCTGGTGCGCAAAACGCCCGACACCGCGGCCGCTTTGGCCGAGCTTCTGAGCCTTCTGGACGCCCCGCCGGACCGCGATGCGGTGCGGGCGCGCTTTCAGGCCTATGTTTCCGAGCGACGGGGCGGCACGGCGACCGCCTGTCTCCATATTGCCCATTCCCTCAAAAGAAGATAGGAAGCGCAACCGGCCCAATGAAAGAATTTCCGAAATGCTACGGCATCATTCCCGCGCGCTACGCCTCCTCGCGCCTTCCGGGCAAACCCCTGGCGGACATCCTGGGCAAGCCCATGTTCTGGCACGTCTACGACCGGGCGCGGCGCTGCCCTGAGCTGGCGCGCGTGCTCCTGGCCACGGACGACGAGCGCATCCGGGCCAAGGCGGAAGAACTTGGCGTGCCCGCCGTCATGACGCGGCCCGACCACGCCAGCGGCACGGACCGCGTTCTGGAAGCGGCCGAGCTGATCGGAGTCGAGCCGGACGCGGTGGTGGCCAACATCCAGGGCGACGAACCCTGCCTGGAACCGGCCATGCTCACGGACCTGCTGCGCCCGTTCCGCGAGCCGGAGGTGCGCGTGGCCACGCTGGCCGGACGCATCGACGCCGCAGAGGCCGCCTCGCCGGACCGCGTCAAGGTGGCCCTTGCCACGAACGGCAACGCGCTTTATTTTTCCAGATCGGCCATCCCCTTCGACCGCGACGGTTCGGGCGACGGCTACCTGCTGCACATCGGGCTTTACGCCTTCCGCATGGAAGCGCTGCGGGCCTTCGCGGCCCTGCCTCCGGGCGCCCTGGAACGCAGGGAAAAGCTGGAGCAGCTCCGGCTCTTGGAGAACGGCATCCCCATCCGGGTCAGCCTGACGCGGCACGCCTGCCACGGCGTGGACCGCGAAGAGGATCTGGCCGGAGTTACGAACATCCTCAGGGAGCAATTATGAAAGCGATCCTTGCCCTCGAAGACGGCACCCTCTTTCCGGGCGAATCCTTCACCGGCCCCATCGAAGCGGGCGGCGAGGTCATCTTCAACACCGGCATGACCGGGTACCAGGAAGTCCTCACCGACCCCTCCTACACCGGCCAGATGGTCTGCATGACCTACCCGCTGATCGGCAACTACGGCGTGAACGTCGAAGACGTGGAATCCCCCAAGGTCCAGGTCGCCGGGTTCATCGTCAAGGAATGCTGCAAGCAGCCGAGCAACTGGCGCGCCCACAAGTCCCTGCCCGACTATCTCCGCGAAGCGGGCATTCCCGGCATCGAAGGCGTGGACACGCGCGCCCTGACCCGCCACCTGCGCATTCACGGCGCCATGCGCGGCGTCATCTCCACCTCGGTTGACGACGCCGCGGAGCTGGTGCGCCGGGCCAAGGGGCTCGCCCCCATGGAGGGCCTGAACCTGGCCGACCGCGTCTCCACCACCGAGCCCTACCTCTGGACCGACCAGGGACCGGTTCCCGTGAACCTGAAGGACTTCGCCTGGCCCGAAGGCGGCCCGCGCGTCATCGTCTACGACTTCGGCATCAAGTGGAACATTCACCGCCTGCTCGCGGCCCAGGGGTTCGTGCAGCTCACCGTGCCTTCGTCCATGAGCGCGGCCGAGGCCCGTGCGCTTGAGCCGGACGCCATTTTTCTTTCCAACGGTCCCGGCGACCCTGCGGTGGTCACGGGTGCGGTCGAGGCCACGCGGGACTTCTGCCAGGATCTGCCCGTGGCGGGAATCTGCCTCGGACACCAGATTCTCGGCCTGGCCCTGGGCGGAACGACCTTCAAGCTCGGCTTCGGCCACCACGGCTGCAACCACCCGGTCATGGACCTGGAATCGGAAAAAATCGAGATTTCCTCTCAAAACCACGGCTTTTGCGTTGACATTTCCGGTCTGAATCATCTTAAGATGACGCACAGGAATCTGAACGACGACACCTTGGAAGGCTTTGCCCATCGCGACAAGCCCATCATCGCCATTCAGTTCCACCCGGAGGCCGCGCCCGGTCCGCACGACAGCGGCTACTTCTTCGCCCGCTTCCGGGATCTGGTCCGGCAGGAAACCGGAAAATAACCAGGCCTTTGTTTTCATAGGAGCGGCATGTCCGTCGAACTGATCAAAGCACGCAAGCGTCTGACCGAGGTCAACGGCCTGCTCAAGCAGGGAAAACCCATGGCCGCCGCCCAGGCGGTCACCCAGGCGCTGCTGACCATCCTGAAAAACCCGCTGATGAAAAACGAGCGGGACGAGTTCTCGGTGCTCATCGAGCAGGCGGTGTACACCCTGAACCAGGACAAGGAACTGCGGCGGCTCTATCCGCTGGTCATCCCCTACAAACCGGGCGACGAGAAGAAACTCTACCAGACCATGCTCGAACTCGTGGGCGAACTGGAAAACCACGTCACCGAGGAAGCCCAGCACGAGATCGCCAACAAGGAACACGTCAAGGCCGAAGAGCTGGAAAAAGGCCAGGCCTTCCTGGACGCCAAGGCCATCGACAAGGCCCGCAGCACCTTCAACGGCCTGATGCGCACCTTCAAGGGCGACACGGAACTCAAGGCCGACATCGCGGACCGCTATCTCAAGGCCGACCTTTACGACGACGCCCTCGGCCTGCTTGAAGACGCGCTCAAAAACGATCCCCAGGCCCTGTTCCTTTACAACCGGATCGGCATCGTGCTGCGCAAGCTCAAGCAGTTCGACGCGGCGGAACGTTATTATCTCAAGGCGTTGGAATACACGGACAAGGACGAATACCTCTACTTCAACCTCGGCCGCCTCTATTTCGACTGGCGGCAGTGGGCCAAGATGAAGGACGCGGCGGAAAAGGCACTGGGCATCAATCCCGCCTTCAAAGAGGCGGAAAAGATGCGGCAATACGCCTTGAAAAAGATTTAGATCCGCTTTCAGCAGCAGACCGGCAGCCGCCTTCGGGCGGCTTCCTTGTTTCTTCTCGCCTGCGCATCCGCCCGCAATTCCATGACATCGCAGCGCAAAGCCCGCTCATCCCCTTCCCTCCCGGGAGTTTTTCCCTTACCCTGCCGTCATGCATAGTCGCACCGATGTTCTCATTCTCGGCGCAGGCCTCGCGGGACTCCGGGCCGCCTGGGCCGCAGCCGAAGCCTGCCCCGGACTGGAGGTGACGCTGGCCACGCTGCTGCCCGGTCCTTCGGGCTCCTCCTTTGCCAACCGCAACGGCAATCTCGGCATGCAGCTGCCCCTGGGCGAGCGCGAACGAGAGCGTTTCGTGCGCGAGGCCGTCTGGCTGGCCAGTCCGGGCATGGTCGATCATGCTCTCGTTCAGATCCTGGCCAACGAGGCCGAACCGCGCTTCCGCGAACTGGAAGCCCTGGGCCTGAAATTCCGCTACGGCGCGGACGGCAGGCTGCTGCGCCGCAACGGCTGCTTCAGCCCGTTTCCGAGGGCAGCGGTCTTCGACGATCTGGCGCACGCGCACGGACTCTTTCAGGACAAGGCCGTCGGCCTCGGCGTCAGGTTCCGGTCCGGTTTGGAGGTGCTCGGCCTGGAGATCGAATCCGGACGCGTCGCCGGAGCGCGACTGCGCCCCAGGCCCGGCTCCGAGGCAGACGGCATAGGCGATCCGATTCTTATCCGGGCCAAGGCAGTGGTCATGGCCTTGGGCGGCCCCGCCCCTCTGGCCGAACGGCACACGGCCGGACCGGGCAATCCCGGTCTTTCCTGGCAGATGCTCCAGGACGCCGGAGCGCGCATGGAAAACACGGACTATCTGCAATATTTCTGGATGAGTCTGCCGGAACTGCGCTTTCGCTCCCCGGCGGAAATCGCCGGGCCGGACGCCGTGGCCATGACCCCGGACGGCCGGGAGGTCGCGCCCTCGGCCAAGGTGCTGGCCCTGGCGGACGCGCGCCGCACGCATTGCCCCGCGGCCTGGGGACCGGTGGAATACGAAGGGGAAGAGGTCCACGACTACGGCATGGACCAGTGGCTCCAGGCCCAGGCGAACGAACGCGGCGTGGTGCGGGTCAAGATCGGCAAGGGGGACTGGGAGGAGGCCGCGCTCTTCGCCCACGCGGGCAACGGCGGCGCGCTCATCAACGCCCACGGAGCCGTTTTGGCCGCCGGAACCGATCAGCCCCTGCCGGGCCTGTTCGCCTGCGGCGAATGCGCCACGGGCATGCACGGGGCCAACCGCCTCGGCGGAGCCATGGTCACCGCCACCCAGGTCTACGGCAAACGCGCGGGCGAGGCCGCGGCCCGGCTCGCCATGAACGTCTGACCCGGCGGCGAACGCCCGAATCGGTCATTCGGCCACGGCCCGAACCTCTTCCCGCACCTCCACCATGCGCTCGACCATCCGCAAGGCGGCCCGGAAGCTCTCCAGGCTGGCCGAGCCTTTGCCCGCCAGATCGTACCCCGTGCCGTGGTCCGGAGACGTGCGCGGATACGGCAAGCCCAGGGTCACGTTCACGGCCTCTGAAAAATGCATCAGCTTCAGCGGGGCCAGGCCCTGGTCGTGGTACATGGCCAGGACAGCCGCATAGGCTCCGCGCGCGGCGAAATGGAAAACCGTATCGCCCGGCAGGGGACCGACCACGTCCAGCCCCTCGGCGCGGACCACTTCCAGCGCGGGAGCGATGATCTCGATTTCCTCGCTTCCGATCTTCCCGGACTCGCCCGCGTGCGGGTTCAACCCGCAGACCGCGATGGGTCCGGCCACGCCCAGAGCGCGCATGTGCGCGGCCGTCAGCCGCAGACAGTGCAAAATGCGCTCTTGGGTGATCAAGTCGGCCACGTCCCGCAATCGCGGGTGGGTGGTCACGAGGCTGACGCGCAGCACCGGTCCGCCCAGATGCATGCAGACGTTCTCGCGCCCCACGCCCAGGCGCTCGGCCAAAAATTCAGTATGGCCGGGAAAATCGAAGCCCGCATCCTGGAGCATGGCCTTGTTCAGCGGGCAGGTGCAGAGTCCCTGGCCGATTCCGTCCCGCAGAAGGCGCACGGCCAGCTCCAGGCTCACCCCGGCGCAGGTTCCGCCCGCCACGCTCGGCGTGCCCAGGGGGCAGGCCAGCCCGGCGAGCTCCTCCGGCTCGAAAAGATAGACTCCCGGCCCCAGCTCCAAGAGCTCTTCCGGCGCTTCCAGCCGCGTCCAGAAAGGTTCTCCGGCACCCAGATGCGTCCGCAGGGCCGATTCCGGGCCGAGCAGCAGATAGCGTAAGCCGATGTCGCAGGAATCCCCGCCCGCGTCGCCCTGGCCCGCCGCCTCCAGGCCGCAGGGGTCAGAAGCCGCCTCAAGGAAGTGGCGCACCACCAGTTCCGGCCCAAGCCCGCCCGTGTCGCCCAGCGTGATCAGGATGGTATTCATCCGCATAGATTACGGATTCGCGGCAGCCGAGAAAAGCACTTTCTCGCCGTCCCCGCGAAACGGAGGGGGTCAGCCCTGGTAAACGAAAGCCAGCGCCGCCAGGGGAGGCAGGGTCAGCCGCAGAGTGGGGCCGCCGTTTTCCGGGCGCGCCAGGACCGCGCCGCCGTTGCCCAGGTTCGTGCCGCCATAGCAGCCCGCGTCCGTGTTCAGCCGCTCGCGCCACTCCCCTTCCAGGGGGCAGGGCACGGCGTAGTTCTCGCGGGGCACGGGCGTGAAGTTGAAGACCCAAAGCACGGGAGCCGCTCCGGGCGACTTGCGTAAAAAGCTGATCACCGAGGCGTTGTGATCCGCAAAATCGAGCCACTGAAACCCGTCCCAGTCATGGTCGTGCGCATGCAGCGCAGGCTGCTCGCGCAGCAGCCTGTTCAGGTCGCCCACGAGGTGCGAGACGCCCCTGTGGGTGTCGAAAGTCATAAGAATCCAGTCCAGTTCGCGGCTGCAATTCCATTCGTTCCACTGTCCGAACTCGCAGCCCATGAAGAGCAGCTTCTTGCCGGGATGAGCCCACTGGTAGGCCAGAAAAAGCCGCAGGTTGGCGAACTGCTGCCAGGAATCGCCGGGCATCTTGGAAAGCAGCGCGCCCTTGCCGTGCACGACCTCGTCATGGGAAATGGGCAAGAGGAAATTCTCCGTGAAGGCATACAGCATGGAGAAGGTCAGGTTCTGGTGATGATGCGAACGATGGATGGGCTGCTTGCGGAAATAAGCCAGGGTGTCGTTCATCCAGCCCATGTTCCATTTGAAGGTGAATCCCAGTCCGCCCGCATACACGGGCCGCGACACTCCCGGCCAGGAGGTGGACTCCTCGGCGATGACGCAGGCGCCGGGATAATGAGCGTGGACCACGGTGTTCAGCCGACGCAGAAACTCGATGGCCTCGATGTTCTCGTTGCCGCCGTACTGGTTCGGCAGCCACTGGCCGTGCTCGCGAGAATAGTCCCGGTAGAGCATGGAGGCCACCGCGTCGATGCGCAGGCCGTCGATGTGGAATTCCTTGAGCCAATAGAGGGCGTTGCTGAGCAGGAAGTTGGCGACCTCATAACGGCCGTAGTTGAAGATGTAGGTGCCCCAGTCCGGATGCTCGCCCAGGCGCGGATCCTGGTGCTCGTAGAGGGCCGTGCCGTCGAAGCGGCCCAGGCTCCATTCGTCCTTGGGAAAATGCGCGGGCACCCAGTCCAGAAACACTCCCAGCCCGGCCTGATGGAAACGGTCCACCAGGGAGCGGAACTCGTCGGGCGAGCCGAAACGGGAGGTCGGCGCAAAGTAGTGGGAAGTCTGATAGCCCCAGGATTCGTCCAGGGGGTGCTCCGCCAGGGGCATAAACTCCACATGCGTGAACCCCAGGTTCAGGACGTAGGGAATCAGCTCGTCGCCCAGCTCCGCATACGTGGGGAACCTGCCGTCCGGCCTGCGCCACGATCCGGCATGGACTTCATAGACCGACACGGGACGCGCCAGGGGCAGCTCGTTCTTGCGGCGGGACTCCATCCAGTCCTCGTCGCCCCAGACGTAGCCGTCCAGCGTCCCGGTGACGGCCGCGTTGCCGGGACGCGACTCCGTGGCCAAGGCAAAGGGGTCGGTCTTGAAGATCACCCGCCCGCCCTGCTGCTCCACGGCGTATTTGTAGGAGACGTTGCGCCCTATTTCGGGAAGGAATCCGGCCCAGATGCCCGAGGATCCCACGGGGAAAAGCGGGTGCCGTCCCGGAGTCCAGTCGTTGAACGCGCCGAGCACGCTGACGCTCCGGGCGTTGGGCGCCCAGACCGCGAACCGATAGCCCGGAGCGCCGTCCTCGCCCACGGCGGGGTGCGCTCCGAGAATACGGTATAAATCCCAATGCTCGCCCTTGCCGAAGAGATGCAGGTCGAAGGGGGCGATATAGACGGGGCGGGTGGTTTCGGGCATTGTTCCTCGTTGCTGTTCGGTCGGACCAAGAGAAGCCGGGCCATGCCTCAAGTGGTGACCACGCAATTGTCGCCGCCCGCAAAGGCGCTGTACTCGTAGCGGTCGGCCTTGGAATCGTTCAGCCAGACGCCATCATCCGTAAGGTACCGATACTGGTAGTCCCGGCCCACTTCGAGGTCAACGGTCACGGAAAAGGAATTGTCCTTGAGCTGCTGCATGGGCAGGTTCTTCGTGTTCCACTTGTTGAACTCGCCCACGAGGAAAATCCTCTTGGCCCCCTGCGCCGTGCTCTTGGACACCTTGAAGGTGACCTTGCAGACCGGCTTGCTCTTTAAATATTTCTTGGAAAGCGGCATCTTCCACTCCTTATGCGCCCCGGAGCGTCCGGGGGTTGCATTGCAGAACGGCTTCGTCTTCCGGGGAGGCTTCCGGCCCGACATCGGACCGGAATTCCGCGCCCAGGGAGGCGTAGAGGTCGAGGTACTTCTCCGCGGCCAGCTCCCAGGTGAATGCCTGGCGCATGGCCCGCTCCATCATACCCTGCCAGGCGGTCTTGTCGTTCCAGAGCCGCAGCGCGCGGTTCACCGCGTCCAGGAAAAGGCCCGGCTCCGGCTTGGCAAAGGTGAAGCCCGTGCAATAGGGGCTGGGGTGCGAGATGATGGTATCGATGAGCCCGCCCACGGCCGTGGCCACGGGCGGCGTGCCGAAGCGCAGCGCGTACATCTGGGTCAGGCCGCAGGGCTCGTACCGCGAAGGCATCAGGAAGATGTCCGACCCCGCGTGGATGCGGTGGGCAAGATCCTCGGAATAGCCGATGGCCCCGCCCAGTCTGCCGGGGTATTGCTCCACGAGTTCCTGGAGCCGGGCTTCGAACTCAAGATTGCCCTCGCCGAGGACGATGACCCCGACCTCGTTGCGCATCAGCTCCGGAAGGATCTCGAAAAGCAGGTCGATGCCCTTCTGCCTTCGCAGCCTGCCGATGAAGCAAAGCAGGGGCCGGTCCTCCAGCTGGTCCGCGAGATAGAACTCCCGCAGCAGGGCGCGCTTGCAGACGCGTTTCCCGTCCATGGATTCGGGCGCATACGCACAGGGCAGATATTTGTCGCTGTCCGGATCCCAGACCGAATAGTCCGCTCCGTTCAGAATGCCCCGAAGCCTGTCGCTTCGCTTCTGGAGAATTCCTTCCAGCCCGCAGCCGAAGGCCGGGGACAGAATCTCGCGCGCATAGGCCGGGCTGACCGTGGTCACGGCGTCGGCATAGGCGATGCCGCCCTTGAGCAGGTTGAAGTCGCCGTAATACTCGACGCCGTCGAGGTTCCAGGCCTCCCCCGGCAGGCCGCAGTTTTCGAAAAGCCGAAAGGAGAACCGTCCCTGAAAGGCCAGGTTGTGGATGGTCATGACCGATTTCGTGTCCTTCCAGAACGGATCGGTCTGCCGCAGGAAATGCAGGAAAACGGGCGCAAGCGCGCTTTGCCAGTCGTGGGAATGGATCACGGCGGGGGGCGTCTCGAACTGGCGGCACCAGGACAGGGCCGCGCGCACGAAAAACGTGAACCGTTCGCAATTGTCGAAATAATCGCCGTCATAGGTGTTGTAGTAGGCGCGGCGGTCGAAGTATTCGCCGCGCGCCACGAAATAGATCGGCACGCCCTGGTAGTCCGTGCGGTAGATCTCGGCAGTGACGGGGCTCCACGGATATCCCACGGGACAATCGGACCGGACCAGGCGGATCTCGTGTCCGGCGGTGCTCAGGCGGCCATAGAACGGCGTTATCACGCAGACCTCGGCCCCCTTGCAGTGCAGGGCCAAGGGCAGCGCCCCCATGACGTCGCCGAGGCCGCCGCTCTTGGAAAAGGGAAACATCTCCGAGGTCAGGAGAACGATGCGCGGCCTGTTGGTGGTTTCGTCCGTCACCCATGCCTCCGGTTCAGGTCCGCAGCGGCGCCGGGCAGGCTCCTGCGGTAGTCTTCAAGAATGCGTGCGTGGTCGAATGCCAGGGAGGGCAGGTCGTCCAGGGGCCATATCCGCACTCCGGCGGCGTCGTCTCCCGCCTTCAGCCGGGAAGGGTCCGCAGCCGCGGCCGCGTAGACAACGCTGAGGGTATGGTGGCGCGGGTCGCGCAACGGATCGGAATAGACTCCCACAAGACCCGTCAGGATCACGTCCAGACTCGTTTCCTCGCGCGCCTCGCGCAGGGCGGCCGCCTCGCAGCTTTCGCCGTAGTCCACGAAACCGCCGGGCAAGGCCCAGCCGTGCGGCTCGTTGGCGCGCTCCACAAGCACCACCCCCCGACCGGGCACATGGATGACCACGTCCACGGTCGGAAGCGGATTTCGATAAAACTCCACCTCCCGGCCACAATGCGGGCAGGATCGCGCCGTCTTCATCCAAGCCCCCCGAATCGCCGCTTTTCATGCCGTGCATTCTCGCGACGATCATCTGGTTCTATTCATAGCATACTGTCTACGGATGACAACCGATTGCGCATCTGTTTCGAAGAGTTCTTCAAATTTACGCAATCCCCGCCACCGAAAAACGAAAAAGGCTCTCCGGACCACCCGGAGAGCCTCATTCGAACACTGTGTCTGCAAAAGAAGAAGGATAATTTGTTATTAGCAGTCTTCGTGCCAGACTTCAGGGCCTGGACATTATTTGTTGAAAGATGAGCATAATCAAGATATTGCGCAAGAAAACAAATTCCATTCCCCGCCCGCCGCTCCATGAAAGCCGATCAATTTTTTATACCGGAGAATCGCGCTCCAGTTCTGTCCGGGGTGCCGCAAGCGCATAACACGCCAAGATTGCTGTAGAACAAAAAGTTGAACCGGGCAACGGCACCCGGTTCAAAAAATTCAACCCTCAATGTGGTTCCATCAGCAGTGGGATTGCAGCGGCAGACAAACACGAAAGCAGGTTCCCTTGCCGCGCTCGCTTTCCACCTGCACCCGGCCCTGGTGCGCCTCCACGATCTTCTTGACGATGGCCAGCCCCAAGCCGGTGCTGACCTCGCCCGCCGTGGGCCGGTTCGTCAGCTTCTGGAAGGAGACGAAAAGCTTGTCGCGTTCTGTCGAGGGAATTCCCGGGCCCTGGTCGCGAACCTGGAAGCAGACGTTTTCGTCCTCGCTCCAGGACTCCACGCTCACCAGGGTGTCGGGGGAAGAAAACTTGATGGCGTTGGTCAGCAGGTTGTCGATGACCTGTCCGATGCGGCGGCGGTCCACATTGGCGGACAAGGCCTCGTTGCGGTCGATGCGGATCTCGATGTTCTTGTCCCCGGCCATCAGCTGGGCCATGTCCACGCGCTCGACCATCAGCGAGGCGATGTCCTCCTGCTGGCAGCAGAGCTCCAGCCTGCCGCTCTCGATGACCGATATATCGAGAAGATCGCTGACCAGGGCGTTCATCTGCCAGCCGGCCAGCTGGATGTATTCGAGCATTTTCTGCTGGTTCTCGTCCAGGGCGCTCTTGGCGGTCTGGAGCAGGATGCCGGCGAAGCCGTTCACGGCGTTGATGGGGTTGCGCAGATCATGGGCGGCCATGCCGAGCAGGCGGTTCTTGATTTCGTCCAGTTCCCGCAGGCGTCGCTGCCGCTCCACCGTGTCCACCAGCTGGAACATGCGGGCCTGGAATTCCTCCCGCTCGAAGGGCTTGCGAAGAAAATCATTGGCGCCGTTCTTGATGAACCGCACTGAAAGCGGCTCGCCGCTGAAGGAAGAAATGCCGATGATCCCCAGATCCTTGAGTTCCCTGCGGGCGCGGATCTTGACGGTCAGCTCCACGCCGTCCATGCCATCCAGCTCGTAGTCCACCACGGCCAGCAGGAAATGGGGATCCTCCTGGAGCAAGGCCAGAGCCTGCTCGCCCGATTCCACGGTGACCACGTCCAGAAGATGCAGGGAAAGAAGGTTTTTGAGATAGCGCCGCATGGAGCGGGAATCGTCCACCACCAGGGCCTTGCGTCCGCGAATGCGGTGCAGCCGCCCCACCGCGGTCACGAGATTGTCCACGGCGTGACGGTTCTTGACCACGTAGTCGGTCACGCTCTTGGCCAGAATGCGCTGCCGGGTTTCCTGGGTGATGTCCGAGGTGAACACGAGACAGGGCAGGCCGTGCTCCAGCACGGCGTCCACCACTGCTCCGTCGTCCGAATCCGGCAGCGCCAGATCGACGATGGCGAGAAACCATTCGCCTTCCGCGAGGGCGGTGCGCGCCGCGGCCAGGGTGCCCACGGCCTGGGCATTGAACCGGAGATCCTTTTCAATGCGCCGCACCAATTCCGCCTGAACGGACTTGCTGTCCTCGATGACAAGGATGTTGGGAACCGGCATTGGTTTCATTCAGTCTCACAGCGTATCAGGATTCCGCAGCTTGCCAAAATGACCGGGCGCAGTAAAGCTCTCTTTTCCCGACAGGCGGCGCGGCTCAGTCGTCAAGAAACGCGAAGCCTTGCGCATGAAGAGCGGACAGCGGCACTGCGCCGTGACGAAGAACCTGAATGCGCCCGTCCGGGTGGGGCATGACCAGGGTGGAAGGAGCGCCCCCTTCGGGATAGGGCTGCGCCAGAAGCGCGGCGTCCGCGCGGGCGATCAGGTCCGGATCGAGTTCTTCGGGCCTCCCCGCAGCGGGACACCCGCTGAAATTCGCGCTGGTGGCCACCAGCGGGGCATGCAGCTCGCGAGAGAGCGCCGCCGCCAGCGGATGCGGCGTGCAGCGGACCGAGACGAAGCCGAGGGAGTCGCGGATGGGCCTGGGCACTTCGGCGCAGGCGCGGACCAGAATGGAGAGCGGGCCGGGCCAGAAGGCTTCGGCCAATGCGCGGACGCAGTCGGGAACGACCTCGGCCACCAGTTCGAGCATGTCCGGGGCCCCGATGATCAGGGGCAGGGGTTTGGCTTCGGGCCGCTGCTTGATGCGCAGCACCCGCAGCGCCGAATCCCTGGAAAGCCCGTGGCAGCCGAGGGCGTAGAGGGTTTCCGTAGGGTAGATGACCACTCCGCCGTCGCGCAGGGTCTGAAGTACGCTTCGCATGGGAACCCTCTAGCAGAAAAGAGTTCCCGGGTCAGCGGCTTTTCAAGGAATCCGAAATATCGTACCAAGCCGTAACAGGAGGCCGCATGTCCGCATCCCCTATACATTGCGATCCCGACTTCGGAGAATCCGTGCTCCAGACCCTGCGGCCCGCCGCGCCGACATGGCCCCTGGGCATCGAAGAGGACCGCACCGCCCTGGCTTTTGGGCACGGCATGTTGCGCATGGGCGTCGAACGCGCTCCCGCGCTGCTTCCGGCGGCGCGGGAGCTGCTGCTCTGGAATTGGCAGCGCCGCCCGCTGAGCCTCGACGCCCTGACGCCCCTACTCGAAGCGGGCCGGACGCAACCCTTCACCCCGCCGCTGCCCCGCTTCCTGCGAAAGCTGCACGCGGCCCTGGCCCGCCCGCTGGACAGCGAACCGCTCCGCGCGGCCATGGACGCCGGGGAACAGGCCTTGGCGCTCAAGCACCTGCTGCTGCGCGTGCGCCAGCCCGGCGAAGGAATCTTCTGGCTCGCGGCCTCCTGGGACTGGCTGCTGCGTCTTGGGCGGGAGGATCTTCCCCCCTCGCTTCTGGACGCCGCGGACGTGGAGCCCGACCTGCTTCCGCTCAAGAACCGGCTCCGGGCCGAGTGGGCGCTGCACTACCTGCCCCCGAAGCAGGCCCTGGCCCACGCGCAGGCGCTGAGCCCGGAACTCTGGTCCCCCTTCTCCGACTATCTCCGCGCGGAGCTTCCCCTGCGCATGGATGAACGGGCCGAAGGAATCCGGCTGCTCGCCGGCGTCTGGCGACGGCTGCCCTGGCATCCCCAGCTGACCCTGAAGCTCTCCAATCTGCTCGAACCGCCCGTTCCGGCCTCGGACGAGGATTATTCCGACACCTGCGTCCTGGTCTATTCATGGAACAAGGCCGAACTGCTGGAGCAGACCCTGCGCAGCCTCGCGGCCAGCGACCTGCGCCGCGCCCTGGTCGTGGCCCTGGACAACGGCTCCTCCGACGCCACTGCGGAAACGGTGCGCCGCTGCCGTTCGCTGTTCGCTCCGGGCCGTTTCCTGGACGTGCGCCTGCCCGTGAACGTGGGCGCGCCCGCCGCGCGGAACTGGCTGCTCTCCCTGCCGGAAGTCCGCGCCTGCCGCAGGGCCGCCTTTCTGGACGACGACGTGCTCCTGCCCGCGGACTGGCTGGTGCGTCTCGGCAGGGCCATGGATGAAAGCGGCGCGGACGTGGCCGGGTGCAGAATCATTTCGGCCTCGGCGCCCGCCTGCATCCAGTCCGCGGACTACCACCTGCTCCCTCCCGGCCAGTGTCCGTCCACCTTCCAGGAACGCGAAGACAACATCCTGATCTTCGACAATTGCGCCAACGCCCTGGACCTGGGGCTTTTCAGCTACCGTCGCCCGGCGCTTTCCGTGTCCGGCTGCTGCCACCTGCTGAGCATGGAGGGGGTGCGCCGGGCCGGAGACTTCGACATCCGCTTCTCTCCGACCCAGTTCGACGACCTGGAACGCGACCTGCGCGTTGGGCTGAACGGCATGAAGGTGGTCTACGAAGGGCGACTGGCCGTGCGGCACGTCCAGCACTCCAGCCTGGCCAAGGCCCAGACCCTGGCGGGCATAGGCCACGTCTTCGGCAACCGCATCAAGCTGGAGGGGAAGTACGGGCGCGAGGAGATCAAGGCGCTCGGCGACAGGCACCGGGAAACGCTCTGGACCGATCTGCTCGCCCGGCGCAAGGCCCTGCTTCAGGGGCTGCCGCCGCAAACCTGCGAAGAATGAACCGCAAGCCGAATCGGCCCGCCCCGCATCGCGCGAAAAGGGCGGACCCGACGCGGGCAAAGGCGGCAGGCAACGCCGAGCCGCCATGCCGTAGCGCTAGCGCTCGCGCCAGAGCGCCTCGTATTCCAGGAGTTCCTCATCGCTGAGGGAGGGGATGTCGTACATGGAGTTGGCGTCGCGCTGGCTGGACGCCTCGTAGAGGATCAAGGCGGCGGCGACGGATACGTTGAAGCTCTGGATCATGCCGCGCATGGGGATATAGATCTCGTCGGGCACGAGTTCGGCAAGCTCCGGAGAGGTGCCGCGATGCTCGTTGGAAAGGATCACCGCCGTGGGCCGCGTGAAATCGCATTCCGCGAGTTCGTGCGCCGTCTCGGAGAAGCCCGTCCGCAAAATCTGATAGCCCTGCGAACGAAGCCCGCCTATCATTTCCGCCGCGCTGTCGTGGCGCGTGCGGTCGACCCATTTGAGCGCCGATGCCGAAGACTTTTTGCCGATATCGGGCCACTTTGCAGTCGTATAATATAGATGAACGCCGAGCACGCCGAAGGCGTCGCAACTGCGCAGCACAGCGGAAACATTGTGCGGATCCCAGATGTTATCCATAATCAGGGTCAGATCTTTTTGGCGGAGCCGCAACACGTCGCGGATGCGCTCCAGCCGCTGGGGAGTAATCTCTCGTGGCATGTCGCGTGCCTACCCGATTATGCCTTTGCGCGCAAGATGCACGGGATTTCGAATTTCCCCTTTGTATTCCCATTGTTTTTTGATAACGTGGCTGACGATGCAACAACACTTTTTCCCATCGACGCGAGGACGACATGCGTGCGCTTATCGTCGAAGATGAATTCCTGAGTCGCAAAGTTCTGCGCTCCTTCCTGACCACCGCCTTCGAGGTCGAAGTCGTGGTCAACGGCAAGGAAGCCCTGGATGCCTTTCGCCTGGCCCACAAGGAAGGCAACCCATACGAACTGATCCTCATGGACATCATGATGCCCGAAGTGGACGGCATGGAAGCTCTGGAGCGTATCCGCGACATGGAACGCGAGCTGGACATCGCCAATCCCGTCAAGGTGATCATGACCACGGCCCTCGACGACCCCAAGACCGTCATCCGATCATTCCACGACGGCGAAGCTTCCGGGTACATCGTCAAGCCTGTGGACAAGGACAAGCTCTACGGCGAATTGGAAAAGCTCGGGCTGCTGGCCAAGTAGCGAGGAATCCGCATGACCATCGATCCCATGGTCGAAGAATTTTTTGCGGAAGTGAACGACAAGTACTATCCGCAAGTCATCGAAGGACTTGAACTTCTCGACAGCGGAAACGTCGCGGAAGGCATCGAGATCCTCGCTCGCCCGATCCATACGATCAAGGGCGTGGCCGGATTCATGAGCGGATTCGAGCCGGCCTCCTCCTTCACCCACAAGGTCGAAGACTTTCTCAAGGCTCTCCAGGCGGAAAAGATCGAGTGCAACGAGGGAAACCTCGCCCTGGCAGGACGCGGCGTGACCGCGATCTTCCAGGTTCTGGAGCAAATCCGGACGGAAGGGGCGCTGAACCAGCAGGAAGCCGACGAGATCCTGAAGCTTCTGGCCGACGCGGCCGGAGGCAAGCGCAAGGAGCTCGCCCCCAGCGCGGACTGCTTCAGGCTCGTTCGCCAAGACGGATACTCCATCATCCGCGTGACCTGCCCCCGGCTGCACCTGGAGGGACATCGCCTGGCCCTCGGAGAGCAACTGGGCAAGATCGCCGACGGAGAGGACGCCGTTCTCGATCTGGAAGAGGTACGCACCATGGGCTCCTCGGTCTGGCAGAGCATCACGGGCCACGCCGCCCGGCTTCAGCTCGCAGCGGCGGGCATGCGCGGATCCTGCCGCGCCACCTTTTACGCCTGGGGCTTCGACAGGTATTTCGAAAGCTACTCCAACCTCGAGGCCTATCTGCAACGGCAGCAGGCACGCCGGGAGCGCAGCGCATGATCGAGAGCATCCAGAAATGCATCGAGGGATTCGAGCGCAGCATCCTGGATTCGGAGCAGAACGGCGGCGCAGGCATCAAGGACGTCCTGGACAGCCTTGGCCTCTCCCATGTGAAGCTGCCCTCCGCGCAGGTCATCGCCCTGATGGACATGCTCGCGGACGGCATCACTCCGGTCAGCGCCGACATCACCACGGCCCTGCTGGGCATCTGCGAGGGGTACAAGAAGCTGCTCTTCGCCATGTCCGGCCTTCTGGAAGAAGGGGCCATGAACGCCCTCCAGGTCCAGACGGAACCGCCGCAAGAGGCGATAGCCCCCAAACCCGTGGCCGCCGAACCCGAAGCGGACGAACTCGGCGAAGCCTTGCCCGATCAACCGGAATCCGAGGGCCAGACGCAGCAGCAGGCCGCGGCCCAGGCCATCAAGGCTTCGAGCATTTCCTCCATCCGCGTGGACACCGAGCGCCTGGACAGGATCATCGAGCTGGTCGGCAAGCTGATGGTCACCTACGCGGTCATCTCCCAGGCGGGGGGAACCGGGGCCAGCCAAACCGCCAGCAGCTTGCGCGAGCTGGACATCATCATCACCAACCTGCAAACCGAGGTCAACGCGGTCCGCCTCGTGCCGCTGAAGCAGATTTTCGTGCCCATGCACCGCCTCGTGAACAGCCTGGCCCAGAAAATGGGCAAGAAGATCAGCTTCGAGATCCTGGGCGACAGCCTGGCCCTGGACAAGACCATCGTGGAGAGCCTCAACGAACCCCTGGTGCATCTGCTGCGCAACGCCGTGGACCACGGCCTCGAAATGCCGGAGGAACGGGAGGCCGCCGGAAAGCCGCCTACCGGATCAGTCCGGCTCTCGGCCGCGCGCAGAGGGGAGAACGCCTACATCGAAATCCGCGACGACGGACGCGGCCTGAACCCGGAGCGCATCCGCTCCAAGGCCCTGGAAAAGGGGCTGCTCACCGGGGACGAGGAACTCAGCGAATCCGAAATCTTCCGACTCATCCTGACCTCCGGCTTCAGCACCGCGGAAAAGGTCACGGACGTGTCCGGTCGCGGCGTGGGCATGGACGCCGTGCTCAACGTCATCCGCAACACCCTGGACGGCGAGATCGACATCGCCAGCGAATACGGGCGGGGTTCGACCTTCACCCTGGAAATTCCCCTTTCCCGCTCGGCCAACGAGGGAATCGTGGAAGCGCTGGTCTGCCGCCTGGGCAAGGAACTGTTCATCATCCCCAGCCAGGACGTGGTCGAGATCTACCTGCCGCGCAAGCGCGACATGGTCGATCTGCCGGACGGCAGGCAGACCGTGGACGTGCGGGGCGAGGTGCACACCCTGCTCCGGCTGGGCGATTACCTTGACATCGCGACGGATATCGAGGACATGACCCGTGCCCAGGCCGTGGTCGTCCGCGTCGGCGAGCTCAAGACCGCCATTCTCGTGGACGAGGTTCTGCGCCAGCAGCAGGTGGTCATCACCAAATTCACGCTGCCCGTGGGCGAAATCTTCTCCCTGCCCATCCTCGGCTTCGGCATGATGGGCGAATCCGACGCCCTCGTGGTCGATGTGGAAGCGCTTTTGCGCTCCTTCTGCCTGGAACCCGCCGCGACCTGAGTCCGGCCGAGCCCCTTCCGGAGCCGCCCGATACATGAACTACGCCATTCTTCTCGCCGCATACGGCTCCCGCAAGCCCGACGCCCAGGCCGCCCTGAGCCGCATCCGCGACATGGTCCGCGCCGAGTATCCGGGCGTGCCCTGCGAAGTGGCCTACACTTCGCAGCACGTTCGCAAGATGCTGGAAGAAAAGGGCGAGTCCGCTCCGGGCCTGCGCTCCCGCCTGGAAGAACTCGCGGACAAAGGCTTGCGCCGCGTGGCCATTCAGTCCCTGCACGTCATTCCGGGCCGGGAATTTCACGACATCCTGTCCCTGTCCAACGAGCTGGTCCTGCGCGACGAAAGCTTCGAGCGCATCGAGGTGGGTTTTCCGCTCCTGGCCGGGGAGCAGGATCTGGAGCACGTTGCAAAGGCCCTGCTGACCATCGCGGAACGCCACGCCCCCCAAGAGGGCGCCGTGCTCTTCATGGGCCACGGCAGCCGCCATCCGGGCAGCGAATATTACGACGCCCTCAACGAATTGCTCCAGGAGCACAACCCTCTCGTGTTCGTGGCGCCCATCGACGGTCCCGAAATCCTCGAAGCCCGCGACAAGCTGGCGCGCCTGGGCATCCGCAAGGCCGCCCTGCTTCCCTTTCTGTTCGGCGCGGGCTGGCACGCCCTGCGCGACCTGGCCGGGGACCGGCCGGAATCCTGGGAAAGCCTGCTCACGGAGGCCGGCCTGGAGTGCGAAGTGGTGCTCCTCGGCGCTGCCGAGCATCCGGAATTGTCCAAGATATGGCTCGCGCATCTGCACGACGCAATACAACGCCTGCAACGCTGCTGACCCCTCTCCGGACGCGAAAACGCCTGTCGGGGACGCCGTCCTCCGGCTCCGCCGCCCGTGCCCGTCCGCCCGCCACCGGGACTCCAAGCACCGCCCATTTACAGCACCGGGCCCCTGGGATACGGTAATCGCCCCATAAAGGAACCCGAATGGAACGCATCGTCATCACCCTGCCGGAAGGCACCCGCCGGGAAACCGCCACGGATCCGAACCAGACCCTGGCGCAGGCCGTATTTTTGCTCGGCCTCTGGGAAAACGTGCCGCTCTGTTCCGGGCTGGGGAAATGCGGGCTCTGCCGCGTGCGATTCACCAGCAGCGCGCCCGCGCCTCGACGGGAGGAAATCGCCCGTCTGGGGCAGAACGACGTGGACAAGGGCTGGCGGCTCTCCTGCCTGCATCCCGCGACCCCCTGCGAAATCGAACTGCCGCAGCCGACCCGCGCGGCCCGGCCGCGCCGCGAGGGCAGGCTCGACGCGCGCGGACAAACGGCCCTGGCCGTGGATCTCGGCACGACGACCCTGCACTGGGCCGCCTTGCAGGGCGGCAAGATCACCGCGTCCGGCTCGGAACTGAACGCGCAGATCGGCCTCGGCGGCGAAATCATGGCCCGGCTGGCCTTTTCCCTCCGGCCCGGCGGCGGGGACATCCTCCGCAACCTGGTTCTCGACCAGCTCAAGCTCCTGTCCGCTTCGCTGAACATCCCGGTGGATTCCCTCTGCATCGCGGGCAATCCGGCCATGCTCGCCCTGCTGCTCGGCAGAAACGCCTCCTGTCTGGCGTCCTCGCCCTACGCGCTGCCGCTGCGGGGCGGAAGCCTCGAACGGCTCGATCCGGCCCTGCCCCCGGCCTATCTGCCGCCGCTCTACGCGCCGTTCGTGGGAGCCGATCTTTCCGCGGGGTTCGCCTCCCTGGTCCTCGCACCGGACGCCCGGCCGGAATACCCCTTCCTTTTGGCGGATCTGGGCACCAACGGGGAATTCATCCTGGCCCTCTCGCCCTCGGAATTGCTCTGCGCGAGCGTGCCCATGGGCCCGGCCCTGGAAGGCGTGGGACTGCGCTGCGGCCGCACCGCCGGACCGGGCGCCGTCACCGGCTTCACCCTCGGCCCGGCCGGACCGACTCCGCAATATTTCGAGAACGACCAGAACGGCCCGCCCGGCATCACCGGAACCGGACATCTTTCCCTGGTGGCCCTGCTGCTGCGGGCCGGACTGCTGCGCACCGACGGGCGCTTCCTTGCCGACGCCGCGCAAAACGCGGCCACTCCGCTGCTGGGACGGCTCGCGGCCCGGCTCTTCACGGCGCAGGACGAGCCCGCGTTTCGCGTCAACGACGACCTCGCCCTGCCCGCCTCGGACGTGGAACAGATTCTCAAGGTCAAGGCCGCCTTCAACCTGGCTTTTTCGCGCCTGCTGGCCGAGGCGGGGTTGCTGCCGGGCGACCTCGCGGCCCTGCACCTGGCCGGAGCCATGGGAGAGCATGTTTCCCTCGCGGATCTGGAAACTCTGGGATTCCTGCCTGCGGGACTGGCCGCACGCACGCGCAAGCAAGGCAACACCTCCCTGCGCGGGGCGGTTCTGCTGCTCCAATCGCCCCAGGTCCGCAAGGATCTGGAAGGCATGGCCCCGCCCCGGCTGGTGGACCTCGCCGCCGACCCCGAACTCGGCAGTCAATTCATGCAAAGGATGGTCTTCGCCCATGTCCGCTAAACGCCTTTCGACCCTGTTTCCCAAGCCCAACGAGACCGTGACCGCGCACCTCGCGGTTTTCGGCCGCGCGCTGGACAAAATCCACCCGCTCAAGGGACGCCACCTTGAAACCCTGCCCTACGGCATTCGCGACCTCTCCCGGATGCTCACGGACGAGCGCGGCGAGATCAACAACGACTACATGGGCAACCCCGGCTCCCGGACCGCCTATCTGCGCTATTTCCTTCCCTGGAACCTCTATCGGCTCGTGCGGCTCTTTCAAGGCCTGGATCGCGACGGCCTTGGCATCGCCCCTGCGGAGGGAGCCACCGTGGCCGACCTCGGCTCCGGTCCCCTGACCGTGCCTCTGGCCCTCTGGATCGCGCTGCCCGAATTGCGCACGCGCCGCCTGCGCCTGGTCTGCGTCGACCGCACGCCCGGCATCATGCGCGACGGCCTGGCCCTGCTGCGCGAAATGGCGGGCGAAGAACTGCCCTGGAAGATCGATCTGGTCAAAGGCCCCATGCACACGGAAATCCATGGTCGGGCGGACCTGCTCGTGGCGGCCAACGCGCTCAACGAACTGCACTGGGGACCGGGCGGCAGCCTGCCCACCCAGGCCGAGCGCGTGACCTCCATCCTGCGCAAGAACATGGCGGACGACGGAAAGCTCCTGATCATCGAGCCGGGAACGCGGCGCTCCGGCACCATCCTTTCCCACCTGCGCCGCGAATGCCTGGACCAGGGCTTTGCTCCGCTTTCCCCCTGCCCCCACGCGGAGGAATGCCCCATGCCCGGCACGGGCAGCAAGCCCTGGTGCCATTTCCGACTGCCCGTCACGGGCGTTCCGCGCTGGTTGCAGGCCCTGTCCAACCGGGCCGGACTGCCCAAGAACGACACAAGCATCAGCTTCCTGTTCATGAGCCGCGCCGCCGCGCCCCAGTCCGACCGGGTCCGCGCCGTCTCGAATATTTTTCCCATTCCGGACGGAGCAGGCCAATACGGCTGCTGCGAGCGCGGACTCGTGCTCATCCAGGCCCCGAATCTCAGCCGGGGCGGCTGGCCGGGCGACCTGCTCGTTCCGCAGTGGCCGGAACACGTTGACAACGACCCCAAATCCGGCGCCCTGATCCTTCCGCTCGACCCGGAACGCAAGCCGCGCCCCGCACCGCGCGCCGCCGAACCGGACGAGTCCGGCGGCAAGTCCGCGCGCACGCCCCGCTCCGGCACCGGCAAGGGCGGCATCGGCGAACGCTACGAACGCGCCCCCAAGCCCGCTTCCCCCCGCCGCAAGCCCCGCGAGGGAAAAGAGGAACGGAGCGCACCGGCGGGAAAACGCCGCCAGGAAGCCCCGGACAAACGCAAACCCAGCTCGGACAAGCGCCGCAAACCTAAAAAGCCATGAACGTCATCGACCTTGGATTGATTTCCTACCAGCAGGCCCTGGAGCTCCAACTGCAAACCCACGCCGACGTGCTGGCCGGAGGCGAGCCGACCCTTTTTCTGCTGGAGCATCGTCCGGTGATCACCCTGGGACGGCAGGGCGGACTTGCCAACCTGCACGTGCCCGAAGCCTTTCTGCGCGAGCGCGGCATCGAGCTGGCGCGGACCACGCGCGGCGGCAACATCACTTGCCATTTTCCGGGCCAACTCGTGGGCTACCCCATCCTGCCCGTGGAAAAACGACCCGGCGGGCTGAAGCAGCTCTTCTTCGACATCGAGGAAAGCGTCATCCGGACCGCCGCCCGTTTCGACGTGGCCGCGCGGCGGCGCGAAGGCCACCCCGGCGTCTGGACCGACAAGGGCAAGCTCTGCTCCATCGGCATCGCCGTGAAAAAATGGGTCAGCTACCACGGCCTGGCCCTCAACGTTTCCAGCGACACCACCCTTTTCGACCTGATCACGCCTTGCGGCATCCAGGGAGCGCGGCCCACTTCGCTCTCGGCCGAGGCCGGGCGCGAGATTTCCATGCACGAGGTGAAAGATGTCTTCCGAGAAGAATTCCAGGCCGTTGCGCATCCCGCCCTGGCTTAGGGTCAAGCTGCCCGAAAGCCCGAACTTTTCCGGCACGCGCGAACTGCTCAAAGACCTGCACCTGAACACGGTCTGCCAGAGCGCCAAATGCCCCAACTGCTGGGAGTGCTTCTCGCGCAAGGTGGCCACGTTCATGATCATGGGCAGCCAGTGCACGCGCAACTGCGCCTTCTGCAACATCACGCCCGGACGCCCGCAGCCCCTGGACCCGGACGAGCCGCGCCGCGTGGCCGAAGGCGCGAAACGCCTGGGCCTGCGGCACGTTGTCGTGACCTCCGTGACCCGCGACGACCTGCCGGACGGCGGGGCCGCGCACTTCGCTGCCACCATCCGGGCGCTGCGCGCCGCCCAGCCGGACTGCACCGTGGAAGTGCTCATCCCGGACTTTCAGGGCGACCGCGATGCCCTGAAGACGGTGCTCGACGCCGGACCGGACATCCTCAACCACAACGTGGAGACCGTGCCCGGCCTCTATGACCGCATCCGGCCCCAGGCGGAGTATCGCCAAAGCCTCGACCTGCTGGCCCGCTCCAAGGAAATCGCGCCGGAAATCCCCACCAAGTCCGGCCTGATGGTCGGGCTGGGGGAAACGGACGAGGAACTGCTGCGCGCGGTCAAGGATCTTGCGGCGGTACGCTGCGACATCGTGACCGTGGGCCAGTACATGCGCCCCACGCGCGAACACCCGGAAGTGCGGCGCTATGTGCACCCGGACGTTTTCGAGGAGTATGCCGAGGCAGGGAAGAAGCTGGGCGTGCCGCAGATGTATTGCGCCCCGCTGGTGCGCAGCAGCTACAATGCTGCGAAGTTTCTCGAAAAACGCCCTGCGGAAGACTGAGGCCCGCACAGCGGGCGGACGGAATCCAGAAAAAAGCCGTGCCCCTCTCGGAGGCACGGCTTTTACTTTTCCCGCCAGTCCTTGATGTTCAGCTCGATCTTGGGCACGCCGTTGAAGCGGTCGATCTTGGGCGTGAAGGCGAAACGCAGCACCTTGCCCTTGAGGTCGTAGGGAAACTGTTCGGCCATGCGCCAGGCCTTGGCCGAGAGCACCGCCTTGGCCTCCATGTCGGCCAGGGTCATGCGCACGTGGTTCTTGCCGAAAACGCGGTGCTCGCGCACCTGCACGGGCGGGGTCGCGAATACCGGCTCGGGATTGCCCATGCCGAAAGGCTGGAGCTGTTCCAGATTCTTGAGCAGGTTGAAATCGACGGCGGAAAGGGGCAGTTCGCTGTCCACCTTGAGCGACGGGGTCAGCGGCTCCTCGCCGAGCTGGACGACGCAGGCCGCATGGAATCTTGCGCGCAGGGCATCCAGATTTTCCGCGGGCAGGGAAAGCCCGGCGGCCTGTCTGTGGCCGCCGAATCCGGCCAGCAGGTCCGCGCATGCGCAAAGCGCGCCGTGCAGGTCGAATTCCGAGATGCTCCTGCCGGACCCCTTGAGCACGCCTCCCTCCTCGCAGAGCAGAAGCGTGGGCCGATAATGCCTCTCGACCACCCGCGAGGCCACGATGCCGATGATTCCGGGATGCCAGTGCGGCGCCATGAGCACGAGGCCCATGGCTTTGGGGAAGAGCCGGAGCTGCTGCTCGGCCTGTTCCAGGGCTTCGGCGAGGATCGAGTCTTCCTCGCTCCGGCGCTCGGCGTTCATGCGGTCCAGCTTTTCCGCCAGGGGCCGGGCCGTGGCCAGGTCCGGGGCCAGGAGCAGGTCCAGGGCGGTCTGCGGATCGCCGAGCCGTCCCGCGGCGTTGATGCGCGGCGCCAGGCCGAAGCCGATCTGCCCCGCGCCGAGCGCGGCCAGACGATCGTAGCCGCTGACCTCCTTGAGCGCGCCGATGCCCGGACGCTTGGCGTCCTTGATCATAAGCAGGCCGTTCTTGACAAGAATGCGATTCGGCCCGGTCAGCGGGACAACGTCGGCCACGGTGCCCAGGGCGACGAGGTCCAGCAACGGCCGCCAATCAATCTGTTTCGGCATCAGCCTGTTCAGCTCGGCCATGAGCAGCAGCGCGACCCCCACCCCGGCCAGGTCCGCGCAGGGACATTCCCCGTCCGCGCAGGCCAGCTTGGGGTTGCACACGGCCTGGGCATCCGGCGGAAACTCGCCGGGAAGGTGATGGTCCGAAACCACCACGACCATGCCCAGCTCGCGGGCGCGGGCCACGGGCTCATGGTCCGATATGCCGCAGTCCACGGTGAGCAGCAGCCGGACGCCCTCTTCGTAAAGCTGTTCCACGCCTTCCACGTTCATGCCGTAGCCGTGCTCCAGACGGTTGGGCAGAAAGTGGCGCACCTCCACCCCGTGCTCCGCGAGAAAGTTTTTCACCAGCGCCGTGGAGGTGACGCCGTCCACGTCGTAGTCGCCCCAAACGGCCAAGGGCAGCCCTTCGGCAATGCCCTGGGCCAGGACGCGGGCAGCCTCGGCAAGGCCGGGGATGCAGCCGGGCCGCTCCAGGTGGCGCAGCAGGGGACTGAGGAAACGATCCATCTCGCCGAGGGTTTTCAAGCCACGGCTGGACAATATTTCCACAATGAGAGGGGAAACGCCCAGTTCCTGGGCCATGCGATCCGAATCGGCGGGGCTGCCGCCCCGCTCGCGAAACTTCCAGATGTTCGGCAAAACGCCTCCGGTCAGACGAGCAGGTGCACGACCTTGTCGATGGATTCGTCGTTGAGCAGCTCCCCGGCCTGGGCCAGGATTTCCTGCGGGTCGAGGCCGAACTGCCGGCAGGTCTTGATGATCTGCTCCTCGGCTTCCGGGTCGGAGTCCACCCCGTCGAAAATCCGGCGGGCAATGGCGTCGGCCATGCCGAGCATGGCGGCGTCGCCGCTGAAGACCCCGGCCAGACGCGGAGAATGGTGCCAGTTCACGGGCTCGTAAAGTTCAGGGGGAAAATCCCAGGACTTGAGCACCAGGGAACCGATCACGCCGTGGTCCAGCCCCCAGTATTCGTCCTCGGCCTTATGCGGAGGCAGCTTCTTGACCTTGGCGAGATCTTCCATGGCCTGCCAGTCTTCGGGACGATAGAGCGCGGTGATCAGCTTGCCGAGGTCGTGGAGCAGTCCGGCGGTGAAGAGGTTGGCCACGTCCGGACTCCCGGCCCGCCGGGCCAATTCCTTGGCCACGTTGGCCACGCAAAACTGGTGCTTCCAATAATCCAGCAGGTTGAAAGACTTGGGCAGGGAAAATTTGCGGCTCAGGGCGCGGATGCCGAAGGCGACCACGATGTTGCGGATTTCCGCCAGCCCCAGCACGGCCGCGGCGCGCTGCACCGTGCTCACGCGCGCCTGAAGCCCGTAGAACGCGGAATTGGCCACGGCCAGGATCTTGGCCGTCAGTCCCTGGTCCTTGGATATGGTCTCGGCCACCTGGTTCAGGGAGGCCAGCGAGTTTTCCCCGGTCTGGGCAAAGAGCTTGTGCATCAGGCCGGGCGAGAAGGGCAGGTCGTGCCGCACGTCCGGCAGCCCGATCAGAAACGTCTTGGCGTCGTCGCTGTGCATCAGAACTTCGCGCCTCCGTCCACGTCGATGGGCTTGCCGTCGCCCTTGCCCTTGCCGCTGCCGACGATGCCGTCCGGATTGGGATCGATCTTTTCCGTTCCGTCGGGAAGTACAGTGACGTAGCCGTTCTTCTTGAGATATTCCATGAACAGCTTGCCTTCTTCCATGCCGGGGTTGAGCTGGAGCGAGCGCTTCAGATATTCGACGCAGTGTTCGAGATCGCCGAGTTCGTAGTAGACCCTGGCGATGTTGTGGAAGAGATTCTCGTCGTGGCCTTCCAGCCGCTCGGCGCGGTGGTAGTATTCAAGGGCCTGCTCAAGCATCTTGTTCTTGCGCAGGTTGATGCCGAAGTCGTTGAACAGGTGCTTGTGTTCCTGGTCGAACGCCGCCTCCAGGTTCACGAGCCGTTCGAAAATGTCGTTGGCCTTGACCGCGTCGCCGCGATCCAGATAGGTCAGGCCCAGGCCGAAATTGGCGCGGACGTTTTCCTCGTCCACAGTGGTGGCTTCCTTGAACTCCAGCTCGGCCGAATAGACCCTTCCGGCCTCGCGGTGGTCCTCGCCGCGCTTGATGGTGTTCTCCAGTTCGCGCATTTTCGGATAGACCGTCTGGACGTAAAATTCCGGTTCCGGGTTGAACTTGCCCAGGAACTCCTCCTTGGCCACGGCGCGGCTGGGACCGGAAGGAACGTAGTTCTTGTTCAGGGGCTGGACCTGGATCAAGTCCTCCTTGCCCTCCTCGCAGAACCAGTAGGTCTTCTGGATGGCCTTGCGCTGCGTCGTGCCGGTGCCGACCTTTTCCACGGTCTGGGTGGAGAAGACGCCCTTGATCTTGTCGCGTCCGACGCCTTCCACCTTGCCGCGCTCAGGCTTGGCTTCGCCTTGGGAATGGGACTGCTGATCGCTCATGCTTCTCCTCTGTTTTCGCGCCCGGCCCGTTCCATCTCAAGGCCGATGGCCTCTGCGGCGCGTTCCGGGTGGGTCGATCCCGTTATGGGCCGCCCGATCACGAGGAAATCCGATCCGAACCGCACAGCCTCCGCGGGAGTGACCACGCGGCGCTGGTCCGCGCGCTCCGCGCCGTCCGGGCGAATGCCCGGCGTCAGGCAGAGCAGGTCTCCGGCGGTGGCCGCCTTGATCCCCGCGACTTCCAATCCGGAGCAGACCACACCATCCAAATAATACGCTTTCGCGCTTACCGCAAGGCGCAGAGCCAATTCCGGTCCCTGTATCCCGCCGGTATCCAGGGGCAGGTCCGCTTCGGTCATGCTCGTGAGCAGGGTCACGCCGAAGAGCAGCATCTCCGGGCGGGAATCCGAGCGGCCCGCGAGCGCGGCCTCGGCCATGCGCGCGCCGCCGAGCACGTGGATGTTGCACATGTCCGCGCCCGCGTTGCCCGCGCTGCGCACGGCCCCCCGCACGGTATTGGGAATGTCGAAGAATTTGAGATCGAGAAAGACCTTGAAGCCGAGTTTCTTGAGTTCCTCGACGATGGCCGGGCCGCTCGCGCCGAACAGCTCCATGCCCACCTTGACCCACGGCGCGACTCCGCGCAGGCCGCGCGCCATTTCCAGGGCGGGTTTCGGTTCCGGGTAGTCCAGGGCCACCACCAGTTCGCTCATCCTTCCTCCTCGAAGCTTTGCAGGATGCCCCGCAGCAGGCCCGGCAGAAACACGGGCTTGCTGCGTCCCGCGAGATACACGGCGCGCAGTTCCTCGTAGGCCCGGTCCAGATCGTCGTTCACGATCCAGTGATCGAACTCCGTGGCGGCGTGCATTTCCTTGGCGGCTCCGGCCAGCCGTCGCCGGATGGCCTCTTCCGCGTCCGTGCCGCGCCCGCGCAGGCGGCGCTCCAGCTCCGCCCGCGAAGGCGGCAGCAAAAAGACGTACAGTCCGTCCGAAAAGCTGCGCTTGAGCTGCATGGCCCCCTGAACGTCGATGTCGAAGAGCACGTCCCTGCCCTGGTCCAATTCCTTTCGCAAGGGGGCCAGCGGCGTTCCGTAGTAGTTGCCGTGCACTTCGGCCCACTCCGCGAACTCGCCCTTGTCGCGCATGGAAAGAAAATCGTCCTTGGAAAGAAAGTGGTAGTCCACTCCGTCGCGTTCCTGGCCGCGCGGCGCCCGCGTTGTGCAGGAAACGGAAAAGGCGAAGCGCGGGAATTCCTCCACGAGGCGGCGGACCAGCGTGCTCTTGCCCGTGCCCGAAGGCGCGCAGATGACCAGCACGAGCCCAAGGCGTTCCGGGTCTTCCGGCGCGGCTCCGGGGCCGCGCCCGCGGTCCGCTTCCAGGCTACTCATTGACCGTCTCCTCCGCGATGAAGCGCTGGCCGATGGTTTCCGCCTGGATGGCGGAAAGGATCACGTGATTGGAATCCGTGACGATGATGGAGCGCGTCTTGCGGCCCTGGGTGGAGTCGATGAGTCTGCCCTCCTGGCGCGCGTCCTCGCGCAGCCTGCGCATGGGCGAGGAGGCCGGGTTGACGATGGCGATGACCCTGCTCGTGACCACGAAGTTGCCGAAACCAATGTTCAGCAGCCGCTGCTTGGCTGAAATGTTCTGCATACCGACCCTACTCGATGTTTTGCACCTGCTCGCGGCATTTCTCCAGCTCGGCCTTGAAATCCACGGCAAGACGGCTGGCCTCGGTATCCTGGGCCTTGTTGCCGCAGGTGTTGATCTCCCGGAAGGTTTCCTGAAGAAGGAAATCGAGCCGCTTGCCCACATCCCCGTCGCGTCCGAGCACTTCCGCCATGCGCTTGAGGTGTTCGGCGAGCCGGGTCAACTCTTCGGAAACATCCAGTCGATCCGTGAGGATGGCCACTTCCTGGAGCATGCGCTCCTCGCTGAAGACCGCTTCCGACGCTTCCATCATCTCGCGGATGCGCCGCACCAGCCCCTCGCGCTTCTCCGCGAGCACCACGGGAACGCGCTCGGCGATTCGCTCCGACAGCCCTCCCAGCACCTCGATGCGCGCCAGCAGGTCCGCCACCAGGGCCTTGCCTTCGGCTTCCCGGCTGCGCTGCCAGTCCGCGACGCAGGCGGCGAGCCCCTTCTCCACCTCGGCGGCCAGCTTGGGATCCGGCTCCGAAGAATTGTCTCGCCAGAGCGCCGGGATGGACAAAAATCTATTGAAATCAGGCGTGAAGGTTTCTCCGTACCCTTCGGCCAGGGACTGGACCTGTTCGATCATGGCCCGGACCTGGGGAACGTTGAGCTGCACGCCGAGCAGATCGGGAGAAGCCACTTCCAGGTTCAGGCTGGCCTCGACCCGCCCCCGCGACCCCACCGACCGCAACAGCTTCTCCCACTCCTGCTCCTTGCAGCGCATGGAGGGAGGCAGCTTCCACTTCACGTCGAGAAAACGGCCGTTGACGCTGCGCAGTTCCCATACGAAACTGAAGCCGTCACCACCGCCTTCGCTTCGGCCATAACCAGTCATGCTCACGGGCATATGAACTCCTTGGCGCGGCTCGCGCCCTGGGTATCGATTATTCCACTGACAATTCAACTATCTAAAAATATATGACTTTCATTAAATTTCATTATTCCGCCCGCTCCAGCGGCTCCACCAGGACCACGCCGCGCCGCACCCCCACGGGACGCGCGGGAACCAAGGCCCGCGCCGCGATTTCGGGTCCGGGCCGGGTGAACCGGCAGGGAGCGTAATATTCGCAGACCCCGTTGCCCCGGACATCCTGCACGAGCACGTCCACCCGTTCCAGGCGGGAAACGCGCTCCAAAAAGGCGGTCTTCCGGGCTTCGGCCAGTTCGCGCAGAAGCGCGGCGCGCCGTTTCTTCTCCGCCGCCGGCACCTTGTCCCGCATGTTCGCGGCTGGGGTTCCGGGTCTGGAAGAGTACGGGAAAACGTGTGCGTAGGAAAGAGGCAGACGCCGACAAAAGTCCAGGGTGTTCTCGAACTGGGCCTCGGTTTCTCCCGGAAAGCCCGTCAGCAGGTCCGCACCGAGTCCGAATATCGGCCAGCGGGTCGAAAGCCGTTCCAGAAACTCCTCGGCCTGTTCGGCGCGGTAGTGTCCCCGGCCCATGCGCCGCAACACCTCCGGATCTCCGGCCTGAAGCGACAGATGCAGATGCGGGCTGGCCAGCTTCGACCCGCCGAGAACCTCCAACGCCTTGCCGCCGAGCTGGCCGGGCTCCACCGAGGAGAGCCGGAGCCGCGCCCGGCCCGCGAAACGGGAAAGCCGCTCTTCCAGCATCCGCAGCAGATCCCAGAAATCCGGATGATCGCCGGAGGGGCCGGGGGCGAGGTCGCGCCCGAATTGCCGCAGGTTGACGCCGCTGAGGATCAGCTCGTGGAATCCAGCCTCCAAAAGCTTCTCGGCCTCGTCCAATATCTCGGCCACTTCCCTGCTGCGCGAGGGGCCGCGCGTGAGCGGCACGATGCAATAGGTGCATCCGTGGGAGCAGCCGTCCTGCACCATGACCACAGCGCGAGCCCTGGGATAGTCGCTGATGGAGAAGGAGCCGGAGCGGGGGCGCAGCAGTTCGGATTTGCTTTCCTGGGGCACGACCCTGACCACGCCCGGCAACTCGGCCAGCTCCTCGCGCAAGACCTGGGCCGCGCAGCCAGTGACGATGATTCCCGCTTCCGGGTTTTCGCGGTGCAGCCGCCGCACGGTCTTGCGCAGGTCGGCCACGGCCTTGGACGTGACTGCGCAGGAGTTCACGAGGATCACATCCGCGTCCGAGGCATGTTCCGCGTGCCCGTATCCGCCGTCGCGCCAGGCCTCGACAATGGCCTGCGTCTCGTACTGGTTGATCTTGCAGCCGAGGGTGGCCGTGAATATGCGCCGTGCGGGTTTGTCCATCGGAAGCCCTTTACTTTTTTCCCTAACGTCCTATCTTTGGAGAATAACACAGGACCATCGGTCCCGTAACCCCGCATGCCCAGGAGGCACGCCATGAACAAGACATCAAAAATATCCGCCGCGTTATTGCTGACGATCATGACCCTGACCGCCTGCTCCACCCGGACCCAAGCCTCCATGGCCATGGCCGACGATCCGGCCCAGGCCGTGGCCCTCTACAGACAGTCGCTGTCTGAGCATCCCGATTCGGCACGGACGCGCATCATGCTCGGCAAGGCCTTGATCCACAACGGAGAATACGCCGAAGCGGAAACCCAGCTCACCGAAGCGCTCCAGAAGCTGCCCGACGACCCGGAGGCCGCCTTCTATCTGGACTTGACCGAGATTGGCAAGTCCGGCCCCGGAGGCGCGCTGGCAAGGCTCATGAACTACCGCCCCTACGACAATGAGAAGATAGGAGAAGCCGTGCGTCTGGAGGCGCAGCGCGCCTCGGTGAGAAATCTCGACGCCGCCGAGGTCATCCGGCGCATGGAAGCCGCCTACGAGCGCGGCCGCCTCGACCAGCGCAACGAAAAGTCGCTCTTGATCAAGGTCGACGAGAACTAAACCCATTCAATCCAGAACGCGGTCCAGAATCCCCCCGGCCAGAACGCGGCCCTGCTCGTCGTAGAGCGCGGCCACCTGGCCCGGGGCGGGCCGTTCGTGCGGACGCTCGAACCGCAGCCGCAACCGGCCCGCCACCAGACAGGCTTTCGCAGGCTCCGCCCTTTGCCGATAGCGGGTCTGGACCAGCAGCTTTTCCGGCCACTTCTCCGCCGGGACGAACAAATTCGCCTCTCCGGCCTCGCAGGCCATGCAGTTCCCCTGTTCCCGCGTCCCAAGGATCAGCGCGTTGCGCGCCGTGTCCTTGTCGAGGACGTAGAGCGGCTCGCTCCAGGCCACGCCCAGCCCGCGCCGCTGTCCCTGCGTATATCGCCAGAGGCCGCCGTGCCGCCCGACCTCCTGTTCCGCCTTGCCTTCGGCGTTGCGGACAAGCATGGCGCCGCCGCCCGGCAGGTCCGGAGCGTTCGCCTCAAGCCAGGCCCGGTAATCGTCGCCGGGGATGAAGCAGATCTCCTGGCTCTCGCCGGACAGGGGCGGAACAAGCCCGCGCCGCGCAAGCTCCGCGGGTACGTCCCGTTTGCGCAGCCCCCCCAGCGGGAAGATGACCTTGTCCAGCACGCGCGGAGGAAGCAGCGAAAGAAAGTAGCTCTGGTCCTTGGAAAGGTCCGTGCCCCGCAGGAGGAGCGGTCCCGCTCCATACTCCTCGGCCGCGTCCAGCCAGGCGTAGTGTCCCGTGGCCACGGCCTCGGCTCCGAACTCCCGAGCGAGCTCGAAAAGCGCCCCGAACTTGATGCGGGGATTGCACAACGCGCAGGGGTTGGGCGTGCGCCCGGCGCGGTATTCCGCAGCGAAGACGTCGGTGACGCACCGACGGAACTCCCGGCGCATGTCGAGCACGCGCAGCGGCACGCCCAGCCCGGCGCACTGGCGCTCAAGCCCTTGCACCGAAGGGGAATCCGCTCTGGAATCCGGCAGGAAAAGTCCATGCGCGGCCACGACATCGTGCCCCTGCTCCTTGAGCAGGGCCAGCGCCAGCAAACTGTCCATGCCGCCGCTGACCGCCGCAACCACGCGCCTCGCATCGCTCGAACGCATTCGTCTCCTTGAAATCTACAGGATATACAGCAGCCAGACCGCCATGCCCGAAAGCCCGACGTAGCTGAGCGCGTTGAAGCACATGCTGTTGCGCCAGGGATGGCGCAGGGCCAGCCCCCGCCTGCGCGCCAGGAGGCCGAGGAGCCAGCGCTCCGAGCCCACGCTGACCAGCCAGCTCAGGACCAGGCCCAGGGTCAGCCACATGTGCAGGCTGGTTTCGTGCATGTCCGGGCGATCCGAGAGCATTTCCGGGAAAAGGGGGAGCAGCGCCAGAAGCAGCAGCATGCCCAGCAGCGCCGACAGGGAATTGATCAGCACGGACCACCACAGCGCCCTGCCCGTGGAAATCCCCTTGATCCAGATCCGCAGGTAGATCCATTCCACCAGCACGGCGGCGAACTCGCCCCAGGAAAAGAGCGCCGCGTCCAGAAAGACCGCCGTGAGCAGCGGTCCGCCCGCATCGGCGCACGCCGGGGGAGCCGCTACCGCGGCCCAGGCCAGCAGCCCGCCGAGGCAAAATCCGCAATGGACCGACGCCCCAGCCTGCGCTCCGTCCGAAGCTCCGGTCTTGCCGCGTCCCATTCTCCCCTCCGGGCCTCCCGGTCCCAGGCGCCCTCCGCGATCAGAGCGAGGGCGCGGGCAGCGGAGGCAGAGCCTGTTCCAGGCAATGCGCCGCCGCAAGCATGCTCTCCTCGCTGAAGGACGGTCCCATGAGCTGCAAGCCCACGGGCATCCCGGATTCCGCGCCGAGGCCCACAGGCAGGCTCATGCCCGGCAGTCCCGCGAGGTTCGCGGAAATGGTGAAGATGTCCATGAGATACATCTGAAGCGGATCGGCCTTGTCGCCGACCTTGAAGGCCGTGGTCGGGCAGACCGGACCGGCGATGAGATCGCAGGATTCGAAGGCTTTCAGAAAATCCTCGCGAAGCAGGCGGCGCACCTGCGCGGCCTTGCGGTAGTAGGCGTCGTAGTAACCGGACGAAAGCACATAGGTGCCGATGATGATCCGGCGCTGCACCTCGTCCCCGAAGCCCTCGGTGCGGCTGCGCGTGTACATGTCGATCAGCTCGGACGCCTCGCGGTTGCGGTAGCCGTAGCGCACGCCGTCGAACCGGGCCAGGTTGGAGCTGGCTTCGGCCATGGCCACTATATAATAGGTGGCGATGGCGTATTGCGTCATGGAGAGCTTCACAGGGACGGTGGTCGCGCCCAGCGCGCGCATCTTCTCCACGGCGGCGCCGCAGGCGGCGGCCACTTCGGGCGCGAGGCCCTCGCCCCAGTATTCCTCAGGCAGGCCTATGCGCAGGCCGGAAAGGTCGCTGCGCTGTTCCAGCGCGGCCACGTAGTCCGGCACGGGCCGGTCCACCGACGTGGAGTCGCGCGGATCATGCCCGGCGATGACTCCGAGCACGCGGGCGGCGTCCTCCACGCAGCGGGTCATGGGACCAATCTGGTCCAGGGAGGATCCGTAGGCCACCATTCCGAACCGGGAAACCCTTCCGTAGGTGGGCTTCAGGCCGACCAGGCCGCAAAAGGACGCGGGCAGCCGGATGGATCCGCCTGTATCCGTGCCCAGAGCCGCCGGGCACTGCCGCGCGGCCACCGTGGCGCCGGAGCCGCCGGACGAACCGCCCGGAACCCGGTCGAGCGCCCAGGGGTTGCGGGTCGGGAAATAGGCGGAGTTCTCCGTGGACGAGCCCATGGCGAATTCGTCCATGTTGGTCTTGCCGACGAGCACGGCGCCGGCCTCGCGCAGCCGGGCCACGGCCGTGGCGTCGAAGACCGGGGTGAAATTCTCGAGAATCCTGGAACCGCAGGTGGTCCGCTGGCCGCGCGTGCAGAGCACGTCCTTGACGGCCAGGGGAATGCCCCAGAGCGGCTTCTGCGGATCCGGACCGGCCTTGTCCAGTTCGCGGGCCTCGGCCAAGGCGTCCTCGCCCCGCACCTGGAGCAGGGCGCGCACGCTGGGCTCGGTGGCCTCGATGCGGCCCAGGCAGTCGGAAACGGCCTGTTCGGCCGTGGCTTTCCCGGCGAGCAGCAGGGAGCGCAATTCGGTCAACGTCTTTTGATGAAGTTCGGACATGATTCTTCCGTTGGGCAAAGGTGGCGGGCCGGGCGTCAGACGATGCGCGGAACGATGAAATGGCTGCCGTCGGTTTCGGGCGCGTTGGAGAGGATTTCCTCGCGGCTGTATTCCTTGGCGGTTTCGTCGGGCCGCAGCACGGTGACGTGCTCCACGGGGCTGTAGAGGGGTTCCACCTCCGCAGTCTCCACCTCGCCGAGCTTGTCCATATAGTCAAGAATATCGCCAAGCTGGCCGGAAAACAGCTCCACCTTCTCCTCGGAGAGGTCGAGCCGGGCCAGGCGCGCCACGCGGGCCACCTCTTCGGGGCTGATCTTCATGCGTCGGGCTCCTTTCTCTTGTGCCTTGCTATCTTTTCTGGTTCTGACGCCAAAGCCTGCGGCGTTCCTCGCGCTTGGCCTTGGCCCGCGCGAACCGCTCGGCAATGGCGTCCGGGTCGGCGAGCACTGTGCCGCCGTTCGGGCCGGGCGTAAACAGATACATGTCCTGATAGGTCACGCCGTCCGCGTCCCAGGTCATGGGCGCAAGGCTGAATTCCATGTGCAGGTTTTGCAGCCGGGCGTTGACGTCCGCCGGGGTCCAGCCGGAAGGCAACGCTCCCAGCCCGGCCGTCATGCGCAGCCAGTCGTATCCGATGGCCACCCAGAGATCGGCCTGCCCCAGCCCCTCGGAGTCCAGCAGAGCCTGGAGTTTTTCCGCGCCCAGGCTTTGCTGGTTCCATGCGCCGGGACAAATCGCCAGCCGGAAATACGCTTCCTCCACGTCCGTGACGCGGTCCAGGGCGCTGCTCCAGAGGTTCGGTCCGAGAAAGACCATGTCCGTGGCGTCGTAGAAAAAGAAGTTGGGCACCAGCAGCTGCGCCTGGGACCAGCCGTCCGGCAGGAAGACCGCGCCGAAATTCGCCTCCGGCAGGGGGGCCTCCTTGTCGAAGCTGGACGGGACGTTCAGCAGGGCGGCGATCCGTCGCCCCCAGCTGGGAGAATCCTTGGGCGCATAGGACTGCTGCGATGTGACGTTGCCGCCCGCCAGCATGACCTGCCTGCGGAAGATGTCGGCCATCTCGGTGCCGAACGGCTCCGCGGGGTTGAGCACGCCGAAGTTGCGGATGCCCAGACGCTGGGAGGCGATGCGCACCAGGGCGCGCACTTCGTCGTCGCGCGAGGGGAAGAAGCGCCAGGCCTGCCGCCCTTCCTGGGCGTCCCCCAGGGAAGGCAGGAACCCGAACACGGCACGCCGGGCCAGCTCGCCGCTCTCCTCCAGGGACTTGAAGCTGGAAACCCGCAGCGGCCCGCCCACGACGGCATATTCCGGCGGCAGGTTGCGCAGCCGTTCCAGCCAGTCCGGCGCATCCGTGTTCACGACCTTGATGTCCAGCTCCACGCCTTGGTTGGCGAGCATCCATTGGGCCGCGCCCGCGCCGCGCACGATCTTGCGGCCCACGTCCTGGTAGCGCCCGGTGATGGGCAGGAGCAGGACCACTCCGGTGCGGGGCTGGCCGTTGGAGCGCTCCAGGGCCTGAAGGATGTCGCCGAGCATGACCTTGTCCGCAAGGTCGGCGTTGGAAAGGATGCCGCGCATGGTCTTCCAGGCCGCGTCCCAGCCCTTTTCGCCGCCGCGCGCTTCGCGCCGGGCCTGCTCGAAAAACACCAGGGCACCAGGGAAGGAAAGACGCTTCGCCGCGGGCACGGCCTTGGCAAGCGCGTCCACGCTCGAAAGATCCTGCATGCCCTTGAAGAACGTCGCTTCCATCTCGCCGCGCGCTGTGGTCGAAGGCGCCTTGGCGTAAAATTCCTCAAGCGTCTGCAGGGCCTTGGCATTCTGCCCTTCCGCTGCGTAGCCGAGGGCCAGGCGCACGCCCGCGCGGTGGCGCAAGGCCCAGGTCAGGGAGGCGTCGTTGAGCAGCTTGTCCTTGAGCGAGGCCAGCTCGCTTTCGCGGCCCAGGGCGCGGTAGGCGTCGAGCAGGAGGGCGTTGTATTGCCAGCCGTTCGCCGCGTCCGGCTGAATCGCGGCCCACTGTTCCAGGGCGAAGCGGGCCTGCATGGGGTGCTCGGCGCGCAGGGCGCTGTCCGCGAGGCGCTTGAGCGCTTCGGGCCGCTGTTCTTCAGCAAGGTCTTGGCGCTCCACCAATCGCTGGTAGTAGAACTCGCTCTGCGCCCAACGATTTTCGGCAAAGGCGGTGTCCGCCTCCTGCTTCAGTTGAGGCGTCGGCAGGGTCGCGGCGCTCTCCAGGGAGCGCCGGTTGATCTGCATTCCGCTCTGGCAGCCTGTAGCGCCGAAGAGCAGGATTCCCAGCAGGATCAGGGCCGCAATGCGGGGTATCTCGTGTTGCATTCGAATCATTGATCTCTTCCGGTTGGCGTGGTGCGTGAACCGTGCATGAGCCCTTGGAAACGGGCGGGGACAGGCTATACTGGTTGACGCCGCAAGGCAAGTGCCGGGCCGAGCAAGGCTTTTGCCTGGGGATCGGCTCCCTGCGCCAGCGCGCGGGGGAGCGAACCGGACGGCGCACGAGCAGGGCGAAGACATGAAAAAGGCCGCCGGGAAAACCGGCGGCCTTTTGAATTCATTACGTTTTCAGGGCTATTTGACTTCGGTGTAGTCCGCGTCGACCACATCGTCGTCATCCGAGCCCGCCGACGCTCCGGCGGAAGGACCGGCGGCTGCGCCCTCGGGGCCGGGCTGTCCGCCCTCGCCCGCGGCCTGGCTCTTCTGGGCGTAGAGCTTCTCGGCCAGCTTGTGCGAAGCCTGGGCCAGCTCGTCCGTGGCCTTCTTCAGGGTCTCGACGTCCTCGCTGTCCATGACGGCCTTGAGGGCCTCCAGCTTGGTCTCGATCTCGCCCTTGAGCACCGGGTCCACGTTCTCGCCGATGTCCCGCAGGGACTTCTCAGTGGTATAGGCCAGGCTGTCGGCCTGGTTGCGGGCCTCGATCAGGGCCTGCTTCTGCTTGTCGTCGGAGGCGTGCGCCTCGGCGTCCTTGACCATCCGGTTGATCTCGTCCTCGGAAAGGCCCGAGGAAGCGGTGATCTGGATGGACTGCTGGCGGCCGGTACCGAGATCCTTGGCCGAGACGTTGACGATGCCGTTGGCGTCGATGTCGAAGGTGACCTCGACCTGGGGCACGCCGCGCGGCGCGGCCGGAATGCCGGAAAGCTCGAAGTTGCCGAGGAGCATGTTGTCCGCGCTCATGGGCCGCTCGCCCTGGAACACGCGGATGGACACGCTGGGCTGGTTGTCCGTGGCCGTGGTGAAGACCTGGGACTTGCGGGTCGGGATCGTGGTGTTGCGCTCGATGAGCTTGGTCATCACGCCGCCCATGGTCTCGATGCCCAGGGAGAGCGGGGTCACGTCGAGCAGGAGCACGTCCTTGACGTCGCCCGCCAGGATGCCGCCCTGGATGGCCGCGCCCATGGCCACGACCTCGTCCGGGTTCACGGAGCGGTTCGGCTCGCGGCCGAAGAATTCCTTCACCTTGGCCTGCACCAGGGGCATGCGGGTCATGCCGCCCACGAGGATGACCTCGTCGATGTCCGCGGCGGTGAGGCCCGCGTCGGCCAGGGCCTTCTTGCAGGGGGCCTCGGTGCGGTCCACCAGGCTCTCGACCAGACGCTCCAGCTTGCCGCGGGAGAGCTTGATCATCAGGTGCTTGGGACCGGACTGGTCCGCCGTGATGAACGGCAGGTTGATCTCGGTCTCCATGGACGAGGACAGCTCCTTCTTGGCCTTTTCGCCCGCTTCCTTGAGCCGCTGGAGGGCCATGCGGTCCTTGGAAAGGTCGATGCCGTTCTCGCGCTTGAACTCTTCCACGAGATACTCGATGATCTTGTGGTCGAAGTCCTCGCCGCCGAGGAAGGTGTCGCCGTTGGTGGCGCGCACTTCCACGACGTTGTCGCCCACTTCCAGGATGGAAATGTCGAAGGTGCCGCCGCCGAGGTCGAAGACCGCGATCTTTTCGTTGGCCTTGCGGTCGAATCCGTAGGCCAGGGAAGCCGCCGTGGGCTCGTTGATGATCCGCTTGACCTCCAGGCCCGCGATCTTGCCCGCGTCCTTGGTGGCCTGGCGCTGGGAGTCGTTGAAGTAGGCGGGAACGGTGATGACCGCCTCGGTGACTTCCTCGCCGAGGTAGGTTTCCGCGTCCTTCTTCAGCTTCTGCAGGATCATGGCCGAAATTTCAGGCGGGGAATATTTCTTGCCCGCGACCTCGACCCAGGCGTCTCCGTTCTTGCCCTTGACGATGCGGTAGGGGCAATGCTCGAGCCACTTGGTCACTTCCGGGGCGTCGAATTCGCGTCCCATGAGCCGCTTGATGGCGAAAATGGTCTTTTCGGGATTGGTCACGGCCTGACGCTTGGCGATCTCACCCGCGAGCCTCTCCTTGTCGGTAAAGGCCACGATGGAAGGCGTGGTGCGTCCGCCTTCGGGGTTGGTGATGCACTTCGGATCCTTGCCCTCCATGACGTAGACACAGGAGTTGGTGGTTCCGAGGTCGATTCCTATGATTTTACCCATTATGCGTCCTCCTCATTCAAATCTGGAGATAAATTTGTCGGTTCACTGCAACGATACAAAGATAAGACGCTCCGCCACGTTGTAAAGGGGGGCGGATGCAGGTCGATTGCTCAGCCTTCCAGCTTGTTGACCATGACCTTGGCGGGCCGCAGCAGCCGCCCCTTGAGGGCGTAGCCGCGCTGGACCAGATGGACCACGGCTCCGTCGGGCAGTTCCGGATTCTGGAGCATGCCCACCGCCTCGTGCACGTTGGGGTCGAACTCTTCCCCTGCGGAAGCGCGGATCGAGGAGAGGCCTTGCCGCTCCAGCGTATCCAGGAAGATCTTTCGGGTCATTTCCACGCCGACCACGAAATCCGCGCAGGCGTCCAGCCCCTTGGCATGCTCCAGCGCGAGGTCGAGATTGTCGAGCACCGGAAGCAGGTCCGCGAGGATGTTCTCCCCGGCGTACTTCCTCAACTCCTCGGTTTCCCGCAGGAGACGCTTCTTGATGTTCTCGGTGTCGGCCAGGGCGCGCAGACGCAGATTCTCGGCCTCCTGCATGACGTTGCAGGCGGGGCAGACGCGTTCTCGGCAAAGCGCTTCCAGTTCCTCTTCCGAGAGATCGATCTCCTGGGTCACGCCGTCCGCCTGACCGGCCTCGGCTTTCGCGGATTCAGTGCTCTTCTCTTCGCTCATCTGTCTTTCCTTGCTCTTGGTAATTGGGGCCACGCCCCGTTGCCCAGAAGGGATAAGCACCAGGGAACCGATGTCAACGGTCCGGGCGGGAAAAACAGGACAAAACGGACACCCGCCGCGTTGCGTCCCGGATCGCTTCTTCACTGTTTCAACATATCCAAAGACTGGCATTCATGCCGCCCATCTGGTATGCCGTCTTCGTATGCGGACGAACAACCAACCGTAATCGTGCATGAAAAGGAGACGACAATGGAACAGGAAAACGTCAACGAGGAATCCGTACCGTCCTCGGCCTACGCCGACGAGTGGAAATGGCTGCTGGGCACCATCAAGCGCCCGGCTCCGGAGAGCGCTGATAACGCTCCCCGCAGGGTGTATTCCGTAGCCGTGGTGCTCAGCCTGCTTCTCGGCTGGACCGGACTGGACCGCTTCTACCTCGGCAAGATCGGCACCGGCATCCTCAAGATGATCACCCTGGGCGGACTGTTCATCTGGTGGCTCATCGACCTCTACCTGCTCGTGGGCGGAAAGCCCAAGGACGTCAACGGCGTCCCGCTGGAAGGCTCGGAGAACAAGGAAACCCTCACCTATCTCATCCTCACCGTCTTCGGAGCCGGGCTCGGCGTGCACTACCTCTACCTCGGCTTCCGCAGGCTCTGCTTCACGCGGCTCGGCGTAAGCCTGCTCTATTACGCGTCCTTTTTCTGGTACAATTCGAATCCGTTCCGCCACCCCACGGGTTCCGGGATCTTCTTCTGGCCCCTCCTGCTGATCGTCATTCTCTGGCAGCTGCTGGACCTCTACCTGGTCATCACGGGGCGCATCCGCACCGACGCCGAGGGCGAGGCCCTGGTCCGGCCGAAACGCCGCTACCAGAGCGTCTGCCTGCTGCTGGCCATCATGGGCGGATTCTTCGGCATGGACCGCTTCTATCTCGGCCACCGCGTGCTCGGCATCCTCAAGATCTTCACCCTGGGGGGACTGCTGATGTGGTATCTGCTGGACATCGTGCTGGCGATCCTGAACGTCCACAAGGACAGCGAGGGCCAGGCCCTGCTCCAGGAATAGCCCGAAAAACAGAATCGGCGCGGCGTTCCCGGGGACGCCGCGCCGATTCCGATACGGTTTCAACAGTTCCGGCTCTAGCGCCGGAACTCCCCGTCCTCGTAGATGACGACCTCGGAGCCGTCAGCGGTCTTCGCCGTGACGAGCTTGTCTTCCGTGTTCACCAGATCCCAGTGCACCCCGGAGGAGTTGAAGCCGAGCGCCAGCTCCATCTCCGGCGTGAGAATTTCCTGCGGACCCGAAAACGTGGCCGGGATGGAGGCTCCCAGGGCGATGTGGCAACTGCCGTGCTCGCCCGCGTGGTTCTCGTCCAGAATGGTGTGGGCCATGAATCGGTCCACGCGGGAAAAGCGACGGTCCGTAAGCGCGAACTCGCCCACCTTGCGCGCCCCGGCATCCGCATACAGCCGCTGCTGCAAGAACTGCGCGTTGGTCTGCGCCTCGGCCCGGACCGCGACACCGCCCTCGAAGTCGAGCCGCGCGCCGAGAACCACCCTGCCCAGCTCCACCGACGGCAGGTCGGACCAGAAACGGCCCCGCACGCTGCGGCAGTCGGGGGAGATGAACACCTCGCTGCCGGGCACGTTGGTGCCGAGCATGCCCCGAAAGCGGCGGTTGTCGCCGGGGGCGAAGGTCAGGTCCACGTTGGCGGCCTGCACGTGCACGCTCTCCATGTCCAGGGAGTCGAGCCAGGACGAAATTTCGGACAATTCCTCGCGGATGCGCCGCCACTCCTTGACCGGGCTGGGCATGTTCAGCCAGCAGGCCCGCAGCCAGCGCTCCTCGTACTCGTCCAGGGACAGCCCCGCGGCATTGGCCAGGGCGGGACTGGGCAGCACGCAGGAGGTCCAGCCGAGCCTGCCGGAACGCCGACGCCGCTCCATGACCTCGAACACGGCTCGCCGGGCGCGGCGGCCCTCCTGGATGGTTCGCGGGTCGATCCCCGCGAGGTGGGTCAGCTCCAGGGGCGAATAGACGGTGATGACCCCGGCGCAGCCCGCATACAACTCCACCTCGCCCGGTTCCTGAAAGACCAGCTGGCCGAAGCTGGAGTTCAGGTAATGCTCGCCCTCCATGAGCGGGGTGGGCAAAAGACGAAGAACCGGATTGAGATGTTCGTCCACGAGCCTGGTGTACAGCGCCTCGGCGAGCCGGATGGCCGGATAGTCGAAGCGCACCACCACGGCGTCGCCGTTGTGCAGCTTCTCGGCGCGCGAGGTGCGCATGGCCCAGGTCAGCACCTCGGCATAGTTTTCCAGATCCGTGCTCGTGATTCTGCTCATGTCGTCTCCAAGTCTTGGCCGGGGCATCGGGATGCGTCCCGGTTTCCATATGATCGGGCCTGGGAGGGGTATGTCAAGGCGCGCCCGGTCAGAACGCCGACGGGAACACGAAGGTCACCAGCGCGGCCCAGACCGCGTAGACCGGAAGGTAGAGGGCGGTGACGCGTTCCAGGGCCGCGACGTCCGCCTTGCCGCGCAGCAGCAGCGCATACAGCCGCAGCAGGGCCAGAAGGTTGCCGAGCACCGCGAGGTTGGAGCCGAGCACGGCCAGCCGGTTCGGGGTCAGCCCCATGCCCAGGATGCGGTCGCCGATGGCCGCCAGGCCCACGAAGTCGAGAAGGACGGTGAGAAGCAGCAGCGCGGCCAGCAGCCATTCCAGGAATCCGGCCCGCGTCCTTCCTCCGGCGTCCCGCCCGGAGAGCGCGAAGACGGACAGGCCCAGCACGGAGAGCAGCAGCAGGTTGTAGACCAGCAACGTCTCCCGGTCCTGGAACAACTCCGGAAGATGGACGGCCATGCGCACCAGATAGGCCATCAGCACCACCAGGAACAGGGGCGCGAAGATGCGCGCCAGGAGCGGCATGATCCGCGCGCCGCCGTCATGCCGCGTCACGGCCCAGGCCGCGGCAACCGGAATGGCCGCGGCGCCCAGGGGCATCATCCACTCCCAAATCCAGGAGACGGGCACGCCGAGCAGTTCGAACAGCCCCAGGGTCAGGCCGAGCAGCACGCCGCCTCCGAGCAGCAACAGCCCGGAAAAGACCACCACTTCGCCGAAGAAGCGCACGTATTCCCGGCGCTGCTCCGCGCTGGGCCAGCTCCCGCCCGCATACGCGGCGCAGGTCAGACACCAGAGCAGCAGCGGCGCATGCAGGCAGGCCAGCACCGTGGCGTCCGCGTGGGTGTCCGGAAGGGCATTGAGCCACAGGGCGGGAATCGCGAACAGGCCGATGGCGATCCAGGAGCCGGGCCGCTTCCAGCCCCGCAGATGAAGCAGATAGAGAAACATGGCTCCCAGCGGCCCAAGAAGGATGTTTCGCGGGTAGAACCAGTCCTCGCTGAAGAAGGCCCAGGAGGAGCCGGACGCCATTTCAGGGAGCTTGACGAACAGCCCGGCCAGCAGCCCCAGGCCGACGACCAGCCAGACTTCGCCCAGGCTCCCAGGCCGCGTCGCCTGCGCCCTTCCCTCGGCTTCCCGCCTCGGCGGCTTTCCCAGGAGGTACACCCCCTCCGCGTCCGGCGCGAGCCGCGCTCGCCAGGCCCGCAGCAGCGGGGAGTCGGGCCGCGCGGCCAGAGCCGAGGGCAGCGCCGAGGCAAAAGCCGCCGGATCGGCGCGGTAGAGCCTCTCCAAGGCTTCGGGCGCGTCCGGTTCGCCCAGGAGGGTCGTCAACGTTTCCGGCATGTTCCTCGTCCTTGCTCGGTTTCACCGATGATTTTCCAGCAGCCTAGCAGGATATCGACGAAGGTGCCAGATTCGCCGCAGCCAGCAAAACGGGCCGGAGGATCGCTCCCCCGGCCCGTGATTGCCGTCAGCATTCGCCTGCGGATCAGTTGAAGACCAGTTCGCCGTCCTGCTCGTCCACGGCCACGCTGTCCCCGTCGCCCAGCTTGCCGCCGATGAGCAGCTTGGCCAGGGGGGTCTCCACGTGGGCTTGGATGTACCGCTTCAGCGGGCGCGCGCCGTAGATCGGGTCGTAGGCCGCCTCGGCGATGAACTTGCGGGCCGCGTCCGTGAGGCTGAGCGTGATCTTGCGGTCGGCCAGCCGTTCCGAAAGCCCCTTGAGGAGCAGTTCCACGATGACGCCGAGCTGTTCGGTGCTCAGGGGCGAGAAAATCACGGTCTCGTCCACGCGGTTGAGGAATTCGGGCCGGAAGTGCTGGCGCAGCTCGCCCATGACCGCATCCTCCACTCCGGGCTTGAACCCGCCGCGCTCGTAGTCGATGCCTTCGAGCAGACGGGGCGCGCCGATGTTGGACGTCATGATCACGATGGTGTTCTTGAAGTCCACGGTGCGTCCGTGCGAATCCGTGAGCCGCCCGTCGTCGAGCACCTGGAGCAGCACGTTGAAGACGTCGTGATGCGCCTTTTCGATCTCGTCGAAGAGGATCACCGAGTATGGCTTGCGGCGCACGGCCTCGGTGAGCTGGCCGCCCTCGTCGTAGCCGACGTAGCCCGGAGGCGCGCCGATGAGCCGCGCCACCGTGTGCTTCTCCATGTACTCGGACATGTCGATGCGGATCATGTTGTCCTCGGTGTCGAACAGGGCCGCGGCCAGGGTCTTGCACAGCTCGGTCTTGCCCACGCCCGTGGGGCCGAGGAAGATGAACGAGCCGATGGGCCGGCGCGGATCCTTGAGTCCGGCGCGGGCGCGCAGCACGGCTTCGGTCACGGCGGTCACGGCCTTGTCCTGGCCGACGACGCGCTCGTGGAGCACGTCCCCCAGCTTCAGCAGCTTTTCCCGCTCGCCTTCCATGAGCCGGGAGAGGGGGATGCCGGTCCAGCGGGAGATGATCTCGGCCACGTCGTCCGGGCCGACCTCCTCCTTGACCAGTCGGGGCTTGCCCTCCTCGTCCATGGCCGCGTCCGCCCCGGCGAGCTGCTTCTCCAGGGAGTTCAGCTTGCCGTAGCGCAATTCGGCCGCACGGTTGTAGTCGAGCACGCGCTCGGCTTCCTCGATCTGAAGCCGGACCTGCTCGATTTCCTCCTTGATGCGGCGCAAGCCTTCGATGGAACCCTTTTCCCGCTCCCATTGGGACTGAAGCTCGTCCTGCTCCAGGCGCAGTCCGGAAAGCTCGTCCTCCAGCTTGACCAGCCTGTCGCGGGAGGGCTGGTCCATCTCCCTCTTCAGGGCCTCGCGCTCGATTTCCAGTTGCAGCACCTGCCGGTTGATGCGGTCCAGCTCTTCCGGCTGGGAGTCGATCTCCGTGCGGATCAGGGCCGCGGCCTCGTCGATGAGGTCGATGGCCTTGTCCGGAAGCTGGCGGTCCGAGATGTAGCGGTCCGAGAGCACAGCGGCCTCGACCACCGCACCGTCGGAGATGCGCACGCCGTGGTGCACTTCAAACCGCTCCCGAAGCCCGCGCAGGATGGAAATGGTGTCCTCGACGCTCGGCTCGTTGACCATCACGGTCTGGAAGCGGCGCTCCAGGGCCGGATCCTTTTCGATGTACTTGCGGTACTCGTCCGTGGTGGTCGCGCCGATGCAGTGCAGCTCGCCGCGCGCCAGCATGGGCTTGAGCAGGTTGCCCGCGTCCATGGCGCCTTCGGTCTTGCCCGCGCCCACGATGGTGTGGATCTCGTCGATGAACATGATCACGCGGCCCTCGGAGGTCTGGACCTCCTTGAGCACGGCCTTGAGCCGTTCCTCGAACTCGCCGCGATACTTGGCGCCCGCCACGAGCGTGCCCATGTCCAGGGCGAAGATGGTCTTGTCCTTGAGCCCTTCGGGCACGTCCTGCTTGACGATGCGCTGGGCCAGCCCCTCCACGATGGCGGTCTTGCCCACGCCCGCCTCGCCGATGAGCACGGGATTGTTCTTTGTCCGGCGCGAAAGAATGCGGATGGCCCGGCGGATTTCCGCGTCCCGGCCGATGACCGGGTCGAGCTTGCCCTTGCGGGCCTCGTCAACAAGGTCGCGTCCGTATTTGTTCAGGGCCTCGTAGGAGGCTTCCGGATTGTCCGAGGTCACGCGCTGGTTGCCGCGCAGCTTGGTCAGGGCGGCGAAGACCGCGTCGCGGTTCACGCCGAACTGCTTGTTCACGCGGCCCGCGCCCGTGGAGGCGGACTCGTCGAGCACGGCAAGAAAGACGTGCTCCACGCTGACGAACTCGTCCTGCATGCGCTGGCGAATCTCGTCCGCCCGCACCAGCACGGAATTCAGCCGATGCGTGACCACGACCTGGTCGGGCCGGGCTCCGGGGCCGGACACCCTGGGCATCTTTCCGATTTCCGCTTCCACGGCCTTGGCGTAGGCCGCGGCGTCCACGTCCACCTTCTTCAAAATTTTGGGCACGAGCCCGTCGTCCTGCATCACCAGGGCGTAGAGCAGGTGCTCCACGTCGATCTGCTGATGGCCCTGCTTCACGGCCAGGGACTGCGCCTGGGTGATGGCTTCCTGGGTTTTCTGGGTCAGCTTGTTGAGGTCCATTGCGCCTCCTTCCTCTCGGGCCGGATCTGCGCCCGAAATAATTTTCCACAATTAAAGATATTGAAAGGACAAGCTAAATATATTTTTGTTCCTATCACGGACAAAGGTAAGCATGCCTTTTATACTGGCAAGAGGAAAGCTGTGGAAAATGTTCGCAACCCGCTGAACGACTCGAAAATATGTGGATTTCGGGAATGCCGCGACTGACGGCCGCAACGGCGCAAGCGGCGCGCGAAAGCCGGAACCCGGCCCGGCGAAACGGGAAGTGCGGGAATCCGCGGCTGGAGGTTCGCACCGGCCGTCAGCCCAGGCGTCGGGCCTGTTCCAGTTCGCTTTCCAGCTGCTCGATGCGCTCCAGCAAATCCACGATGATGCTGCCGCCCATGAGGGAAACCTCCAGGTCGCGGCAGAGGCGCATCAGCTTCTGGATGCGGTACACGTCGCGCAGGCGGAAGAGATACTCCTCGGCGTTGGTCTTTACCGGGCTGATCCAGCCCAGCTCCAGAAGCTCCGAAACGTGGCTCGGTTCGATACGCGTGATTTCCACAAGCTGGGCCCAGGCGACCAGCTCGGAGCGTTCCGGCAGATTGGGCCGCTGGACCCGGCAGAGAATTTCCTGAAGGCGTTTGGTGGTCATGTTTCCCGCTTCCTTGCTTGGATATGAAGGGCGGCGCGCTTCCGCCTAGTAGGGCCGTGGCTCGAAATCGGAGATCGTGGCCAGCTTTTCCCAGAGTTCCCGTTCCTCGTCCGTGAGCTGCTTGGGCGTGGCGATGACGATGCGGACGATCTGGTCGCCCTTTTTCGCCCCGCAGCCCAGTCCGCGCCCGCGGACGCGCAGCTTCCTGCCGGAGGCCATGCCCGCGGGGATGTTCATTTCCACGGGGCCGTCCAGGGTGGGCACGCGGACCTTGGCGCCGAGCGCGGCCTCCCACGGAGCCAGGGGCAGGTCGAGAAGGATGTTGCTGTCCGAAAGACTGTAGAGATGGTGCGGCAGGATGCGGATCTTCAGGTAGAGGTCGCCCGCGGGACCGCCCCCCATGCCGGGGTTGCCCTGGCCGGAGAGCCGGATGCGCTGGCCGTCCTTGACGCCCGACGGGAGCTTGACGTCCAGGGTCTTGCTCTGTCCGGCGGCCACGCCCGGACCGCCCTGCTCCTGGAGGGTGATGGTCTTCTGCCCGCCTCGGTAGGCCTCTTCCAGCGTGATTTCATAGACGGCCTCGGAGTCCGCGCCGCGCCGGGGCCGACGCTGGTAGCCCTGTCGCCCGCCAAAGCCCTCCTGCCGGTAGCCGCCGCCCGGAAAGCCGCCGCCGAAGCCGCCGCCACCCTGGAAGCCGCCGCCGAAAATCGTCTCGAAGAAATCGCTGAAACCGCCGCCGCCCGCGCCGAAGTCGAACTGCACGTTCTCGAAGCCCGGAGGACGCTGGAAGCCTCCCTGCTGATACTGGTCCCAATTGGGGCCGAGCTGGTCGTAGAGCTTGCGCTTTTCCGGATCCTTGAGCACCTCGTAGGCCTCGTTGATCTCCTTGAACCGGGCTTCCGCGCTCTTGTCGTTGGGGTTCAGGTCGGGGTGACATTTCCTGGCGAGCTTTTTGAACGCCTTGGAAATCTCATCCTTGTCGGCGGTCTTGGAAACTCCGAGCGTCTGGTAGTAGTCCTTGTATTCAACGGCCATCGGCTATCGACTCCTCATTTTCTCGCGCCGGAACCGTCCGGCAATACTTTACAATAAGCCGATTTGTCCGACAGTCAAGATCCCGACGCGGAGAGCGGCGACTCCCCCTCAGCGGGGTGCGGACAGCAATCTTTCATACGTGCCGTCCTGCTTGAGGGCGCTCAAGGCCGCGTCGAACGCGCGCACGTCTTTCCGGGTCGTGCTCGCGCGGGAAAAGCAGAGATACGTGGGCGAGCGGCTCCAGATCATGACCTGCCCTTGGGCGTCGCGCAGCGGCTCAATGCGGTCCGTCAGCCCTTGCACGCGCAGGAGATGCAGCGCGGGCAGACGGTCGGCGAGAAAAAAATCCACCCGTCCGTTCAACAGCATCCAGGCGCCGCGTTCCCAGTCGGAAATGCGCTCCACATGCCGAAAAAGCCCCTCGGCAAGAGCGCCGTCCAACCGGCCTCCGTAACGATAGCCTATCCCGGCGGCTACGGTGAAGCGCCGTGCATTGGAATAGTCCGGAGCAAGCTGCGCCGGGCTCCCGGCCCGACGCCAGAACACGGTCTGCTCCTCGAAAAGCTGTTCCATGGGGAAGTAGAGGTATTTTGCGCGTTCCCGACTGTACCCGGCGTAAAAAACCGCGTCGGCCTCGCCGTTGCGGGTCGTTTCCAGGCAGCGCTTCCAGGGCAGGATCTCGAATTCCGCGCCATATCCGGCGCGGCGCAGGGCTTCTCGAACGATGTCCACGAGCAGGCCTTCGGCTTTTCCGTCCGGCCCCTGCATGCACAAGGGCGGGGCCTCCAGGGCCACAACGCGCAGGGTGCGCCCGGTCCCTGCGGACGCCGCCGCCGCTCCGGCTGCGAAGACGAGAGAAAGCCCAAGGGCCAGCAGCAGCGCACAAGCACGATAGAAAGGCGAAGTCTTGAGCATCACGCTTTGTACCAAACCAGCATCCCCTTGAAAACCGTCGTCCCGTCAATCGGCCAGGTCGTATCGGCGAAGGCGGGCGTCGTAGCAGTAGTAGCAGCGATCCTTGAGGCGAAACACGCGGATCAGGACCATGCCCGCCACGAAACCGCCCACATGGGCCCACCAGGCCACGCCCGCGATCTGGCCGGCGGAGCCCTGCTCGATGCCGGAGACGATCTGCAACGCGAACCAGACGACCAGAAACAGAGAGGCCCGGAAATAAAAAATGAAGATGAGCACCAGGGTGGCCACCCGGCCGTGCGGATACAGCACGAGATACGCGCCGAGCGTCCCGGCGATGGCCCCGGACGCGCCGACGATGGGCAGCGGCGAGTCCTGGTTGAAGAGCACGTGCAGGGCCACGGCCACCAGCCCGCAGCAGAGATAGAAGCCCACGAACCGCCAATGCCCGGTCACGTCCTCAATGTTGTCCGCGAAAATCCAAAGCATCCACATGTTCATGATCAGATGCAGCCAGCCGCCGTGCAGGAACATGTAGGTGAAAAGGGGCCAGAGCGTGGCGTCGGGATACCCGGCGTGCATGGCCCACTGCGGATCGCTGAACCGCGCCGGCACCACCCCGAAGAGGTGGAAGAACAGCATCTGGTCCTGCGGCGGCAGGCTGAGTTCATAAAGAAACGCCAGAACGTTCAGAATGATGATCCCAAGCACCGCGTAAGGCGGATGCACGCGGGGGACGTTGTCGTACAGCGGAATCACTCAGGCGCCTCTTTCAGCCTTTCGGCCACGATAAGCATGGCCTGCCCGGCCCGTTCCAGGGCCTCGGCCCCGCGCCGCGAACGCATCTCCTCCAGGCTCGCGGAAACGCGGGCCGCCTCGCTGCGCAGCTCTGCCAGCCCGGCGTCGTTCTCCACGCACAGGGCGCAGAAGGCCCGCTTGCGGTCCGGGGGCCACTGCCAGGAATCGAACACGGCCAGCGTATCCGGGTCGAGCCCGCGCGCCTCGCGGAAAGCGCCCCGGCGTCGTTCGTCCGGGCAGAACACGCCGACCACGCAGTCCACGACGCCGCTCTCGTGCCAGCCGCCCTCCAGCAGCAGCGGAACCTCGGCCACGGCCACCTGTGCCGCGTGGCGGCGAAAGAACGATTCGGCCCTGTGGCGCACCAGGGGATGCACCAGTTCCATGACCTCGCGCAGGATCTGCCCGGATTCGCGCATGGCCGCGAAAAGCGCGGCCTTGTCCACGCCGCCTGCCGCGTGAAGATACTGCGTGCCGAAACGCCTGCCGATGAGGTCGGCTCCGTCCCCGCCGGGCGCGTAAAGCTCGGCCACGGCCGCGTCCGCGCTGAAGGTCGGCAGCCCCGCCTCGGCCAGCAGCCCCAGCAGCGTGGACTTGCCGCAGCCCGGAGGCCCCACCAGTCCGACGCGCAGCCCGCTCCGGGCCAGGGCCGCGAGCAGGTTCTGGAAGTCTTCGGGAGGATCCTGCCGAAAAAAGAGCAGCTTCCCCGTGATCGGATGCGTGAAGCGCAGGGCGTAGGCGTGGAGCATCTGTCTGGCCGCTTCGGGCTCGCCCGCCGCCGACCATTCCGCGGCCTGCCGCGCGCCGTAGGTGGCGTCGCCCAGGAGCGGACAACCGATAGCCGCCATGTGCACGCGGACCTGATGCGTGCGGCCCGTGTGGATGCGCACGGCCACCAGGGACGCCTTCATGCCCGGAGCGACCCAGAGCGTCTCGTAGCTGCTGCGCGCCTCTCTTCCGCCTTTCTCGGCCACGGCCATCTTCGTCTTGTTGCGCGGGTCGCGGCCTATGGGCAGGTCGATTTCGCCCTTGCGGGGTTCGGGGACGCCGTGCACCAGGGCGAGGTAGAGCTTGTCAACGCTGCGGGCGGCGAAGTCCGCTGCGAGCAGAAGCCGGGCCGCCTCGGTGCGGACCGCGATGATCAGGCCGGAGGTGTCCTTGTCCAGCCGATGCACGATGCCGGGCCGCACCGGGTCCATGCCGGATTTCGCCGGGTCCATGTCGGGCCAGCGCGCCAGGAGACGATTGACCAGCGTGCCCTCCGGCTCGCCCGGAGCGGGATGCGTGGTCAGCCCGGCGGGCTTGTTCAGGACGATCACCTGGGCGTCCTCGTGGAGCACCTCCAGGGGGCCTGCCTCGGCAAGGGTTCCGCAGGCGGGAGCCTTGCCCCGCAGTTCCAGCTCCTGGCCGGGCAGCAGGGTCTGGTTGGGCTTGCTCACGGCCATGCCGTCCACGAGGGCGAGACCGAGCTTGATCCAGTCCTGGACCTTGCCGCGCGAAACCCCCTCCTCTTCCAGCTCCCTGGCCCAGTAACGGTCCAGCCGCAGACCGCCGTCTTCCGGCGCGACCCTTCGCCGCCAGCCCGCCCCGAAAATCTCCGCCGCCGAGGCGCTTTCGTCATTCCTGTTTTTCATATGGGGATGATATACCCCCCGCGCCCGGATGACAAAACACCTTTTTGGTATTGAAGTGCCGCTGGCGCACGGGGCTTGACCTCCGCCCCCTTTGCCGAGTAAAGATAAAAAGTTTGTCCGAGCTGGAATATTTTTTCTCAAGAAAATTGGAGGATTATCGTGTCTGTAACCGTCGTGGATCATCCGCTGATCCGGCACAAGCTGGGGCTCCTGCGCACGTCCGACATCAGCACCAGCAAATTCCGGGCGCTCGCCATCGAAATCACTCGTCTGCTGACCTACGAGGCCACCAAGGACTTGCAGACCGAGTCCACCAAGATCATGAGCTGGGCCGGTGAAATCGAGGTCGAAACCATTTCCGGCAAGATGATCACCGTCGTGCCCATTCTGCGGGCCGGTCTGGGCATGATGGACGGCGTGATCGACATGGTTCCCGGCGCCAAGGTCAGCGTCGTGGGCTTTTACCGCAACGAGGAAACCCTGGAGCCCGTGCAGTACTACGTCAAGCTGGCCAAGAACATCGACCAGCGCCTGGCCTTCATTCTCGACCCCATGCTGGCCACCGGCGGCACGCTCATGGCCACCATCAAGCTGCTCAAGGAAGCGGGCTGCCCCAGCATCCGGGGCCTGTTCCTCGTGGCCGCGCCCGAAGGCATCGCCCGTCTGGAACGCGAGCACCCGGACGTGGACATCTACGTGGCGGCCATCGACGAAAAGCTGAACGACGTCGGGTACATTCTTCCGGGCCTCGGCGACGCCGGGGACAAAATCTTCGGCACCAAATAGCAACCACGGGCTCCGGCCCGTTTTTTTTGTCCGTTCGCACCCAGAGAGGAGGAGTTAATGAGCAACGTTCATTCGACTGAGTACAATTTCCGATTGAAAGACGGGATTCTCGGCGCGCAGATGCTGTTTGTGGCTTTCGGCGCGCTGGTTCTCGTGCCCCTGCTGGTGGGCATGGACCCGAACGTGGCCCTGTTCACCGCCGGAGCAGGCACGCTGCTGTTCCAGGTCGTCACCAAGGGCAAGGTGCCCGTGTTCCTGGCCTCGTCCTTCGCCTTCATCGCGCCCATCGGCTACGGCGTGAAGGAATGGGGCATCGAGGGCACGCTCTGCGGCCTCTTCGCCGCAGGCCTGCTCTACGTTATCCTGAGCCTGATCATCCGCTGGCGCGGCAACGCGGCCCTGGCCCGCATCCTGCCCCCGGTGGTCACCGGCCCGGTGATCATGGTCATCGGCCTGTTCCTGGCCCCGGTGGCCGTGAACATGTCCATGGGCCTGGGCGGCGACGCCAGCATCGTGCTGGCCGTGCCCAAGGCCGCGGCCATCTGCGCCGTGGTCGCCCTGCTGACCACCATCCTCGTCTCCCTGCTGGGCAAGGGCTGGTTCAAGCTCGTGCCCATCCTCTGCGGCATCCTCGCGGGCTACGGCACGGCCGTGCTTCTGGACGCCACGGGCTTCACCGCTTCGGCCCTGGCCCAGTTCACCGCCGAGCGCGCGGCCAAGGAGGCCGCCGGAGCCACCCTGCTCTTCAGCGTGGCCGGCGACCATCTCGTGAACCTCAGCTCCCTCAAGGACGCCCCCTGGTTCGCCGTTCCGAACTTCTCCTTCCCCAGCTGGAGCAACTGGAACTGGGCCGCCGTGCTCTACATCGTGCCCGTGGCCATCGCCCCGTCCATCGAGCACTTCGGCGACGTGCTGGCCATCAGCGGCATCACGGGCAAGGACTACGTCAAGGATCCCGGCATCAAGAACACCCTGCTCGGCGACGGCCTGGCCACCTCTCTGGCGGCCCTGCTCGGCGGTCCTCCGAACACCACCTACTCCGAGGTTTCCGGCGCCGTGGCCCTGACCCGCGCGTTCAACCCCGCGATCATGACCTGGGCCGCCATCTCCGCCGTGCTCCTGGCCTTCGTGGGCAAGCTCGGCGGCCTGCTCCAGACCGTGCCCACCCCGGTCATGGGCGGCATCATGGTCCTGCTCTTCGGCGCCATCACCACCATCGGCATCAACACCCTGGTCCGGGCCGGACACGACCTCATGCTGCCGCGCAACATGGCCATCGTGGGCATCATCCTCGTGGTCGGCATCGGCGGGCTGACCGTGCCCCTGAGCGGCCCGATCAACGCCATCGCCGACATCTTCGGCGCGGACATCAGCATCGGCCAGCTCCAGATGGGCGGCATCGGCCTCGCGGGCATCGTGGGCGTGCTGCTGAACCTGGTTCTGCCCTGCAAGGACTGCAACGAATAGAACGGGACACCCACCCCGCTTCAACCATTAAAAAGGGCGGAACCGCGCGGTTCCGCCCTTTTGCGTACTGTCGATGGAGGCTTGCGCCTCCGCCCCGGTCGAGCCTAGGCGCGGAAGATGCGCGGTCCCTTGGCCGAGTCCTCGACCCGGTAGCCCTTGGCCGCCAGCTCGTCGCGCAGGGCGTCCGAGGCGGCGAAATCCTTGGCTTCCCGCGCCGCCTGCCGCTTGCCCACCAGGGCGCGGACCTCTTCGGGCAAATCCGCGAGCAGCAGCGGCAGCGTGTTTTCGTCGAGAATGCCGAGCACCCGGTCCACGGCGCGAAGCTGGCGAAGGCAGGCCTTGGCCGCGGCGCCCGTGAGCCGTCCGGCGGATTCGAGCTGGTGCACGTCCTTGACGAACTTGAACAGCGCCGTCCAGAAGCGGTGCAGCCCGAAATCGTTGTCCAACGCTTCGGCCAGCCCTCTCTTGAGATCGAACACGGCCTGCTCCGCGGGCTGGGGCACGTCGTCTCCCGGCGCGGACTGGGCCAGGGCCAGGGTCGCGGCCGCGTCCTGCACGCGCCGCCAGTTCCTGGACCACATTTCCACGGCCTGCCGGGTGGCGGTCAGGGTCTTGTGATAGGAACCCGAAAGCAGCCACATGCGCAGGGCCAACGGATGCTCGGCCTCGGCCAGCAAGTCGCCGAACTCCAGCCCGTCCTCGGCCACGGCCTGCTGGCCCAGGATCCAGGCCTGGACCTCCCGGCCCGCGGCGGACCAGAGCGCGCGCAGATTCTCCAGATGCGGAAAGCTCTGGGATTCGTCGGCGAGAAAGACGTCCACCGAAGGCAGCGCGTCGAGCCCGGCAGCGGCCACCTGAAGGAACCACGTGGGCCGCACGTTGCCCCAGGCCGTCTCAAAGACTTCGCCTTCCTTGAGATCCTGGAGGCTGGCGCGCTTGAGCAATGTGAAATCCAGGGGGTTGGACTTGACGTAGTCGTCCAGGTCCACGGTCTTGCCCGCGGAAATCTTGTCCGGATCCTGAAGGGCCATGGCTCCGTAGCGTTCGTCCCGCAGCACGTCGAAGTAGACGCTACGCAGTTTCTCGTAGGCCAGCCCCTTTTCCGTCAGCTTGCGGGTCAGCTCCACGCACTTGGCCGCGGAGCCGGAAGCCAGGGGAAAGGCCGTGCCTTCGCGCATGCCGAGCATCCGGGCGCGCTCCTTGATCCGGGCGCGCACAGCCTCGGCGTACTTGGCACGGCTCCCGCCCGAAGCACGCGCCGCTTCCAGGGTGCGGTCGTCCATGTCCGTCAGGCCGATGGCCGCGCTCACGGCTGCGCCGCGTTCCTCAAGGGCGCGGGCCAGCACGTCGAGCAGCACGGCCCGCCGCCAGGCTCCGGCGTCGTCGGGACGGTCCATGCTCGGCCCCACGGCGTAGAGCCCGCGAGTCCCGCTGGTGCCGATGGTCACGCCGGTTCCCGTGGCCGCGTTGCGCAGCTTGAGGCCCTTGGCCGCCGCCAGGGAAAAGAGCGGGGTGGAGAGATAGCGTTCCCCGGAGTCCGGGAAGATGGTCACGATCTTGGCCCCGCGCCCCTGCGCGGCCAGCTCTTCGGCCAAGCGTACGCTGGCGGCCAGGGCCGCGCCGGAACTCATGCCCGCGAAGATGCCCTCCTCCCGCGCGAGCCTGCGGCAATACTCGAAGGCGATGTCGTCCTCGATGCGCATGACCCGGTCCGGAGCCTTCTTGTCCCAGATTCCCGGCGGGTAGGATTCGTGCATGTTCTTCAGGCCCTGGAGCTTGTGCCCGGCATGGGGTTCCACGGCCACCACCTGCACGTCGGGGTTCATTTCCCGCATGCGCTTGGTGATGCCCATGCAGGTTCCGGTGGTGCCGAGGGTCACGACCACATGCGTGACCGCGCCTCCGGTCTGCTCCCAGATCTCCAGGCCCGTGCCCTTGTAGTGGGCCTCGATGGAGGACGTGTTGTTGAACTGGTCCATGAGCACGTATTTGTCCGGCTCCTCCCGGGCCATGCGGTAGGCCTTCTCGATGGCCCCGTCCGTGGAAAGGTGGCCGGGGGTGAGCAGGATGTCCGCGCCGAAGGCCTGGACGATCATCTTGCGCTCTTCCGAGGCGCGCTCGCTCATGAGCAGCGTGATCTTGTAGCCCTTGACCGCCGCGACCATGGCCAGGCCGATGCCGGTATTGCCGCTGGTGGCCTCGATGATGGTCTTGTCCGGGGTCAGCTCGCCGGAGCGCTCCGCCGCCTCGATCATACACAACGCCACCCGGTCCTTGATGGAGCCGCCCGGATTCACGCACTCGATTTTCGCCAGAATGCTGACGCCCGGTGCGAACGGGTTGAGCCTGTTGATTTCCACGAGCGGGGTGTTGCCGATGCGGGAAAGAACGTCCTTGTAGATCATTTTCAAACTCGTTTTCCAAGGCTTGAAGCGTTTATGATGGGTGAGGTGTACGGCAAATCCGACCGGCCCGCAAGGCGATAGCACGATCCTTGCAGACCAGGAGCGTCAACCTTGAACAAGGACGGAACCATGACGCTGCTTCCTCATTTGGACGGAAACCTCGACACACTGAATAACTACGCTCCCGAACTCGTCAACTGGCTGCGCGCGCAGCCGCTCGACGACAAGGAGTTGCGCGAAGCCGCTGAGGCCCGCGTTTTCAACAACCGCTGGGGACTCCTGGACCTCAAGCTGCCCAGCGGCAAAGGCATGTTCGAGTCCATGCCCCCCGTGGCACTCTACCGCGACTGGATTCCGCAGGACAAGGCCGCCACGGGCGCGAGCCTCGTCGTGGGCTGCAACCTGGGCTACGGAATCAACCACCTCTGCACCAATACGCCTATTTCCCATAAGATTCTCGTCCTGGAGCCGGACCCCGTGCAGCTCTACTGCTGCCTGGGGCAGACGGACTACCGCCCGGCCTTCGCAACCAAGAAGCTCCACTTTCTGCCGCCCAGCGAGGACCATCTCGCCGCCGTGGTCCAGAACCTGGAACTCCAGTTCATCTACGGACGCATCCACCTGCGCCAGGATCTGCCCTCCAGCCAGCTTTCCCCGCTGTATTCGGTCTGGAGCAAGAAGGCCCAGGCCCGGCTGGAAAACTTCTCCGTGGAGCTGAACACGCTCAAGTTCCGCCAGGATCTCATGGTCGGCAACGAGCTGAAGAACTTCCGCAGGGCCATGGAGGAAGGCAGCGTGACCCCGCTTCGCGGCGCGGCCAAGGGCCTTTCCGCCGTGATTCTCGGCGCCGGCCCCTCGCTGGAAGAATTCGCCCCGAAGCTGGCGGAGCAGCCCGGCAACGCCCTCTACGCCACATCGCTCCAGACCATGCCCGCGCTCCAGCGCCTGGGCCTGACGCCCCATTTCTGCCTGGCCCTGGACTTCAACGCGCAGATGCTCGACATCTACAAGCGCCTGGACATGCAGGCCGCCCGCGACGTGCCCCTGATCTATTCCACCAAGGTGGACCCGCGCGTCGTGGAGACGTATCCCGGCCCGACCATTCCGCTCTGGACCATGGGCGGCATGGCCACCTTCGTGCTCAAGGACAACGAGCTGGTCCTGGACGCGGGCGGCAACGTCAGCCTGACCCTGATCCGGCTGCTGCGCTGGTGCGGCGTGGCCGGAATCACCCTCGTGGGCCAGGACTTCGCCTGGAAGGAGGAAGGCTCCCACGTGGAAGGCCACCACGCCCACGGCACGAACAAGGTCTTCAACGAGCGCGTCCACCGCAGAATCCAGAACCTGGAAGGCGAGAGCATCGTCACCTCGCGGCAGTACCTCGCGGCCAAGCGCGACCTGGAGGACGACATCCGCCAGACGCCCTTCCCCATCGCCTATCTCTACGGCGGCTACGCCCCCATCCAGGGCGCGCGCGCCGTGTCGCTGGAGGAGGCCCGCATGGCCGGAGCCCTGGCCTCGGCTCCTGGCAGCCTGAAGCACTTTCTGGAACGGCTCACGCTCTGCTCGGCCTGCCATCGCGATTTCCAGTTCGAGCCCCAGAGCAACTCCTGGACCTCCAGCCTGCACCGCGCGGAAAAGCGGCTGGAAAAGCTCTTCCGCAAGCTGGCCAAGAACCAGGACGAAATCCACGGACTCATGGAGCAGGTATCGCTCTTCATCCATCAGGATCCGCTCTACCTGCCCTACCTTTACAACGAAACCCTGGACCTCGCGGGCCTGACAAAGGCCAAGGCGCGCTACGAGCCGCGCGATCTGGGCGAATTCCGCCGCATCGTCCGCAGCGTGCTCAAGAAGGTCAAGGAGGTGGACCGCCGCCTCACCGGCACCGAGACGCGGCGCGACGCGGCCTGATCGCGTCCGGCAGCGAACCTGCCCACGACAAGGGCGCCCCGGCTGCGAGGGGCGCCCTTTCGCGTTCAATTCCCGGCGAAGAAAATGCGCAGGCCCACAGCGAGCATGACCACGCCGAAGACCGCGTCCACGCCCCGAACCATGCGGGCGTAGACGCCCCTGAAACGCGAAAGCGCAAGGGCGGACAGCGTGTAGAAGGTGAACGAGATCAGCGGCAGCAGCGGCACGAGCAGCCACTTGACCTGGGACGGGGTCTGCGGGCCGAGCACCGTGGTGAAGAGCGCAAGATAGTAGGCGGCGGCCTTGGGATTGGAAAGGCAGGTCAGCAGTCCGCTGCGGTAGGCCCGCCAACCGCTGATGGGCTGCGCCGGAGCCTCTGCGGCGAGTCGGATGCCTGCGCTTCCCAGCCAGGCCGAGCGCAGGGCGAGCAGCCCCAGCCGGGCAAGATAGACCCCGCCGACGAATTTGAGCGCGAGGAAAAGTCCTGGGGAACCCAGAATCACGGCGGTAAAGCCGAGCACGCCGAGCAGCGTCCAGGTCGTGGTTCCCGTGGCCACGCCCAGGGTGGTCAGCAGCAGGATGCGCGGGGAATGCCGCAGGCCCCGCCGCACGCTGATCAGGAAATTGGGGCCGGGACTCATGCAGGATACCAGATGAATGCCCGCCACCGCCACAAGGGGAACCGTCGCCTCCATGCGCTCACCTCTTTTCCGGCCCGGGCCGGAGTCCGGCCGGAACGATCCGGCTTTCGCGCCCCATGCGCTGCGCTCCGGTTTCCCGCTCCGGGGCGTCCATGTCAAGCTCCGCGCGCATCCGCCTTGCCTTGGAGATGGTTTGCGGCTAGAAATCGCCATGCCCAACGACAAGCCCTACCTCGACGACAACGGCGACCTGGTCATCCCCTTCGCCTGTCCGGACAACGCCTTCAAATACTGGAAACCCGAGGGCATGAAGATGCTCAAGCTGCTCCACGGCCTCGGCGCGTCCGACGAAGTCCTGCTGCGCTACCTGCCCCGCCTGCCCACGCCCGAAGACCTGAAGAAGCTGGAAGACGAAGGCTAGACCGCCGGGCGCGCGCCGGGCCACGGTTGCAAGGCCGGGCCTTTCCTCCTATAACGCCTGCATGCGTTTTCCCCGCCTGTTCGCCTCCGGCCCCGCAGGGTCCGGCTTCCCGCCGTCCTGGCTGCTCGTTTCCGGGCCGCTTCTGCTCGTGCTGCTCCTGCTGGGAATCCGCTTCGGCTTCGACGAACACGCGGTCTTCGCCTTCTTCCGGACGCACCGGCAGGCCCACCCGGATTTCGCGGCCGTGTTCCAATTCTTCACGGACGCCGTCAATCCGGCCTTTTACGGCGTGTTCCTCTTTCTGCTGATCAAGGCCTGGAAAGAGAAACGCCCCGGCCTGAAGCGCTTCGTCCTGGTCTGGATCGCCGTGCAGTTGGCCGTTTCCCTCCTGGCCGTGCGCGGCATCAAGAGCATCATCGGCCGTCCCCGTCCCGGCGAGGATCCCTTCTTTCAGACCATGACCAACCGCCCGTCCTACCACTCCCTGCCGTCGGGCCACACCACCGAGGCCGCCACCACCTGCACGGCCCTGGGGCTGCGCCTCGGCAGGACGCTTCCCTCCCTGGCCCTGGGTCTGCTCCTGGCCCTGCTGGGCTTTTCCCGCGTCTACCTCGGCTGGCATCATCCCTCGGACGTCTTCTTCGGCTGGGCCTTGGGCGGCGTGGCCGGTCTGGCCGTACATCTCTTCTCCCACAAGGAATAGACCATGCCCCATACCCTCTGGGATCGAATCTGGGACCGCCTCAGCGCGCACCCCTGGCTGACCATGAGCGCCGCCGTCTTCCTCCAGAGCGCCTTCCTGCTCAATTCCCGCGCGCTCTGGTTCTCGGACGAAGTCCGCTACGCCAACGCCTACGAAAACATGCACCGCGCCGGAACCTGGGTGGTGCTCTCGCTCAACGGCATGCCCTACCCGGACAAGCCTCCGGTCTATTTCTGGTTCCTGGCCCTGCTGGACAAGATCACCCCGCTGGATCCGCCCTCGGTCTTTTTCCTGGGCGCGGCCCTTTCGGGCCTGGGCTTTCTCTTCGCGGCCTATGCGCTGGCCCGCGCCGTGCGGCTGAAGCGCGACGCCTCCCTGGCCACGGCCCTGATCTGCGCCTCCTGCCTGTTCTTCGCGGCCATCCTGCACTACTCGCGCATGGACCTGATGTTCGCCGCCCTGACCGTGGCCGCCGAGGCCTGCCTCTTTCGCGGCTACGCCGACCCGGATTCGCGCCGGGACGTGCGCTGGATTCTGGGCGGATTCAGCCTCTGCGGGCTGGCCGTGCTGGTCAAGGGGCCTCTGGGGGTGCTCTTTCCGCTGCTGACGGTGCTCGTCTATCTGGGCTGGCGGGGCGAGATGCGCCGCTTCCTGAGCCTGCGCACCCTGGCCGGGCTGGGCTGCTTCGCGGCCGTGTCCTCGGCCTGGGTGCTCGCGGCCTATCTCGTGGAAGGCGGCGACTTCGTGCGCACGGTCTTCGTGCAGCAGATCTTCCAGCGCGCCACCAACACCTTCCACCACAAGGAAGGCCCGCTCTACTATTTCATCGTGCTTCCGGCAACGTGGCTGCCCTGGACCCTGACCCTCGCGGCCGCGCCCGTGGCCCTGCTGCTGCGGCGCTCCTTCTGGCGCGAAGTCCGCGCCGAGCGCAAGGCCGACTCCACCCTCGTGCGCGGCCGCACCTGGCTCTGGATCAGCGCTCTTTCCGCCTTTGCGCTGCTCTCCTGCCTGAGCGGCAAGGTGGTCATCTACGTCCTGCCCCTGTTCGCGCCCATGGCCGCGCTGACCGCGCACAGCCTGCTCGGCTGGAACGCAGCGCGCCGCAATCGGCTGGCCGCGGCCTTCGCCGTCTTCTTCACGCTTCTCGGCGTCGCGCTGTTCTTCGGCGACGCCCTGATCCCCTTCCCCGCCGAGATCACCGGCCTCGCGCCCACGGCCCTGACCCTGCTGGCCACGGCGGGGGCGCTGCTGCTCGTGCGCCGCATGAGCGCGCGGACCCTGCTGCTCTGCCTGCTCCTCGGCGTGACGCTCTGGATCCAGGTGGCCGCGCGGGCCACGGTTCCCTCCCTGGACAGCGTCATGAGCCCCAAGGAACAGGGCGAACGGCTCGGCTTCTTCATCAAGAAAGGCTACACGCCCGTGGCCTACGACATCTACTCCGGCATCTTCACCTACTACGCGGGCGAAAACATCATTGAGATCCCCAAGCATCTCGAAGAGGTGGAGAAGCTGCTCACGGAACATCCCAAGGTCGCCCTGGTCATGAAGAAGAAGCACTGGGAGCGCTGGACCGACCGCCCCGCGAGCCTGCACGTTGTCCACGAGCAATTCATCGCGGACCAGCCCTATGTCCTGGCGATTCAAGGGCCTGCGGCAGATATTGCCCCTTTCGCAGAGCAACAGCCTTGAAATAACGTACTTTTTACCTGTTCGTCTCGCTTTTTGCATTGTCTCCTGCCGAACGGATGGGCCTGGCATCTTTGGCCCGTCCTCACGAGGGAGACTCTATGCGCCATGCTCTCATCGCCCTGATCTTCGGCTCGCTCCTGCTTTCCGGATGCGGCACGGCGGCCATGCCCGTGATCCAGGCCGCCGGGGTCGCCAAGACCGCCTACGACTACCGCGACGTGGTCATGCCCCGCTCGCGCGTGGATTTCGTCGGCGTCTCCGCCGAAGACCGGCACATCGAGCAGGCCGTCCGCCTGCGCCTGGACCAGAAGCGCGTCCGCTACACCAGCATCGCGCCCATCGCCATGGACGGACATCTCTTCCTGGTGGGCGTGTTTCCGAACCTGGAAGAAGCGGAGCGCGCCCGTCTGACTGCGCGCCAGGTTCCCGGCGTGCGCCGGCTGACCTGTTCCTTCTTCCGTCCGGCCCCCGGAGCGCAGCGCGACCCGGAAGCGGACCGCGAACTGGCCCGGCGCATTCTCCTGCAACTGGACGAGGACAAGGTCATCGGCTCCGCCCTGGTCCGGGTGCGCGTGCTGGAGCGCAGCGCCGTGGTCATGGGCCGGGTGGACAGCCCGGCGCAGAAGCACCACCTGGAATCGCTGCTGCGCAAGGTCGAAGGCCTGCGGGAGATCCGCTCCTACCTCGCCGTACGAAGCTGAAAGGCCGAACGCCGGACGCAAAACGCCCCCGCCTGGACGAATCCGGGCGGGGGCGTTTGTTTTGCCGCTGCCGACGCAGCCCGCGACGCGGGCGACGCGGACAACGCCTAGGGACGCCTCAGCAGGCGCACTCGAAAATGCGGTCGAAGGTCTCCAGCACGGCCAGGCCGTCCTCGCCGCGAATGGGCGCGGGCTCGTGGGCGCGCACGGCTCCGAGGAAATCGCGCAGCTCTTCCTTGACGGGCTCCCGGTAGATCAGGGGCCATTCGCGCACGGAATAGCTCTTGTCGTAGGAGGAGAAGCTCGAATACTCCTTGACCTCCTGGGTGATCAGGTTGGCCTCGACGTACTTGTTCTTGCACGCGGCCTGGATCTTGCGGGACTTGTACGGCGTGACCCAGTTGGTGGAAATGTTGGCCAGCACGCCGTTTTCCATCTGGGCGGTGATCAGGGCCGTGTCCTCGTGCTTGCCCAGGCTCGTGGAGGTCACGGCGTAGACGCTCTTGAACTCCGAGCCCGTGAGGAACCGCAGCAGGTCGATGTCGTGGGAGGCCAGATCCTTGATCACGCCCACGTCCTGGATGCGCGGCGGATACGGTCCCACGCGCTCGATGGTGATGGAGATGGTCTCGGTGCCCTCCTCGGAGAGCAGCTCCTTGATCCGCTGAACAGCCGGGTTGTAGCGCTCCACGTGCCCGACCATGAGGGTCAGCCCGGCGGCGCGCGCCGCCTCGACCACCTCGCGGCCTTCCTGGGCCGTGGCGGCCAGGGGCTTTTCCACGAGCAGGCTGCTGCCCGCGGCGATGACCTTGAGGGCCACGTCGTGATGCAGCACCGTGGGCACGCAGACGCTCACCGCGTCCGGCTTCAGGGCGAGCAGGTCGGCGAGGTCGGCGAACGCGGCCACGCCGAAATTCTCCGAAGCGGCCTTGCGGGCTTCCGGGTCGGGATCGACCACGCCGAGCACTTCCACGTCCGGCATTTCCGTATAGTTGCGCAGATGGATGCGGCCCATCCAACCCAGTCCGATTACGCCGACTTTCAACATGGCATGTTCCTGTGCGGTTAGCGGTCAGAAATTGATGCGCCGGAACGTACCCGCTCGCAGCGGCCTTGGCAAGGGCCGCGCTGCTCCGGCGCGCCGTTGCCCTCCTCCGGGACGGGGGGTCCGGCGTCTTGCCCGAAAACGGGTTTCCGGCTAGTTTGCCCGGCATGAATGCCGAACATCATTCCCCGCAAGGGGATTTCGCCGCGGAAAGCGGCCTGGTCTGGATCAGCGCGGGCGAACCCTCCGGCGACATGCACGCCGGGCTGCTGGCGCGCGCCCTGCTGGCCGAGGCTCCCGGCCTCAAGCTCACGGGCATGGGCGGTCCCGTCCTGGCCGAAGCGGGCTGCGAAGTGCGCCACGGCATGGAACTCGTCTCCCTGGTGGGCCTGGGCGGCATTCTCAAGGGGCTGCCCGGCATCCTCTCCCTGCTCCGGCGCATCAAGGCCGACCTGAAGCGGCTGCGGCCCCGCGCCGTGGTGCTCCTCGACTGTCCGGAATTTCATTTCCGCGTGGCCAAGATCGCGCACGGCCTGGGCATTCCGGTCTACTACTACATCAGCCCGCAGATCTGGGCCTGGCGTTCCGGCCGCGTCAAGTTCCTCAAGAAGCACGTGCGCAAGATGCTCTGCATCCTGCCCTTTGAGCAGGACTTCTACAAGGAGCGGGGCATGGAGGCCGATTACGTGGGCCACCCGCTCATGGACCAGCTGCCCCTTTCCGAGCTGGACGCAATGGCCCCGGAGGCGGGCAGCGTGGGCGTGCTGCCCGGCAGCCGCCTGCGCGAAATCCGCGGCCTGCTGCCGCTCTTCGGCCAGGCCGTGCGGCGCATCCGCGCGGAGCGGCCCGTGGAGCGGGTCCGGCTGGTGCGCGCTCCCGGCGTGGACGAAGCCCTGCTGCGCTCGCTCTGGCCAGCGGACCTGCCCTGCGAGATCGTCGCCCCGGACCAGCGCTACCAGGCCATGCGCAAGAGCCGCGTTCTGCTGGCGGCTTCCGGTACCGTGACCCTGGAGGCCGCGCTCATCGGCACGCCCGCGCTGCTCTCCTACAAGCTTTCGGCCTTCGAATTCAAATTGACCAACTGGCTCGTGAACGTGGAGTTCGCGGGATTGCCCAACCTGATCCTGAACCGCGAGGTGTTCCCGGAACTGATCCAGGAACGCGCCGAACCCGAAGGATTGGCCCGCGCCGCAGTGGAACTGATGGACGGCCCCCGGCGGGACGCCGTGCTCGCGGACCTGGCCGCCCTGCGGGGCATGGTCGGCGAACCGGGCGCGCCCCGGCGCGCCGCCGATATCATCCTCCGCGACCTGACCCGCAAGACCATGGAGACTCCCCATGCGTGACGACGTGCGCAGCTACGGCGACATCACCGGGATTTCCCCGGAGAACTACGAAAAGATCAAGGATTCGATCCCCTACCCGCAGGTGCGCTACGCGGACGGCAAGCTGCATCTGGACCACGAGGGCAAGTACATCGACGTGGAGGGATTTCTGGACGAGCTGGTGCAGCTCATGGACGAGGACGGCTGGGGAGAAGTGGATTTCCTGGACCACCTCGGCCAGGAAATGGTCCGCTACCGGCTGCGTCGGGGCGGCTGGAAGGCGGAGCGGCGCCCCTTCAGCGCCATCGGCACCGCGGAGATGCGCGGACTCTGATTCATTTCTCGGGCACGACCCGCAGCGCCTTGGGCGCGTGCTCCTCGCCTTCGATCTCGAAGCTGACGTTCTCGCCCACGTTCAGGGTCTGGAAGCCGTCGCGCTCGATCTCCTGGTAGTTCACGAACACGTCCTGTCCGTTTTCCGTGCGGATGAAGCCGAACCCTTTGATGTCGTTGAACCACGTCACCGTGCCCTTGTGTCTGGCCACGCCGTCCTCCCATTTTGAAATGCGGACGCCAGGATACCCTGGTTCGCTGCCCCGCGCAACGCCATGAGCGCGCAAAAAGACGCGCCGCGCAACGCGCGGGCAGGCATCCGGCTGCAACGCCGACATGGAAGGATGGTTGTTCAGCGCATGCGGTAGGTGATGCGGCCGCGCGTCAGGTCGTAGGGGGAGAGTTCCACCTTGACCTTGTCTCCGGGCAGGATGCGGATGTAGTGCTTTCTCATCTTGCCGGAAATGTGGCCCAGGATGTTGTGGCCGTTTTCCAGCTCAACTCGGAACATGGCGTTCGGAAGGGCCTCCTGAATGATGCCCTCCACCTCGATGGCTTCTTCTTTCGCCATACATCACCCTCGCTTACGTCGCATTGCTCTCTACCGGCAAAAAGGTGGAAACTGCTTACCCTTTTCCGGAACGTTAGGCAACACCCGGAGAGCGTTGCGGACGAAGCAACGGGCCTTTTCCGGATCTTTCGCACCGTTCGCGTCCTCCAGCCCGGTGTGCGCGTCCACCCCTGCGGGCCGCACCCTCTGCACGGCCTCGGCCACGTTCCCAGGGGTCAGCCCTCCAGCGAGAATCACGGGGCGCAGGCCCGCCCGGACCAAGGCCCGGCTCAGGCTCCAGTCGTGCGTCCGGCCCGTGGCCCCGCTGTTTCCCGTGGCGGGGTCATAGGTGTCGGTGAGAAAGGCGTCGACAAACGGGGCGTGCGCACGGGCCAGGGTCAGCGGGTCCGCGTCCTCTGTCCGGCCCATGACGATGCTCTTGAAAATGAGCAGCGAGGGATCGGCGCGGCGCAGCTCCGCGACGGATGCGGGGTCCACGGGCGCATGCAGCTGGACCGCGCGCATTCCGGAGCGGCGCAGCAGCTCCAGCACGTCCTCGGCTTTGCGCAGATAGGTGATGAGCACGCAGCAGACGTCTGCCGTGTCCGGGGCCGCCGCCAGGGAGCGGACGATCCGCAGGGCCTCGCCCGCGTCCACATCCTCCTCGACCACGCCGGGGCCGAGGGGAAAGCCGAGATGCGTGAACCCGGCCAACGCGAGCATGCGGGCCTCGTCGAGGGTCCGAACCCCGGCCGCCTGAACGCATGGTGTTACGAAAGATATACAATTCTCCATGCCTGGATTTTTCCTTTGCGGAAGTGTATGAACATGATCTGAAATGCGCATTTCGCCGGAGGGCCCCGTGGACAACGTGTGCAAACGTCCCATGGACATCGTGAAGAACATCATGTCGGTGATTGAGGAACTCAATCATCTCAAGGACGTGGACACGATCCTCGACCGCGTGCTGTTCGAGGCCCGGCACCTGACGCGGGCGGACGCCGGCTCCATATTCCTCATCCAGGACGGGCAACTGCGCTTCAGCTACGTGCACAACGATACGTTGTTCGGCAACAACGGCGTCAATAAGCACGTCTACACCGACTTCACCGTCCCCATCAACGACAAGTCCATCGTGGGCTACGCCGCGCTCACGGGCAAGACCCTGGTCATCGACGACGCCTACGAACTGGACAAGAATCTTCCATACAGCTTCAACCGCTCCTTTGACGAGGAAAGCGGATACGCCACCCGCTCGATCCTGACCATTCCCCTGAAGACCCTGCGCGGAGCCGCCGTGGGCGTTCTCCAGCTGATCAACGCGCGCGACGAGGAAGGCGTGGTCCGCCCCTTCAACGAGGACGACCTCAAGTATGCCCCGTTCTTCGCCAACCACGCTTCCGTGGCCATCGAACGCGGCATCATGACCCGCGAATTGATCCTGCGCATGATGAAGATGGCCGAAATGCGCGATCCGTCGGAAACGGGCGCCCACGTCATGCGCGTCGGCTCCTACACGGCGGAGCTGTACCACAAGATCGCCCAGAAGCTGGGACTGGAAGAGCACGAGATTCGCCGCACAAAAGACCTCATCCGCCTGGCGGCCATGCTCCACGACGTGGGCAAGGTCGGCATCCCGGACGCCATCCTGAAGAAGCCCGGTCGGCTGGACAAGGAGGAATTCGCCACGATCCAGTGGCACACGGTCTTCGGCGGCGCGCTGTTCGTGAACACGACTTCGGAACTGGACTCCCTCTGCCTGGACATCGCCCTGCACCACCACGAACGCTGGGACGGAAACGGCTATCCGGGCGTGCTGAACGACGACCTCGCGCGCGTTGAACGGCTCTGCATCCAGAATCTCGCCGGGGAGGACATTCCCCTGCCCGCCCGCATCTGCGCCCTGGCCGACGTGTACGACGCGCTCGGCTCCGTGCGCTCCTACAAGAATGCCTGGCCCGAAGAGCGCATCCTGGCGCTCGTCCGCGAAGAGCGGGGCCGCCACTTCGACCCGCAGGTCGTGGACACGTTTTTCGAGATCTACGACACCATCCAGGCCATCAAGAGCAAGTACCAGGAACGCAAATAACGGGAATCCTGATGTCCGCCGCCCCTCTCACGCCATTGCCCGTCCTGCTCTGGCTTGTCGTGTTTTGCGCCTTGCCGGCGGCCGCCTCGGCGGACTCGCTTTTCGCCACGCAGGATCCCGCCGTGCGCGACTGACCTTCATCGCCCCCCCGCACCCGGATGCGGGATGCCCGTGCCCCCGTGCGCCCGTGCGCCGTCGGAAGACGCGGGCTTCCGGTCATTCCGAGTCGATTGATCAATAATGATCAACAGTGAACAACAAGGCAATTTCTTCCGAGATCATGATCAATTCAGCGGTTCCACCTCAGGCCGATATTCAAGAATATCGCCGGGCTGGCATTCAAGGAAACGGCAGATGGCGTCCAGCGTGCCGAATCGGATGGCCTTGGCCTTTCCCGTCTTGAGGATGGAGATGTTCTGGACGGTGATGCCCACGGCCTCGGCCAGTTCCTTGGAGCTGAGCTTGCGGCGCGCGAGCATCACGTCCAGATTCACGACGATGGACATGCTTCCCCCCGATTCAGATGACGAGCGCTTCCTCGTCCTTGAGCCTGCGGCCCTCGTCCATGACCCAGGACACCAGAAGAATGACGAAGCCGATGACCAGTTCCGTGACGTTGGTATCGCTCAGTCCCACGCTGATCACGCGCTGGCCTTCGGGATTGTGCAGCGTCAGCGCCGCGCTGAGCAGGGCCTGGAAAAGCGGGTCCACGGCCTGGCGCGCAATGAGCGCGTAGCCGAGGAAGCGGATGCAGCGCACGTTGCGGACCGAGAAGATCTCGCCGGCCGCATACAGCCCGAAAAGCCGGACCAGGTTGAACAGCGCGACCATGTTCGCGCCCAGGGGCAACAGACTCGCCCCCAGGGCCAGAAGCCGCGCGTCCCAGGTCAGGGGATCGCTCATGGGAATCCCGGCGAGATTGACCCCGCCGACGCTCACCGCTCCCGCCAGATCGGCCCTGTCCACCAGGGTCCACAGCAGCGCATTCAGCAGGGGCAGCCCCACAAGGGCCGCCATGAACAGCCATTTGAACCAGACGCTGACCCGTTTGATCCTGTCCATCGCATACCTCGCTTTGTCTTCGGCATGCGGCGCAACGCGTCGTTCGCATCGCGCACCAAGGAACGCATGCCTTCGTCAAGGGCAGAGCTACGCCCGTAGTTATCGAAAGTCAATAATTTTTGAATGCAAAACAACAATCAAGAACGAAGATTCTCGCGCAGCCCGCAATACACGGCCCGCCCCTGTTCCAGATGCAGGACGTGATCGATGGCCGGGAAAAGCTCCTCGACATGGTGGGTCACATAGACGAAATGGGTTCCTGTCGCGGCAAGGCGTTCCAGCAGCCCGAGCACCTTGGGCCGGGCGCGGCGGTCCAGGCCGGAAAGAGGCTCGTCGAGCAGCAGCAGCGCAGGGCCGGACACGGCGGCGCGGGCCAGAAGAACGCGGCGCAGCTGGCCGTAGGATAGACTGCGGATGCGCCGGTCCGCCAGACGGTCCAGGCCGAAGAAGCGCAGGTACAGCTCGGCCCGCGCCTTTTGTTCCTCGTCCGGCTGCTCGTAGAGCCCGACGCTGCCGAAATAGCCCGACCAGACCGTTTCCCGGACGGGCAGATCGTAGGAGTAGCTTCCCTGGAGCAGGGGCGAGGCATAGCCGACCCTGCGGCGCACCTCGGTCAGGTCCGGCAGTTCGTCCACTCCGAACCAGCCCAGGCGTCCGCCCGGATACACGTCCTCCAGGCCGAGGAGCACCCGAAGCAGCGTGGACTTGCCCGCGCCGTTGCCGCCGAGCACGGCCCAGTTCTCGCCGGGGCGCACGGTCCAGTCCAGTCCGTCCAGGGCCTTGCGCCCCGCGAAAACCACGGAGACGTTCTCCAGCCGAAAGATGTAGGGCACGTCCAGGTCGGGCGGAGCCGGCAGCTCGGCGAGGCACTCCCCGTCCTCATGGTCGCGCCGATGCGCCGCAACCTCTTCCAGGGCTCCCGAAGCCACGACGCTCCCCTCGCGCAGGAGCAGGGCGCGGCGCACCGACGCCGGGATGTCGGCCTGGTGGTGCACGGCGCAAACCAGGGTGCACCGCCCGGCCGCACGGTTCATGAGCTGCATGATCAGCTTGCGGGCAGCCGCGTCCAGGCCGTCCAGGCACTCGTCCAGAAAGAGCACCTCCGGCCTCGTGACCAGGGCGCGGGCCAGAAGCACAGCCCGGAGTTGTCCCGTGGAAAGCCCGGAAACAGGCTGGTCGGCCAGGTCGGCGATGCCGAGGTCGTCGAGCATGGCTCTGGCCTCGGCGCGTTCCTTTTCCAGGGGCGGATTGTAGCAGAGCCAGGAATCCTGGAACGCCGAGGCAACGGCCTCCTCCACGCTGATGCGCCAGTCGGAGCAGGCGTATTTGTCGTGCAGGGCCGCGGAAACGAGGCCCATGCGTTCGCGCAGGCCGATGGGCGACACCTGCGGTCCGGCGCCGAAATCATAGACGCGCTCCCCTTCCGTGGGCGGCAGGTCGCCCCGGCACAGGGAAAGCAGCGTGGACTTGCCCGCACCGTTGCCGCCGAGCACGGCGACATGCTCGCCGCGGCGCAACGCGAAATCGACGCAGCCGAGTATGGTCTTTCCTCCCCGACGCACCGAGGCGCGCCGCAGTCGGATCAATGGATTTTCCGTGTTCATGATTGAATATTTTGCTCCTTTGCATCGCGAAGCGCAACCCCGCTTGCCTTCGCCAGCGAATCCGGGCAGGAGTGGTTCATGCGCATTCCCGTGGCCCTGGCCCGCATCCTGGAATACGAATCCACCCTGCTCGAACCGGCGGTCCGGCTGCTGCTGGACGAGATCGGCTGCGCGCCGCAGCGGGGCCAGCGCGTGCTGGTCAAGCCGAACCTCGTTTCGCGCGGCAATGCGGGACTCTCCTGCACCCACCCCCTGGTGGTCCGCGCGGTCTGCCAGCACCTGCTGGACCTGGGCGCGACCGTCACGGTGGCCGACTCCCCTGCCTTCGGCACGGCGGGCCAGGTGGCCCGCGCCAGCGGACTCGCGCAGGCGCTGCGCCCCTTGGGGCTGCGCGTCCGGAGCTTGGGCCGCCCAGAGCCGCTGCGGCTTTCCTTCGGAGCGGAAATCGGCCTCTCGCGCACGGCCCGCGACGCCGAAATGATCGTGAACCTGCCGAGACTCAAGGCCCACTGCCAGATGCGCCTGACCTGCGCGGTCAAGAACCTCTTCGGCTGCGTCACGGGCTGGCGAAAGGCCGTGGCCCATGCCCGGCACGGCGACCAGGGCAACCGATTCCCGGCATTGATCCTGGACGTTGCCGAGGCCCTGCCGCCCACGTTCACGCTGCTGGACGCCATCCGGCCCATGCACCGCTCCGGCCCGGTCAAGGGCGTGGCCTTCGAACTGGGGCTTCTCGCCGCCTGCGCCGATCCCATTGCCCTGGATACGGCGGTCTACGGCCTGCTTGGGCTCTCCCCGGAAAAGGTGCCCCTCTGGGCCGAGGCGCGAAGACGGGGCCGGGCCGGAGCCGACCCGAAACGGCTCGCCTATCCCCTCGAATCCCCCGCCGCCTTCGACGCTTCGGGTTTCGAGATTCCCCGGACGCTCGACCCGGAAACATTCCACCCGCTCCGAGTGGCAAAAGGCAGGCTGCGCAGCCTGCTGCACCGCCTCGGCCTGCGCGGCTGACCGCGCCTTCCTTCCCTCCCGCATTTCCCGCGCTTCCCAGCCTTCCACAAGCCTTCCCAGCCGTCCGCGCTTCCCACTCTTTCCGCTCTTTCCGCGCCTTCCTCCCCTCCTGCGCCTTCCCGCTTTTCCGGCATTTCCGGCGCTTCCCAGCCTCCCGCGCCTTCCTGCCCTTTCCGTAGCTGCACCGGCAATCCGATATTTTCCCGGCCAGAACGCTTGACAATCCATCTCGCGTTTGTGAAAGTGAATTCACATTCACAAGGAGCAAAGAACGTGCAGGACACCGCAAATCAACGCATGGACACCGACAGCCGTCAGGAGCAGATCGCGCGGGCCGCGCTGAAACTGGCCGAAAACGGGCTGCGCGCCGTGACGGTCACGGCCGTGGCCGAGGCCGTGGGCCTGGTTCCCTCGGCGCTGTATCGGCACTTCAAGAGCAGGAGCGACATCCTTCGCGCCGCCTTCGGCCTGCTGCGGACCATGCTGCTCTCCAACCTGGAGGCGTCTTCCACGGAACCCGACGCCCTGCTGGGGCTGGAGCGGTTCTGGAAACGGCACCTGGCCCTGATCCAAAGCAACGGGGCCGTGCCGCGCATCATCTTCTCGGAGGACATCGCAGGCCAGGGAAGCCCCTTCCGCGAAATGCTCATCAAGGGGCAGGATGCCATGATCGCGGGCATCGCCGGGATCATGGCCCAGGGACAGCGCGCCGGACGCATCCGGGACGACGTGGACCCCAAGGATCTGGCCGTGCTCTTTCTCGGACAAATCCTGCTGCCCGCGCACATGTTCTTTCTCCGCCGGGGCGAATTCGACCTGGAAGCCCAGGTGGGAAGGAACTGGAACATATTCCGTGAAATGCTCGCCCCGCGCGACATCCCCGTGGAGGAATCCCCGTGCGAAAGCGTTCAATCCATCGCCTGACCCGGCGCAGAGCCGGATCCTTTTCCGCTGGCATGGCCCTCGCCCTGCTGCTCGCCGCGCTTCTGGCGGGGTGTGACGACGCCGCCACGCTCCAGGGCTATGTGGAAGGGGATTACGTGGACGTGGCCTCGCCCCTGGCGGGCAGGCTGGAATCCCTGGACGTGCGCCGGGGCGGCGAGGTCCGCGCGGGCGAACCGCTCTTCCGGCTGGAGGACGCCTACGAGCGCGCCGCCGTGGACGAGGCCGAACAGAACGTCCTGCGGGCGGAAAATTCCCTGGCCGACAAGACCAAGGGACAGCGCCCCTCGGAACTGGCCGCCATCCAGGCGCAGCTCCGCGAGGCGGACTCCAGCCTGAGCTACGCCCGCAAGGACTACGAACGCAAGAAGCGGCTCTTTGAGGAGCGGACCATCTCCGCCCAGGAACTGGACCTCGCCCGGACCGAGTATGAAACGGCGCGGCAGGCCAGCAACCGCATCCAGGCCGAACTGAACACGGCCCGGCTGGGCGGCCGCAGCGACGAGGTGGCCGCGGCCCAGGCCGAGCTGGACGCGGCCCGCGCCAAGTTGGAGCAGGCCCGCTGGAACCTGGACCAGAAGACCCAGAGCGCGCCAGTTTCCGGGCTCGTCTTCGACACCTACTACGACCGGGGCGAATGGGTCGCGGCGGGGCGTCCCGTGGTTTCGCTCTTGCCGCCCGAAAACATCAAGGTCATTTTTTTCGTTCCCGAAACCCTCGCCGGGACGCTCCGACCCGGCATGAAGGCCGAAATCGGCTTTGACGGCGCTCCCGCGCCCGTTGCCGTGACCATCAGCTACGTCTCGCCGGAAGCGGAATACACCCCTCCGGTGATCTATTCGAGCCAGAACCGCGCCAAGCTGGTCTTCCGGGTGGAGGCCCGCCCCGCGCCGGGACACGAAACCGAGCTTCGGCCGGGGCAGCCCGTGGACGTGGCCCTGGCCGCCGGACAGACCGGAACCGCAAAGGCCGCGCAATGACGAACGCCCGCGAAGTGGTCATCGACGTGCACGGCCTGACCAAGATCTTCGGCAAGCGCACCGTGGTCAACGGCCTGGACATGCAGGTCCGCAAAGGGGAAATCTTCGGCTTTCTCGGCCCCAACGGTTCGGGAAAGACCACCTTCATCCGCATGCTTTGCGGACTGCTGCGGCCCGACGCGGGCGAAGGCTCCTGCCTCGGCCTCGACATCCGCACCCAGGCCGCCGAGATCAAGCCGCAGGTGGGCTACATGGCCCAGCGCTTCAGCCTGTATGAAGACCTGACCGTGCGCGAAAACCTCGAATTCATGGCCCGCGTCTACGGACTGGAGAACGTGCGCGCCGAGGTGGACCACACCATCGAGCGCATGGGCCTGGAGCGCTATACGGAAAACCTCGCGGGTTCGCTTTCCGGCGGCTGGAAGCAGCGCCTCGCCCTGGGGGCCTGCACCCAGCACCGTCCGCTGCTGCTGCTCCTGGACGAGCCCACCGCGGGCGTGGACCCCGGCGCGCGCCGCGATTTCTGGGACGAGGTCCACAATCTCGCGGGCCAAGGACTGACCGCGCTGATCTCCACGCACTACATGGACGAGGCCGAACGCTGCCACCGGCTGGCCTACATCGCCTACGGCAACCTCCTGGCGCAAGGCTCCACCGAGGAGCTCGTCCGCGATTCCGGCCTGATCACCTGGGCGGTGCGGGCCGAAGCGGGCGATTCCGAAGCCGTGTTCGAACTTTCGCGCGAGCTGGGCGAGGAGCCCGGCGTGAACCAGGTCGTGCCCGTGGGCGTGACGCTGAACGTCTGCGGCCGCGACGACGCCCGCCTGGAGGAGCTTTCCCGGAAGTATGCCGACGGGTTTCGCTGGAGCCGCGCCGAAACCAGCCTGGAAATGGTCTTCATCGATCTGATGCGCAATGCCGAGGTGAATTGAAATGGCCGCTTTCAAGCGTTTTTCCTGGTCCCGCTTCAAGGCCGTGGTCCGCAAGGAGTTCGTGCAGATGCGCCGCGACCGCCTGACCTTCGCCATGATGATCGGCATCCCCCTGATGCAGCTGGTGCTCTTCGGCTACGCCATCAACTCGGACCCGCGCCACCTGCCCACGGCCGTGCTCTCGGCGGACAACTCGCCCTATGCCCGCTCCATCGTGGCGGCCATGCGCAACAGCGACTATTTCGAGGTGCGCGTGCTGCCGGACTCCCGCGCCGAAATCCTCAGGCTCCTGGACCTGGGCGAGGTGCAGTTCGCCGTGACCATCCCGGAGAACTTCGGACGCGACCTCGTGCGCGGCGACCGGCCCGCCCTGTTCGTGGAAGCGGACGCCACGGACCCCGTGGCCACGGGCGGCGCGCTGAAGAATCTCCCCGCCATCGTGGACCACGCCCTGGCCCCGCTCCTGCGCGGCCCCCTGGCCACGCTCGCGGCGGGTCCGTCCCCGGTGGAAATCCTCACCCACGCGGAATACAACCCGGAGGCCGAAAGCCAGTACAACATCGTGCCGGGCCTCATGGGCGTGATCCTGACCATGACCCTGACCATGATCACCTCCCTGGCCATCACCCGCGAACGCGAGCGCGGCACCATGGAAAACCTGCTGACCACTCCGGTGCGCCCGCTGGAAGTGACCCTCGGCAAGATCCTGCCCTACGTCATGGTCGGCTACATCCAGGTGCTCCTGATCCTCACGGCGGCAAAGGTGCTCTTCGGCGTGCCCATGCACGGCTCCCTGGCGCTCCTGCTCCTGCTGACACTGATCTTCATCGGCGCGAACCTCAGCGTGGGCGTGACCATCTCCACCATCGCCCGGAACCAGCTCCAGGCCGTGCAGATGTCCATCTTCTTCTTCCTCCCCTCGCTGCTGCTCTCCGGGTTCATGTTCCCGTTCCGGGGCATGCCCGAATGGGCGCAGTACGTAGGCTCGGTCCTGCCCCTGACGCACTACCTCCGGCTCGCGCGGGGCATCCTGCTCAAGGGCAACGGCATCGGCGAGTCCATGCCCCATGCCTGGCCCATCCTGCTTTTCTGGACCGTGATCGTCATCGTGGGCCTGAAGCGGTATCGCCAGACGCTGGATTGATCGCCGGGTCACTTGCCGGACGAATCGCAGAATGCGACGTCGGCTGGGGCGCCGGATGATGCCGCTGGCTGGGGCGCCGGATAGAGCGCCGGATAGGGCGGCCATCTGATCCGGGAAGCCGCCAATCCGCCAGAGGGACTTCCCTTTTTGCGCCCGCGCGGCTATGACCTTGCCCATGCCGAACCAAACCATCCGCCGCCGCTATGTGGTCAACGGCCAGGTCCAGGGCGTGGGCTTCCGGCCTTTCGTCTACCGCACCGCCCTGAAGCACGCCCTGACCGGATCGGTCCGCAACACCTCCGAGGGCGTGGTCATCGAGGTGCAGGGCCCTGCCCCCCAGGCGGACGGTTTCGGCGACGACCTCGTGCACACCCTGCCGCCGCTCGCGCGCATCGTGGACCTGCGGGTGGACGAGATGCCCCCGGCTGCGGACGAAGCCGCCTTTGAAATCAAGAAAAGCAGCGCGGGCAAGGGGCACAACGTGCTCATCAGCCCGGACATCGCCACCTGCGAGGACTGCCTCGCGGAAATGCGCGACCCTGCGGACCGCCGCTTCCGCTACCCCTTCACCAACTGCACCAATTGCGGCCCGCGCTGGACCATCACCCGCTCCATTCCCTACGACCGGCCCGTGACTTCCATGGGCTGCTTTCCCATGTGCCCGGAATGCGGCGCGGAATACGAAAATCCCCTGGACCGGCGCTTTCACGCCCAGCCCAATGCCTGCCCGGTCTGCGGCCCGCAGGTCTGGCTCGCGGACGCAGGCGGCAAGCCGCTTGCCGAAGGCCCTGCGGCCCTGGAAAGACTCGCGGCCCTGCTGGCCCAGGGGAAGCTGGCCGCGATCAAGGGACTGGGGGGCTTCCACCTCGCCTGCGACGCGACCTCGGACGCCGCCGTGGCCGAGCTGCGCGCACGCAAGAACCGGCCGCACAAGCCCCTGGCCGTGATGGTCCCGAACCTGGAAACGGCCCGGATCATCGCGGAAACGGACCGGGCCGGGGCCGAACTGCTCCAGTGCCGCGAGCGCCCCATCACGCTGCTGCGCCGCCGGGACGGCAGCCCCCTGGCCGAGGACATTTCCCCGGACACGCCGTTCGTCGGCCTGATGCTGCCCTACACGCCGCTGCACCACGTGCTGCTCGAACTTTTCGCGGAGCAGGGCCGCCTGCCCGCCCTGGTCATGACCTCCGGCAACCTCAGCTCCGAGCCCATCTGCCTGGGCAACCGCGAGGCCCTGTCCCGCCTTTCCGGCATGGCCGACGTCTTCCTGCTGCACAACCGGGACATCCTCATCCGCACGGACGACTCCGTGGTCCGCCCCGCGCCGGAGAACGGCGGCCCCGCCACCGGAATGGACGCCCTCTTCATGCGCCGCGCCCGCGGCTACACCCCGGCGCCCGTGTTTCTGCCGCCCGCGCCCCAAGGCCGGAAAGCGCCCTGCGTGCTCGGCACCGGGCCGGAACTCAAGGCCACGCTCTGCCTGACCAAGGGCGACCAGGCCTTCCCCTCGCAGCACATCGGGGACATGGAAAACCTCGCCACCCTCGGCTTCTACAAGGAAATCCAGGCGCACCTGCGGGACGTGCTCCAGGTCGAGCCGGATCTGATCGTGCGCGACCTGCACCCGGACTACATGACCAGCCAGGTTGCCGGGGAACTGGCCGCGTCCATCGGCCTCGCACGCGGGGGCGAGCCCCTGCCCGTGCTCCCGCTCCAGCACCACTACGCCCACATCCACGCCGTGCTGGCCGAGCACCGCCACGAAGGCCCCGCCATCGGCCTGGCCCTGGACGGCACCGGGTACGGCGAGGACGGAACCATCTGGGGCGGCGAATGCCTGTTCGTGGATTCCGCCACGCTGGAACACAGACGTCTGGCCCATTTTTCCACCTGCGCCCTGCCCGGAGGCGAGGCGGCCGTGCGCGAGCCCTGGCGCATCGCCCAGGCCATGCTCTGGCAGCTGGGCGAGCGCGCGCCCGACCCCGAGCGCTGGTCCTGGGCGAAGGAGCACGAGCAAGCCTGCCGCTTCCTGCCCCAGATGCTCGAGCGCGGCCTGAACTGCCCGGCCACGTCCAGCTGCGGGCGGCTCTTCGACGCGGTGGCCGCCCTGCTCGGCCTGATGCACGTGATCAGCTACGAGGGACAGGCCGCCATCGTGCTGGAGGCAAGCCAGGACATGGACGCGCAGGGGGACTACCCCTGCCCGCTTCGGCCCGCGCCGGAAGAAGGCGCGCCCGCCCTGCTGGACACGCTCGCCCTGTTCGCGGCCTGCAAGGCCGACCTGGACGCGGGCGTCGCGCCGGGAACCATCGCCCGCCGCTTCCACCGGGGACTCGTGACCGGGCTGGCGGATATGGCCGCGCACTTCGCCGCCGCCCTCGGCGTGGAACACGCGGCCCTCTCCGGCGGGGTGATGCAGAACCTGACCCTGGCCGCGGAGCTGCCCGCCGCCCTGCGCGCCCGCGGCCTGACCCCGCTCGTGCACCGCCTCGTGCCGCCGGGCGACGCCTGCATCTCGCTCGGCCAGGCCGCCTGGGGACGGCGGCGTCTGCTGCTCTCCAAGGCTTGACAATTCATCCGGTTGCAGTACGTGAAACCACATACACCGCACTCCATCACAACCGGGAGGCCGCCCTTGTCCAGCAAACTCGAACGCCGCAGCATGATGATGGCGGACATGATCCGCAAGCTCCATCGAAACACCCTCTCCGGCAAGCTTTCCTGGACCTCCGGGCCGGACCGCTGCGACGTGCGCGCGTCCCTGGCCGGATACGTCATCAAGCTGCGCTGCCAGGAAGCCCCGCCCCTGCCGGAAGGCGCGCAGGGACTTCCCGAACCCCAGGCCACCTACCATCTGATCATCTGCTCGGCGGACGGCAAGGACATGATCGACAAGGCCGTGATTTCCGGCGTCTCCCCCCTGGCCCGGCAGAAGGATCTCATCGCCGAGCTCTACGAACAGGCCTTCGAGCAGGCCACGGGCGTGGAAAAGGCGCTGGCCGCCATTCTGGACGAACTGGGCTGACGCCCGAACAGGATGGAAGCGAAAACGCCCGGCCATTGCTGACCGGGCGTTTTTTGTTGTTGCGGAGAATGGCGGGGCTAGACAGCCACGCGGATGACGCCGTCGATGGCGGCGATGCGCTCCACCACGGCCTTGTCCGGCTTGGTGTGCACGATGTAGACGGTCTGCACGCTTTCCGCGAGCTTGCGGGAGTTGTTCTCGCGGATGTTCACGCCCATCTCGCCCAGGGCGGTGCCGAACTTGCCGAACATGCCCGGCTTGTCCTCGTGGGTGATGAAAATGGTGTAGATGGCCTGGCCTTCCTGCTCCACGGTTTCGCCCACGTTCACGGAATTTCCGAAATCGCCGCGCCGCAGGTAGCGCGTGACCACCTCGGCGATCTCCATGCCCGTGCGGATGCCCGCGTTCTTGGTGCTCGCGCCCAGGTGGGCCGAGAAGACCACGTTGTCCAGCTCGTGCAGCTTGGTCTGGAAAGGCTCGCCCTCGCGCTTGGGCTCGCTCGGGTAGCAGTCCAGGGCCGCGCCCGCGATGATCCCGGTGGAAAGCGCGTGGTGCAGCGCGTCGATGTCCACGTTGTTGCCGCGCGAGGCGTTGACCAGATAGGCCGTGGGCTTCATCAGGGCCAGTTCGCGGGCGGTGATGATGGCGTCCTTGCCGCCCGTGTGCAGGCTGATGAAGTCGGACTGGCGCAGCAGGTCGTCCATGCTGTCCACGTACTCGCACTTGGTATCGATGGCGTGGTAGACGTCGTAGCCGATGACCTTCATGCCGATGCCGCGCGCCTTGCCCGCCAGCGACTGGCCGATGCGCCCGCAGCCGATGACGCCGAGGGTCTTGCCCTGAAGCTCCACCCCCACGAAACGCTTCTTGTGCCAGACGCCGTTCTTGAGCGTCTCGTGCGCCAGGGGCACGCGCCGGGCAATGGCGAACATCAGGCCCAGGGCGTGCTCGGCAGTGGCGTTGGTGTTGCCGTTGGGCGCGAACTTGACGATGACGCCCAGTTCCTTGGCCGCTTCCAGGTCGATATTGTCCGTGCCCACGCCGCCGCGGCCCACGATCTTGAGCTTGCCGCCGTTGCGGGTTCCGGCTTCCAGGACTTCGCGCGTGACCTTGGTGGCGCTGCGCACGAGCAGGGCGTCGTAGCCGCCGATCTCGCCGAGCAGATCCTCGGTGTCCCGCTTCTCGGTCTCCACGCTGAACCCCTCCTTGCGGAGATAGTCAGCAGCCTGTTCCACCAGCCCGTCGTTCGCAAGAATACGCATTCCGGCCTCCCGATTAGAGATTCTGAAGTACCTGTCCGAGATCGGCCAGATACTCTTCGAGCATGGCCGGGGTGATGTCGCCCATGTGCCCCACGCGGAAGACAGGCCTGCGTCCCGCCTCTTCCAGGAGGGTGTTCAGCTTGCCGTAGCCGGGGTCGTAGAGGTAGCCCTTGGCGCGCATGCTTTCCTTGGCGGCCTTGAGCTGCTTCACGCTCACGCCTTCCGGCACGAGCACCGTGGTCAGGGTCGGGGAGCGGTGGCCCTCCTGGGCGAAAAGCTCGAAGCCGGGCAGCCCGGCAACCCAGTCCGCGACCATCGCGCGCATGGCCGCGTGGCGGGCGAAGCGGTTCTCCACGCCCTCTTCCTCGAAGATGTACTTGAGCTGCACGAACATCTGGTTGGCCAGGGTGGTGTTCGGGGTGCTCAGGGTCTGGAACTTGCGAGCCCGGCCGAGCTGCTTGAGGATGTCGGTGCCGTGCCCCTTGTCGGACACGCGGGCCGCCTTTTCCTCGGCGTCGGCATGGATGAAGCCGATGCCGAAGCCCGCGGGCAGCCCCAGGCTCTTCTGGGTGGCCGTGCTGTACATGGCCGCGCCGGAACCCTTGAGGCCGATGGGCGCGCCGCCGAAGATGGACACGCCGTCCACCAGGGGCAGGGCGTCATACTGGCGCACCAGCTCGCACACGGCCTGGATGTCGCTTGTCACGCCCGTGGAGGTTTCGTTGTGGGTGAAGGTGACCACGGCGGGCTTGTGCTCCATGATGGTCCGCTCCAGCACGTCCAGGTCGATGGCCTGGCCGTAGTCGAACTTGAGCTGCACCGCGCACTTGCCGTTGGCCACGGCCATGGTGTGGTAAAGATCGCCGAAGGCGCCCACGGAGACGTTGAGCACGGTTTCGCCGTCCGCCACCAGGGAGCGGATCGAGGATTCCATGGCCGTGGAGCCGGAACCGAGGAAGAGCACGGGCGTATATTCGTCGCCCGCATCGGTGAGCTCGCGCAGCCAGCCCATTATCGGCTTGAAACGCTTGTCGTTTTCAGAGTCGCGGTGCCCGAATTCGGGCAGCATTCCCGCCTGCCGGACCTCTTCCCGCAAATAGGTCGGGCCGGTGATGAACAGTTTCAGTTTCGCGAAATCGTTCGTGTTCATGGAGTCCTCGCCTATGGTTCTTGGATTGCGGATCGCGTAAAGAACATTTCTCTTATCCCCTGCGGGGTTCGGTGTCCAGAAAACAGTTTCAGGCAGAATTTCCTTCGGATTCGTCAACGCCCCTGCGGGCCTCGGCCCGGCGCGGGTTCGCAGGCCTTGCCAAGCGGGCCGGCCGTACCTATATTCCCCCTTTCCCGCCGCCCGGCTGATTCCCGCCCAGGAGGATTCTTCAAGATGCCCGAAACAGGCCCGCATATTTCCATACCCGACGAGGATCTGCTGACCAAGATTCTCGGAGTGACCGACCTGGAGCAGGTGGCCCACTGGCCCGACGCCGTGCGCAAGCTCGCAGCCAGCCTCGCTGCCGAGCTTTTCCTCGTGCGCTACAATCCCTTCGTGGACCCCGCCCTGGTCAAGAAGAGCGTCTCCCGCAGGCTGGACATGTCCCGGCCCATGCTTTCCGGCGAATATCCCAAGATCCTCACCGAAGCCATCCGCGAATTCTGGGACCGCTACGAGGCGGACCGCCGCTTCCGGGAGCAGGTCATGGAACGCCTCAAGGCGGTCCTGCCGTCCAACGCCATCGGCTCCTCCCCGCACCTGCTGGTGGAGTCCGCCACGGACGCGACGGACCTGCGCCTGGAGCTGCCCATGCTCGTGCTCTTCCCGGAATCCGAGGCCGAGGTCCAGGGCGTGGTGCGGCTCGCCGGGGAAATGGGCTTTTCGCTCATCCCGCGCGGCGGCGGAACCGGCCTCACGGGCGGCGCCGTGCCCATCCACGGCCGCACCGCCGTGCTCTCGCTCACCCGCATGAACCGCATCGTCCGGGTGGACGAGGACAGCCGCATTCTCTGTGCCCAGACCGGCGTGCTGACCATGGACGCCATTCGCGCGGCCGCGGAGAGAAATCTCCTGCTCACCGTGGACCCGGCCTCGAAGATGGCCTCCAGCCTGGGCGGCAACGTCGCGGAAAACGCGGGCGGCCCCTTTGCCTTCGAGTACGGCACCACCATCGACAATCTTTTCTCCTACCGCATGGTCACGCCCCAGGGCGAGATCATCCAGGTTTCGCGCAAGGACCACCCGCGCCACAAGATCTTCGAGGGCGACGGCGCCGAATTCGAAATCCGCGACGAGGCCGGAGAGCTGATCCGGAACGTGCGCCTGCGCGGCGACGAACTGCGCAAGCCCGGCCTGGGCAAGGACGTCTCCAACAAGTTCCTCGGCGGCCTGCCCGGCGTGCAGAAGGAAGGCGTGGACGGCGTCATCACCGAAGCCTGCTTCGTTCTCCATCCCCGGCCCGCGTTCTCGCGCACGCTCTGCCTCGAATTCTTCGGCCGTTCCATGCGCAACGCCATGCTGGTCATCAACGACGTGGTGGCCCTGCGCAACCGCATCCGCGAGCAGGGCGACCTGGTCAAGATTTCCGCCCTGGAGGAATTCGGCTCCAAATACGTCCAGGCCATCGAATACGTCAAAAAGTCGCAGCAATACGAAGGCGACCCCATCAGCGTGCTGCTGCTCCAGCTCGACTCGGACCACCAGCAGGCCCTGGACGAGGCCGTGGACACGGTCGTCTCCCTGGCCCAGCCCTACGACGGCGTGGACATCTTCGCGGCCCGCGACGAGCGCGAGGCGGAGCTGTTCTGGGAGGACCGCCACAAGCTCTCGGCCATCGCCAAGCGCACCTCCGGCTTCAAGGTCAACGAAGACGTGGTCATTCCGCTTCAGGCCATTCCGGACTTCGCGGACTACCTCGAAAACCTGAACCTCAAATATCTGGCCCTGGCCTATCGCCGCGCGCTCTCCAGGGCCACGGCCCTGCCCGGCGTGGAATACGCGGACCCGCGCATCGTCGAGGCCAAGGCGCGCGTGGAGGACATCCTGGCCGGGCGCGTCACCGCCGCGACCATTTCGGACGTGGAGCAGGAAGCCCAGATCCGCTATCTCTTCCAGGCCCTGCGCGACGCCTATCCCAAGCAGGACCGCGAACTCAAGGCCGTGTTCGAGAGGCTGCTGGCCACCCGCGTGGTCATCGCCAACCACATGCACGCGGGCGACGGCAACTGCCACGTCAACCTGCCCGTGAACTCCAACGACGCGGACATGCTCGCCGAGGCCCACCGCGCCGCGCGCGAGGTCTTCGAGCACGTGCTCAAGCTCGGCGGCGAGGTCAGCGGCGAGCACGGCATCGGCATCACCAAGATCGCCTTCCAGGCCCAGTCCAAGATCGACGCCCTGCGCGCCTACAAGGCGGAGGTCGATCCCAAGGGCGTGCTCAACCCCGGCAAGCTGACCAGCCGCAAGCTGCCCGGAGAGCCCTATACCTTCTCTTTCAACAGGCTCATCCACGACCTGGACGACACCGCGCTCAAGGACCGCGAGCACCTCACCGAGCTGCTGAAAAACGTCCAGACCTGCACCCGCTGCGGCAAGTGCAAGCAGGTCTGCCCCATGTACTACCCGCAGCAGGGCCTGGAAGCGCACCCGCGCAACAAGAACATCTCCCTGGGCGCGCTCATCGAGGCCGTCTACTATTCGCAGCTTCAGCTCGGCGAACCCGCGCCGGAGCTGCTCGACCGCCTGCGCGCGCTCATGGACCACTGCACGGCCTGCGGCAAATGCACCTCGGTCTGCCCGGTGAAGATCGACTCCGCCGGGGCCGCGCTCAGCGTGCGGGCCTTTCTGGACTACAAGGGCAAGAGCGGCCACGCCCTCAAGGGCAAGGTGCTCTCCTACCTCGCCAAAGACCCCGCCGCCCGGCTGCCCATGGCGGCCAAGGCGTTTTCCCTCGGCCAATCCATCGCCAACAAGGGGCTCGGACTGATTCCGGGAATCTGGCGCAGGCGCATGATCTCGCCCGTGTTCCAGGGGCCTGGCCCGGCGCTGGACTTCACCAACCTCGCCCAGGAGCTGAGGCTCGCGGAGCGCAACGTCTTCAAGAGCGCGGACGCGCCCGCGGACCGCACCGTCATCTACTTCCCCGGCTGCGGGGGCGGCCTCTTCTCCCGTTCCATCGGCCAGGCCACGCTCTATCTGCTGCTCAAGTCCGGGGTGAACGTGGTCCTGCCGGAGCAGCACCTCTGCTGCGGCTACCCGCTGCTCTCGGCCGGAGCGGCCGAGGCCTACAAGACCAACCGCCACCGCACCCGGCAGGCCCTCATCGACACCCTGATCACCACGGGCCGCTCCGGACTCAAGGCCACGGTGCTGCTCACTGCCTGCGGCACCTGCCGCGAATCCCTGGAGAGCTACGACCTTTCCGGCGAGCTGGTGGAACCGCTGAAACACATGGACGCCATGCAGTATCTGCACGAGCTGGGCGGCCTCGACCTCGCGGCTCCGGAAACCGCCCCGCTCTACCACGCGGCCTGCCACGCGGAATGGGTCGGCCAGCCCAAGGCCAAGGCTCCGGAAATCTACCGCGCGGCCTTCGCCGGACTCATCGACGCCCAGGTTTCCCTCTCGCCCGGCTGCTGCGGCGAGTCCGGCACGGGCGCGGTGACCAGCCCGGAAATCTACAACCGGGTGCGCCACCGCAAGCAAAAGCAGATGGAACTGGACCTGGAGGGCTTCGGGCGGGAACGGCCCGTGGTCGTGGGCTGCCCCTCCTGCAAGAGCGGCATCAAGCGCTCCCTGATCCAGATGGGCCGGGCCAACCCCGTGCTGCACACCGTGGAATATCTGGCCAGGCTCGCGGGCGGGCCGAAATGGAAGCGCGAACTCAAGGCCATGCTCGATTCGGGCGAGGCCAGGGGACGCAGCCTGACCGTGGGCCGCGCGAACTGAGCGGAACCCGCCGGATTCCTTCGCCTGACTTGACACGGGCCGGGTTTCCCTGAAAAAACTCGTCCTGGAGAATAAATGCGTACACTCGGCATCGACTTCGGCCTCAAGCGCGTGGGCCTCGCCGTCACGGACCCGTACGGCATGATGGCCTTTCCGCGCCCGGCCCTGGAGCGCACGACCAAGGACCGGCTCTTCGCCGACCTGCTCGCGCTCATCGAAGCCGACCGGATCGAACGGATCGTCGTGGGCCTGCCCCTGGCCCTGGACGGGTCGGACACCGAAACCACCCGGCAGGCCCGCAACTTTGCGGAACGACTTGGAAGACGGACCCCCCTGCCCATCGAATTCATGGACGAACGCCTGACCTCGGCGGAAGCCGAGGGACTGCTCAAGGAGGCCGGACTGTGCGGCAAGAAACGGAAAACCCGGCTGGACAGCCAGGCGGCGGTGATCATCCTGGAAGCGTGGCTGGCGACAAACCGGCCCTGAGATACGTCGCCTACGCGGGCATCGTGCTCTGTCTGGGCATGATGGCCGTGGGATCGTGGTTCCTCTACCGGACCTGGACCTTCCTGAACATCCCGCCCGAGGATCCGGGCAGGGACGTGCGCTTCGTCATCGAACCGGGCCAGCACTTCCTGACCATCGCGCGCGGCCTCAAGGAAGAACGCCTCATCTCCGACGTGAAGCAGTTCCTGGCCTACGCCCAGGACAAGCAGCTCACGGAAAAGGTCAAGGCCGGGGAATTTCTGCTCAATACGGGCTGGCTGCCCGACCGCGTCCTGACCACCATCACTTCCACGCCCGGCATCCTGCACCGCTTCACCGTGCGCGAGGGGCTGACCTGGTGGCAGGTGGCCGACCTCGTGCAGGAGGCCGGACTCGGCACCTACGAGGAATTCGACGCCGCGGTGCACGACCCGAAACTGCTCGCCCAGTTCAACATCCCGGCGGACTCGGCCGAAGGCTATCTTTTTCCCGAAACTTACATGCTCACCCGCGCGCGCGAGAATTCCGCGCACAGCGTGGCCGAAATGATGGTCCGCGAATTCTTCAAGAACGCCGAGGCCGCCCTGGGAGAAAAGCTGCCGGACCCGGAAAAGCTCCACAAACTGGTGATCCTTGCCTCCATCGTGGAGAAGGAAACCGGCGATCCGTCCGAGCGCCCCGCCATCGCCGGGGTCTACGTCAACCGCCTGAACCGGCCCATGCGCCTCCAGGCCGACCCGACCATCATCTACGGGCTCGGCCCCTCGTTCAACGGCAACCTGCGGCAGAGCGACCTGCTCGACGCGTCCAATCCGTACAACACCTACCAGCACGACGGCCTGCCTCCGGGGCCGATCTGCTCGCCCGGGCGCGCCGCCCTGGCCGCCGCCGCCCATCCCGAAGACCACGGCTACGTGTTCTTCGTGGCCAAGGGCGACGGCACGCATCACTTCTCCAAGACCCTGCGTGAACACAATGACGCCGTGGGGCGGTATCAGAAATGGGGAAGGAATCGGAAGGATTATACGTCGCAGAAGAGGGAAGAGTAGGACGGATACTGTTCAGTTCCTGTCTACCGCTGTGTTTGTACGCCTCCCTCGCAATCAAGGTAGATAAATGTCCTAAATACAGTTATAGAAAATTGCCAAAAATAATAGTAAAATTGTATAACGAACACAAAGCTCAATAAAAACATAAATACCGCCAGGTTACGCATAAAATCAGAAGAACACCCACCAAATTTCTCAGGCAAAACCAATAACACAGACGAACAAAGCGCAACGAAACTCATATTTCTCATGAGTAAATATAAGTTTTGTAATTTTTCAATATTCGTTCTAACATATAAATTAACACTTGTTATATGCCAATATACTGACCAAAATGCTTCAGTCAAGAGTGCTTCATTTATTCTTCTCCCAAATACTTTTTTATACTTATTTCGCAACGCTGATTGTACATCATAAGGAAAAGCCTGCGCCAAACCAAGAAACTGGATGACCATCTTTTCACTCGTGAAGAAAGGTGCCCCCAAGATTTGCAAAATAAAATACACATTCTTATGGTACTTTTTCAATCTACGCGTTGATCTACCCTGCAGCAGATCGCCGAACATTTTTAAAATTATCACAATAAAATAAAGCGATCCCAAAAAACAGCATAGCGGAGCACCCGAAAATATATCTAATATATACAAGCTGTTATCTGGAATTCTTACCTCAACTAAATAGCAAAATAGACACATATAGATAATGACAACCACTGCTCGATAGTATGTACTTGATAGGTCCCTTTGCGGGTTTTGATAAAATACTATCACGTTGATAGGGTGCTGCAGAATTTTCCCAAGGAATATCCTTTCAATAAACAACGTTGCCAAAGAAGCAATTATATGGCCGATAATGTAAGCAACTATTACTGCGACAAAGATGACGACCAAAGTCATTGGGGCTTCTAACTCGCTTGTGGCCAATCCCACTTTTGTAAAGCTTTCAATAAGCCCGATGCGGTACTTGATCTGGATCGTGCAGATAAGAGCGAGGATTGAGAACAAAATTCCGGGAGCAAGCAGGCCAAAAAAATCGTACCAGTTTAAACGGAAACCGCTGTTGATTTGAAACATGCTGGCCACCCCTCTTGTGAAGCCATTACGTAACAATCCCCCCTCGGTCAATAGGCCATCAGATAATTACTTATTCACGCCACGGCCAGCCAATCCCGTCCGGCAACGTAGCCGCGCGAGCGCAGAAACGCGGCGATGTCCTCCCGCGCGCCCCGCGAGGCCACGTAGGACAGCAAAAATCTTTGCCCCGGCGGCGGCACCAGCTCCCTGTCCAGCACGGGCCTGCCGCTCACGACCTGCCCGATTTTCTTCGGATCCAAATCGTAATATTCTACAATCTCGATATTGTGATCAACCAGCATTTCCGACCGCTTGCGCGACGGTCGGCCCGCGCCGATGACCCCGACCGCCGGGTGCCGCCGATTGTTCGCGGCCAGCCAGCGGCCCAGGTAGCGCGCCTTGACGCGGTAGAACGCCTTGGGATCGTAGCGGGGATCGTTGCGGGTCAGCCGGGTGGGCGGATCGTTCCAGATCAGCAGCTCCGCATCGACTTTCTCCATGACCACGCCCCGGTCGAGCAGCCGCAGCAGAAACTCGTAGTCTTCGGGAAAGTCCCCGCTGCGGAATCCGCCGTGCTCGAAGTACAGCTCGCGCCGGAACATCACGGACGGAAACGCGAACGGCGACTCCACGAACCGGTTCAGGGCGATGGCCTCGCTGGTCATCTGGCGATTGGTCCAATCCACATAGAGCGCATAGCCGCGCGCGGCCTTGCGGTCCCCGCCGAAACGCACGCGGCTGCCCACCAGCCCGACCTTGGGCCGCGTTTCCAGCCAGCCCACCTGGGAAGCCAGCCGTTCGGGCAGGGCCAGATCGTCCGCGTCCATGCGCGCCACATAGCGTCCCCCGGCCTTTTCCAAGGCCAGATTGGCGGCTGCGGCGACCCCGCCGTGCGCCGCGAAAACAGGCCGCACCCGCCCGTCGCGCCGCGCGTATTCCCGCAGCACCTCGCCCGTGCGATCCGTGGAGCCGTCGTCCACGGCCACGATTTCGAAATCGCGCCAGGTCTGGGCCAGGAGGCTGTCGAGACAGGCCGGCAGCGTGGCCTCGGCATTGAAGCAGGGCAACGTCACGGAAACCGTGGGCGCATGGGCGTATTGTCCTTGGAGCGGCATGATCGCTCCCCCTAATATGGCCGGGAACAGGGCGTCAACCGCACGGCTCGGGAATCGCGGCGGCCCGGAGATGACGGAAAGCGGCAAACGGAGTCGCAGCGGCGATGCGCCGCCCCTGGCCGAGGGCGCGAGGGCCGGTCGAACCGCGGACATCTTCTCGCCGCGCGAAAGCAGCACGAACTTGATAATCGTGTCACGTTTTGTCTTGCCTCCTGCCTTTCGATCAACTAATTTGCTCCGTACTTGTCCCGCAAACAGCACATCAGGAGCCGGCCCATGCGAAAATTGATGATTCTGGTCACCGTCGCCGCGCTTTTGCTCGGCTCGGTTGCGCTGGTCCGGCCCGACGACCACGAACGGGAACGGGAACGGCATGGCTCCGAATCGCGGGAAGAACACGGACACCGCAACGGCCAGGGCTGGTTCGATGGGGAGGACTCCGTGCCGCCCGCGAGCGACCCGGTCTATCGGGAAACCTGCGGCGCGTGCCATTTCGCCTACCAGCCCGCCCTGCTGCCCGCCTGCTCCTGGCAGGCGCTGCTCGACGGCTGCGCCGACCATTTCGGCGCCTCGCTGGATCTCGCCCCGGACGAGCTGGACGCCCTCAGCGACTATCTGACGGCCAATGCCGCGGACGCGTCCGGGACCGAAATCGGCGAGAAGATCACGGACTGCCTGAAAGGGGCGGCCCCTCTGCGCGTCACCCAGGTGCCCATGATACAAAAGAAGCACCGCAAGATAGATCCCGCCGTGCTCCGGAGGGAATCCGTGGGCGGCCTGCAAAACTGCCCGGCCTGCCACATGGACGCCGAGCAGGGCGATTACGACCATGCGCGCGTGCCGAGATAGCAGCAGCTGGACACCGGGCGCGTGCCGGGCTGGATTCCCCTGGACGGGCTTTCCCTACGCTCCCGTCTTTTCGGCGAGCATGGCCCGCACCCGGCAGACCCCGCAGAGGTCGGTGGAGGTGGGCGAACCGCAATCCGGACAGGAATGCAGCTCCGCGCCCTGCTCTTTTTCAAGCTGGGCAAAGGCCGGCCTGCCCTGCCGCAGAAACGACTCGTAGAAATTGAACTTTTGGCCGGGGCTGCGATGCTCCAGCTCGGACCAGAGCAGCTTGTGGCTGGTAAAGCTGGCGCCGGAAGAGAAGGGGCAGGGATCCGAGTGGATCTCGATGCCCTTGAGGAAGGCGTAATGCGCGGTTTCGTATTCGCTGAGCCGGAACAGAGGCTTGACCTTGCTGGCGAAGCCCTCTTCGGCGGGCAGCTTGGGGCCTTGGTCCGAAAGATAGGAAACGTCCCAGCGCAGGGTGTTGGCGAAGAGGCGGGCCACTTCGTCGTCGAGGTTGTGTCCCGTGGCCAGGACCGTGAAGCCGCCCTCTCGGGCGATGCGGTTGAAGTAATGCCGCTTGACCTTGCCGCAGACCGAGCAGATGGGCCGCTTGATGTGCTGCTTGACCAGGGGCATGGGCAGCCCTTCCTTTTCCATTTCCGCCACGCGCAGCGCAAAGCCGTGCTTTTCGCAGAAGGCTTCGACCTTGGCGCGGGCCTTGCGGGAGGATTCGCCGATGCCCAGGTCGATGTGCAGGCCGGTGACGTCGTAGCCCAGTTCGCCCAGTTCGAGCATGAGCGAGAGGGAATCCTTGCCGCCGGAAAGGGCCACGAGGATGCGGTCCTCGTGGGTGAAGAGCTTCTGGCGGCGAATGGCGGTTTCGATCTGCTTTCGGAAGAAGCCCAGGAAACAGGGCTCGCAGAAGGCGGCGTTGTGGCTCGGCAGGCCGACGACAGCCTGTTCCTTGCAGCGTTTGCATTTCATGGGTTCGGGTCTCCTGGAGGGGCGGATGGGGAAAACAGGGCCTCAGCCCGCGGAAATCACTTTCTTGACGATGATCTCGTCGCCGTAGTGCAGCTTGCGGTCCGCGGTAAGCAGTTTGCCGTCGCGGATGATCAGGGCGTGCGTTGCCCGCAGCTTCAGACGATTGAGCAGCTGGAGCACGGTGTTCAGGGTCGCGAACTCCAGGGTTTCGTTCTCCGGCTGGATGTGGACGGTGATCATGGGCTCTCCTTTTTGGGAATCTAGGGCTTCGGCGGCGGGTGTCAATACGGCGAACCGGGCGGAAGGGCCGGGCGGGATGTGGCATGCGGCCTGAAGCCTGTCAAGCCGGGGCTTCCTTTCGAGTTATGATTTCGCGGGAAGAGCGGAAATAGTTTCTCATCATGTTGCTCCGAACCTGGGAATGCGCTACGGTTTCAGGTAAGGGAGTAAATCTCACGGAGGTTCCATGACCAAGCCTAGAATTCTCGTCGTGGACGATGAAAAGCACATCCGGATGCTCTACCAGGAAGAACTGGAATCCGAAGGATATGCCGTCATCACTTCCGACGGGAGTGAAGACATTCTGGAATTGCTGAAGCGCGCCGCGCCGGAGATCGTGATCCTCGACATCAAGCTCGGCCAGAATCTTTCCGGCCTCGACCTGCTCCAGGTCATCCGCAGCAAGGAGCCGAACCTGCCGGTGATCCTGAGCACGGCCTACGACAGCTTCCAGCATGACCTGAAGTCCATCGCCGCCGACTACTACGTGGTCAAGTCCGTGGACCTCAGCGACCTCAAGAGCAAGGTCCATTCGGCTCTGGAGAAGGCCGGAGCGGTTTGATCCCCGTCCCCTTTTCCCTTGCTCCGGGAGGTGGTTCGTGCTAGCGCCAAAGCGCATATGCTGGAATCATCCTTCACACAATACGCTCTTCAGATCAGCATCATCGCCCTGCCCCTGCTCGTGGCCCTGACGTTTCACGAGGTGGCGCACGGCATGGTGGCGTACCGCCTCGGCGACCCCACGGCCAAGCTCATGGGGCGGCTGACGCTGAATCCGCTGAAGCACCTCGACCCGCTGGGCACGTTGATCTTTTTCATCGCCCACGTGGGCTGGGCCAAGCCCGTGCCCGTGAACCCGCGCTACTTCAAGAACCCGCGCAAGGGCATGCTGCTCGTGGCCGTGGCCGGTCCCGCGGCGAACTTCGCGCTGGCCCTGGGCTTCGCCGCGCTCTACCACCTCTTCGGCTCCATCGAGATTCCAGGCCGGGACAGCCTGCTCTACAACATCCTCTACCCCACGGTGCTGATCTGCCAGACGGGCGTGCTCGTGAACCTGATCCTCGGCATCTTCAACCTCATGCCCATCCCGCCGCTGGACGGGAGCAACATTCTGGCGGGAGTCCTGCCGCCGGGCCTCGCCGCCCGATACATGTCGCTCTCGCGCTACGGCGTTTTCCTGATCCTCGGCCTCGTGGTGGCCAGCCACCTCTTCGACGTCTCCATCCTCAGCAGCGTCCTGTTCCCGCCTGTGGAATTCGGGGCACGGCTCCTCGGAGTGCCGGCGTTCTGATCACCCCCAACCCCGCAAAGAATCATGAGCAACACAAGAAAACGCATTGTTTCGGGCATGCGCCCCACCGGACCGCTTCACTTGGGCCACTATTTCGGCGTCCTGGTCAACTGGGTCAAGCTCCAGGAAGACTACGACTGTTTCTTCTTCGTGGCGGACTGGCACGCGCTGACCAGCGAATACGCCGACTCCTCGCGGATCAAGGGCTTCGTGCCCGGCCTCGTGGTGGACTGGGTCGCCGCGGGTCTGGACGAGAGCAAATGCGTGATCTACCAGCAGTCCGCCGTCAAGGAAATCGCCGAGCTGCACCTGCTGCTCTCCATGATCACCCCGCTCGGCTGGCTGGAGCGCTGCCCCACCTATAAGGAACAGAAGCAGCAGCTCGTGCAGAAGGATCTGAACACTTACGGATTCCTGGGCTATCCCGTGCTGATGAGTTCCGACATCCTGATGTACCGGCCCGAAGCCGTGCCCGTGGGCCAGGACCAGCTGCCCCACCTGGAGCTCTGCCGCGAGATCGCCCGCCGCTTCAATTTCATCACCGGCGGAGACTACCTGCCCGAGCCCAAGGATCTGCTCACCCCGGACGCCAAGCTGCCCGGCCTGGACGGGCGCAAGATGAGCAAGAGCTACGGCAACTCCATCGGCCTGGGCGAGTCCATGGAAACCGTGGCCCCCAAGGTCATGGGCATGCTCACGGACGAAAACCGCAAGCGCAAGAGCGACCCCGGCGACCCTGAAATCTGCAATCTGTACCCCTACCACAAGCTCATGACCGACGCGGAGACCTGCGCCATGATCGAAAAGGGCTGCCGCGACACCTCCTGGGGCTGCGTGGATTGCAAGAAGCGCCTCGTGCAGTCCATGGAAGCGTTCCTCACGCCCCTGCACGAGCGCCGCGCCGCCATCGAAAACGATCCGGAGCGTCTGCGCGCCATCATCGAAAGCGGCAACGCCAAGGCCCGCGAGGCTGCCCGCGAAACCATCTCGAAGGTCCGCGAACTGCTGCACTTCGATTTCTAGTTTACTGATATCACGGGGGATCGACTATCCGTCGTCCCCCCTTTTTTTCATCAGAAGGCCGTGTTAGGCTCGGTCTTTATCAACCGCCCAAACGAAGGAGCCATCATGGCCAAGGCGAAGCAAGGCGACAAGGTCAAAGTACATTACATCGGCACCCTGGAGGACGGTTCCCAGTTCGATTCCTCCGAAGGCCGTGAGCCCCTTGAGTTCGTGCTCGGAGAGGGCATGGTCATCGAAGGCTTTGAAAAGGCCGTGGCAGGCATGGAACCGGGCGACAGCTGCTCCATCTCCATTCCGCCCGAAGAGGCCTACGGCGAGCGCAACGAGGAACTGATCTTCCGCGTGGAACGCGAACAGATGCCGCCGGACCTGGATCCCGAAGAAGACATGGTCCTCGAGGTCCAGACCGAGCACGGTCCGGCCCAGCTGACCGTGGTCGCCGTGGAAGGGGACATCGTCACCCTGGACGGCAATCCGCCTCTGGCGGGCAAGACCCTGAACTTCGAGCTCAGCCTGGTGGAAATCGGCTAGCGCGCGAAGCCTCGGAAACGCTCGCCCCGTCCCCCCACGAATTCGGGCGGGCGGGGCGTTTTCATAAGCAATCCCCAAAAGGTCCGGACATGAACGACACCACCTGCACCGAAATATCCGCCCGCTGCCGCGAAATGACCTCGTTCCTGGTCATGGACATCCTGGAAGCCGCCCAGCGGCTGGAACGCGAAGGCCACCACGTGGTCCACCTGGAAATCGGCGAACCGGACTTCGACACGCCCGAATGCATCAAGGAGGCGGCCTGCCGCGCTCTGGACGAAAACCAGACCCACTACACGCACTCCCTGGGCATCATCGAGCTGCGCGAGGCCATCTGCGAGGACTACCTGAACAGGTACGACGTGGAGATCCATCCGGACCAGATCATCGTCACCCAGGGCACCTCGCCGGCCATGTTCATGCTCTTTTCCACGCTCCTGGAACGCGGGGACAAGGTCGTCATCTCCGACCCCAGCTACGCCTGCTATGCGAACTTCATCCGCTTTCCCGGCGGCGAGCCGCTGCCCATCCGCGTCTACGAGGAGGACGGCTTCCAGTACCGGCCCGAAGCCATCCGGGAACGGCTCGGCGAACAGCCCAAGGCGATCCTGATCAACTCGCCCGCCAACCCCACGGGCACCCTGCTCTCCAAGGAACGCATGCAGGCCATAGCGGACCTGGGCCGGGGCAACGGTCCCTGGATCGTCTCGGACGAGATCTATCACGGCCTGGTCTACGAGGGCCGCGAGCACTCCATCCTCGAATTCACGGACAAGTGTTTCGTTTTCAACGGATTTTCCAAGCTCTACGCCATGACGGGCTGGCGGCTCGGCTACCTCATCGCGCCCAAGCCGTTCATCCGGCCCATGCAGAAGCTCTGCCAGAACTTCTTCATCTCGGCCAACGCGCCCGCCCAATGGGGCGGGGTGGCCGCGCTCCAGGAAGCGGCCGAGGACGTGGAACGCATGAAGCGCATCTACGACGAGCGGCGGCGCTACATGCTCGGCAGGCTGCGGGGCATGGGCCTGTCCATTCCCCATGAGCCCACGGGCGCGTTCTACGTGCTGGTGGATTTCAGGCACGTGTCCGGGGATTCCCTGGCCCTGGCCTTCGACATCCTGGAAAAGGCGCACGTGGGCGTGACCCCCGGCATCGACTTCGGACCCGGCGCAGAGGGCTATCTGCGGTTCTCCTACGCCAGCAGCCTGGAAAACATCGCCGAGGGCATGGACCGTCTGGAGCGGTATCTGGCGAACCGCTGATCCGCCATCGCACAAAAATCACAGGGCCGGAATGCGGGAGATCGCATTCCGGCCCTGTGATTTTTCCGAGGCGCGTTTCAGCTTGTGCGGCCGTCCGTGGGATTTTCGCGGACGATGCGGATGGCGTTGCCGATTTCCCACAAGATCTCGTCGTCCGGCGTGCGGCCGGAAAGCTGGATCGTGCCGCGCTGGCGGTAGCGGGGTTCCAGGCGGTTCAGGGTCAGGCCGTAGATGTCCTCGACATCCAGCTGGTCCGGGGCATAGTCCGGAAAATCCTTCAATGCTTCCGGCAGCAGTCGGGCCACGCGGGCCTCGTTGCTGTTGCGGATTCCGGAAAGGTCGTATCCAAGGACGATCAGGTCCATGTCGGGCATGGGGCGCTCCTTCTGCTCGAGGTTCCGTTCCAGAATAGCCCGACAAGCTTTCCGCGGCAAGAATTTCCGCTCGTCCACGGGCTAGACCTGAATATTGACTCCCGCGAGCATGCTCATCCCGGCAGGCGAGAGCATCATGCCGCCTCCGCTGAACCAGTCGCTGCTGCCGTTGCCCTCGGCCCACCAGGCCATGGCCTGCGTCTGCATCTGGCGCTTGAACTCCGTGGGCGAAAGCTTGTTTTCCGCCGTGGCCGTGAGTTTGGAAAGCGTCACGATCTTGGCGAAGGCCTCCGTCATCTCCGGCGTGTCCTCGAAATACTTGTCGATGATCGCCTTGTCCGGATGGCTGGAGTCCACCGTGACCTTGCCCGTGGTGGCGTTGTAGCTGAGGGAGAAATCCCTTTCCGTATCCACTCCCAAGGCTTCCAGATCTTCCTTGGCGATGGCTTCGAACTCGTTTCGGAGCTTGTCGCGGTAGTCCATGACGTCGGCAAACGAGAGCTTGCCGCTGCTGCCCACGGGCACGTCCTCAAGCAGCTTGTCGATCTGCGCGCGCAGCTCCTGGGTGCTCATGCTCTCCACGCCCCCGCCGTAGCGGGACGAGCGCGAGGAGGACGTGGACGACGTGGACGAAGAATTCCCCAGGCCGAGGCCCAGGTTATAGATGCTGTAATTGGCGTTGTTGTCGATGGTCATGGCGCACATGCGGCATCTCTCCGGAAAAGGTTCAGCATAGGCATATTTTTCTCTTGAAACATATGTGCATGACCCGTGCCTAAAGAGAGCGGCTCAAAAGCGGCCGCGCAGCGCGTCAAAGAACGCGGCGCAAGTCGCGCCGGAGAGAGGGAGAGCCAGCCGCTCGGCGAAAGGGAAGGAAAATCAGGAAGGATCGTCCTCGATGCGGCACTCCGAGGCGCAGGGGTCCACGGGGCAGACGATGATCTTGTTGGCGAGGCCGTGCCCGATGATCAAATCCGAGCCGCGCACCCGCAGACGGCAAGGCCCCCCGGAAGTGGAAATCACTTCCAGCTCGGTGCCGGGGGTCAGCCCCAGGGCGTAAAGCCGCGAACGCGCTCCCCGACAGGAGGCCAGATCCTCGACGCGGACCAGGGAACCTTGCGGGAACCGGCAAAGCGGCTGATTTTTCATATTTGTTTCCGACATGCTTGCATTCTACCTTGTTGAGAACGAGAGTCAATACCTACTTGCTCCCGGAGCGTCAAGCGACATTCTCGCGCCCCGAACAATATCCTTCCCGAGGCTTCCCGAACCCGTGCGCGCGGGACGCGCTTCGCCCCGCGTTCGCGGAAGTCCCTGCCTCCCCCGTCTCAGCTCCGGGCCGGGCCCTTGCCACGCTTGGCTTGTGCAATTATTTACACCTCGTCACCTCTTTTTAGTTGACAATGATTTTCAATGTCAATATTCAGTCTCTGCGAACGATACACATCAAGCCCCTTTGAGGAGACTATGGCAGACTACATCGGACTTCGAAAACTCAAGGTGGACCAGAAGGCGGTCATCCGCAGCGTGCGCGCCCAGGGCGACCTCGGGCGGCGCATCCGCGAGATGGGCCTGATTCCCGGCACGGAGATCGCGGTCACGGGCAGGGCTCCCCTGCGCGACCCCGTGGCCCTGCGGCTGAACGGCTTTACCCTGACCCTGCGCAACAACGAGGCCGACCACATCAGCGTGGAGGTGCTCGACAATGACTAGCCCCGTGACCATCGCCCTGACGGGCAACCCCAACTCCGGCAAGACCACCAGCTTCAACGCCCTCACGGGCTCGCGGCAGCACGTGGGCAACTATCCCGGCGTGACCGTGGACTGCAAGGAGGGCTTCTTCAAGCTCGCGGAGCGCAACATCCGCGTTGTGGACCTGCCCGGAACATATTCCCTGACGGCCTACACCGCGGAGGAAATCGCGGCCCGCGACTTCCTGCTGGGCCAGCGGCCCGACGCCGTGGTGGACGTGCTCGACGCCAACACCCTGGAGCGCAGCCTCTACCTGGCCGTGCAGCTCCTGGAAATGGGCGCGCCCCTGGTCCTGGGGCTGAACATGATGGACGAGGTCCGCAAGAAGGACATGCAGATCAACTCGGCCCTGCTTTCCGAGCTGATCGGCTGCCCCGTGATCGAAACCGTGGCCCGCACGGGCGAAGGCCGCGACGCCATGGTCCGCGCGGCCCTGGCCGTGGCCGACTCCGTGGACGAGTGGAAGCCCCTGCGCATCTCCTACAGCGCGGACATGGACGAGGCCCTGCTGGAAATGGAGGAGCTGATCAACAACGCCCACTTCCTCACGGACCGCTACCCGGCGCGCTGGCTGGCCCTGAAATATCTCGAAGGCGACGAGCAGATCCGCGTGGAAGGCCGCAAGGCGGGCGACCTTTCCGCCAGCCTGGAAGCCATAGCCGAGCGCGTGGAAAACCATTGCCGCAAGACCCTGAACACCGACCCGGAAGCCGTGATCGCGGATTACCGCTACGGCTTCATCGCCTCGCTGATGAAGCGCGGCGTGGTCCGGCGGGGCACCTCGCGCACGCGCATCGAAATATCGGACAAGATCGACCGCGTCGTGACCAGCGCCCTGTTCGGCCCGGCCCTGATGCTGCTCGTGCTCTACGGCATGTTCCAGGTGACCTTCACCGTGGGCGACATCCCCATGGGCTGGGTCGAAAGCATGTTCGGCTGGCTCAGCGACACGGCGGGCGCCCTGCTGCCCGACGGCCTGCTCAAGTCCCTGATCGTCTCCGGCATGATCGACGGCGTGGGCGGCGTGCTCGGCTTCGTGCCCCTGATCGTGATCATGTTCCTGATGCTCGCGTTTCTCGAAGACCTCGGCTACATGGCGCGCATGGCCTACATGCTGGACCGCGTGTTCAAGGCCTTCGGCCTGCACGGCTGCTCCGTGATGCCCTTCATCATCTCCGGCGGCATCCCCGGCGGCTGCGCCGTGCCCGGCGTCATGGCCGCGCGCACCCTGCGCAGCCCCAAGGAACGGCTGGCAACGATCCTCACGGCGCCGTTCATGGTCTGCGGAGCCAAGGTGCCCGTGTTCATCCTGCTCGTGGCCGCCTTCTTCCCCCAGTCCGCGGGCAACGCCATGTTCTGGATCACCCTGGTGGGCTGGGCCATGGCCCTGGTCGTGGCCAAGGGCCTGCGCATGACCCTGCTCAAGGGAGAGCCGACCCCCTTCCTCATGGAGCTGCCCCCCTACCGGATGCCCACCCTGCGCGGCGTGCTGCTGCACACCTGGGAGCGCGCCTGGCAGTACATCAAGAAGGCGGGCACGGTCATTCTGGCCATCTCCATCCTCTTCTGGGCGGCCATGACCTTCCCGCAGCTTCCGGCGGAAACTCTGGAACGCTTCGACGCCCAGCGCGCCGCCATCGAGGCCCAGATGGAGCAGGCCGACGAACTCGCCCGGCCCGCCCTGGAAGCCTCCCTGACCGCCGTGGACAACAACCAGGCCGAGGCAGCGCTGCAAAACTCCGTGGCGGGCCGCGTGGGCATGGCCCTGGAAAAGGTCACCAGCGCAGCGGGCTTCGACTGGCGCGTGAACATCGCCCTCATCGGCGGCATCGCCGCCAAGGAGGTCATCGTCACCACCCTGGGCACGGCCTATTCCCTGGGCGACGTGGACCCCGAAGACGCGGCCCCGCTTTCCCAGCGGCTCGCCTCGGACCCGGACTTCTCCACGGCCACCGCGGTATCCTTGATCATCTTCATCCTGCTCTATGCGCCCTGCTTCGTCACCGTGGTCGCCATGGCCAAGGAGGCGTCCTGGGGCTGGGCCGGGTTCGCCGTGGTCTTCAACACGGCTCTGGCCTTCGGCCTGGCAACGGTCTCCTACCAGATCGTGTCCGGCCTGGGCTGATCCTGCTCCTCGCGTCATGACGGCGGCCTTTCCGAACATGTCGGAAAGGCCGCCTTTTTCATGCAGCGCGAATACGCCTGAAACACGCCGCAAAACCCGGTTCAAGACCCGGTCCCGCTTGCATTCTCCGTGGCGAGAGAATATCGTGGCCGGATGGACCGCTTTACCGCCGATCTGCACATCCACTCCCGGTTTTCCCGCGCCACGAGCAAAAACCTGAACCTCCGGGGACTCGCGGCCTGGGCGCGGGTCAAGGGAATCGACGTGCTCGGCACGGGCGACTTCACCCACCCCGAATGGGTCGCCGAGATGGAGGATCAGCTCCGCGAGGACGGGCGCGGCCTCTACGTGCTCAAGGATCCGGCGGGCATCGGCGCGGAAGTCCCCGCCCTGGACGGCGATCCGGCCGGGGTGACCCGCTTCATGCTCCAGGCCGAAATCAGCTCCATCTACAAGCGCGGCGGCAAGGTCCGCAAGGTCCACAACCTCGTCTACATGCCGGACCTGGATTCCGTGCGCCGCTTCAACGAACGCCTGGCCCAGGTGGGCAACCTGGCTTCGGACGGCAGGCCCATCCTCGGCCTGGATTCGCGCAACCTCCTGGAAATGGTCCTGGAGACGCACCCCATGGCCTTCCTGGTCCCGGCGCACATCTGGACCCCCTGGTTCGCGCTCTTCGGCTCCAATTCCGGCTTCGACTCCGTGGAGGAATGCTTCGGCGACCTTTCCCAGCACATCTTCGCCATGGAAACGGGCCTCTCCTCCGATCCGGAAATGAACTGGACCTGGAGCGCGCTGGACCGTTTCCGGATGATCTCCAACTCGGACGCGCATTCCGGCGAAAAGCTCGGCCGCGAGTGCAACCTCTTCCAGGGCGAGGCCTCCTACGAAGGCATCTATCGCGCCCTGCGCGGCGAAAGCCTGGGCCACAAATTTCTCGGCACGCTCGAATTCTTCCCGGAAGAGGGCAAGTACCACATGGACGGCCACCGCAAATGCGGCGTGGTCATGGACCCGCAGGAAACGGCCATGCGCGGCGGGCTTTGCCCGGTCTGCGGCAAGCCCGTCACGCGGGGCGTGCTCGCCCGCATCGCGGACCTCGCGGACCGCGCCGAACCGCAGCGGCCCCAGGGCCAGCCCGGATTCGAATCCATGATCCCGTTCAAGGAAGTGCTCGGCGAGATCCTCGGCGTGGGAGCGGGTTCCAAGAAGGTCCACGCCCGCTACCTGGAACTCGTGGGCGCTTTCGGGTCGGAACTGGCCGTTCTGCGTCGCGCCCCCCTGGAGGACATCCGCCGCCTGGACCCGGTCCTGGCCGAAGGCATCGGCCGGATGCGCGAGGGGCAGGTCATGCGCAAGCCCGGATTCGACGGCGAGTTCGGCGTCATTTCCCTGTTCACCCCCCAGGAGCGCGACCGCATCCGCAACGGACTCTTTCTCGCTCCCCAGCCCGAGCAGATGGCCGCGCCCAAGGAAAGCGAAGCCCCGACGGACGACGACCCCGCGCCCGCGCAGCCCATGGCCGTGCGCGTCGCCGCGGACGCCGCGCGCATCCGCTACAATTCCGACCAGCGCCGCGCCATTTCCGCCGGTCCCGGCCCCGTGCTGGTGGTGGCCGGGCCGGGCACGGGCAAGACGCAGACCCTCATGGGCCGCATCACCCGACTGCTGGAGGCGGGCGAACCGCCCCGGCGCATCCTGGTGCTGACCTTCACCCGGCGGGCCGCCGTGGAACTGCGCGAGCGGCTCCAGGCCACCCTCGGACTCGATGCGGACGCGCCCCTGCCCCAGGCCGGAACCCTGCACTCCCTGGCCTTCGAATACTGGCGCCACGCCTACGGCGAAGAGCCTGTCGTGCTCGACGAACATTCGGCCAAGACCATCTTCGCCGAAGTCAACCCGGAACTGACGGGCCGCGAACTGGACCGCGCCTGGGAACGCCACAACCTCGCCCGCGAAACCCTGGCCGAACAGGAGCCTGCCCTGGCCGAGGCCGTGCAGCGCTACACCAAGCAAAAAGAATCCTGGAACCTCGCGGACTACACCGACCTGCTCGAATTCCTGCTCGAACAGAGCCAGGGCGAGGCGTTCCAGCGCATCCACCACCACGTGCTCGTGGACGAGGTCCAGGATCTCTCGCCGTTGCAGATCAAGCTCGTGACCTCCCTGACCAAGGACAAAGGCGAAGGCTTCTTCGCCATCGGCGACCCCTGCCAGTCCATCTACGGCTTCCGGGGGGCGGCGGGCAACGCGGAGGAACTGCTGCGCGCGGTCTGGCCCAAGCTGGAGCGCATCCCCCTGCACGAAAATTATCGTTCCGGACAAAAAATCCTGAACGCCGCCCTGGGACTCTTCCCCAAGGAGCCGCGCCTGGAGGCGCAACAGGACATCGACGCCCGGCTGCACATTTTCCGCGCGCCGGACGGCCGCCGCGAGGCCGCCTGGATCAGCGAGCGCATCAAGCGGCTCATCGGCGCCACCAGCCACAGCCTCACGGACGCGGGCGGGCAGGGACGATACGCCCCAGGCGACCTGGCCGTGCTGGTGCGCTTTCGCGGCTTGATCCCCATCATCGAAGGCGCGCTCAAGCGGTACGGGGTGCCCTGCGCCACGCCCGAAACCGAAGCCTTCTGGAACGAGCCGCGCGTGGCCGCGATCCTGCGGGCCGCGGGCCGCACCCTGGGCCTGGCCTGCGGCGAAGGGCCGGAAGGCGACAAATGCCTCGAATTTCCCGCGCACCTGCTGCCCGGAGGTCCGGGAGCGCTCCGGGCGTATCTAAGCGCATCGGGCGGATATGACGATTTTTTCTGGAAGGGCAAGGCGTTCCGCGAGCTGAAGCAAGCCTACGAGCGCCGGGGCGGCTGGGCCGGTCTGGTCAACTGGGTGCATTTGCAGAGCGACCTGGAGCTGGTCCGGCGCACTGCGGAAAAAGTCCAGATCATGACCCTGCACGCCTCCAAGGGCCTGGAGTTCGACGTCGTGTTTCTGCCGGGCCTGGAAGAGGGCATCCTGCCCTTCGCCGGCACGGACATGCTCACGGGCAACGCCGGCGGAGCGAGGCTGCCCGCCGACGTGGAAGAGGAAAAGCGGCTGCTCTACGTGGGCATGACCCGCGCCAAGCGCGAGCTTTTCCTCAGCCATGCGGAACGGCGGATGCTCTTCGGACGGACCCTCAACCCTCAACCCTCGCGATTCCTCAAGGAAATCCCGGCCGAGCTGATGACCCGCTCGACCCTGACCGCACGCAAGGTGCAGAAGGAGCGGCGCATCAGTCTGCTAGACTGACCGCGAAAGCAAAAATCGGTAAAAGCCCCTTTCCCAGATGGCGCAGAGCAGCCGGGCCGGTTCTTCGGCCATGCCCGCTCGGCGCAGTCTGCAAAACAGATGCAGGGGATTGAGGACATGCTGCATTCGATCCCGTAGGCTTGTCATCTCGTGCCTCCTGATGATCCCTCTCCTGCAAAACAAAATGCATACGCCATGCCCAAAAACGATACGCACGTAAATCAAAGCGCCTGCTCTGCGGAGCGGCAGAACTTTCCCTTTCGAATCGCGGCTCCGAGCTGGCTTTTGCCCGGCACTGTGTCGGAAAACTGCGCATGGATCGCGGAGCACCTGCAAGGCTCCGTGGACGAGGTCGCGCTCATGTTTCTGGAAACCGAGCCCTGCCTCGCCTACACTGCGGAGGAACTGACGCCGCCCTGGCTCCTGCCGCAGGAGTTGGCCGAAGATGAGGACACGGGCGAAGACATGGGCGTGGACATGGGCAAGGACGCGGAAGAAACCGAAGCCCGCCCCGCGCCCCTGACCTTTCACGCCCATCTGCCCCTGGACCTGCCCTGGGAACAGGGCCTGGAAAAGGCCTGGCGCATGCTGGAGCGGCTGCTGGCCCGCGCGGATCGCCTGAGTCCGCGGCGCTACGTGCTCCATCCCCCGCCGGAAGGAATTCCGCTGCGCATGCTCGCCGGGCGTTTCGCCGCGGCAGGCATCGAACCGCGCAAGGTGCTGCTCGAAAACGTCCAGGGCTGCGATCTCACGGAAATCTGGCCCGAAGTGCTGGAAAGCGGTTTCGGCGCCTGCGTGGACCTGGGCCACATCCTGCTCTACCGCCAATATCAGATGCTGGCTCTGCCGGGCCTGGGCGAGCGGGTGGACATGCTCCACCTCAGCGCGCCGGACCCGACCCGGCCCGGACGCCACCTGCCCCTGTCGGAACTGGACGACACGGGACGCCTGCTGCTGGGATCCATGCTCAGCGCGCTGCGCCCCGGCGCCACCGTCGTGCTCGAAGTCTTCGACGTGGAAGGCTTCCGCTCCTCGCTGCAAACGCTACTGGCGCTCGCCCCCGGAGCCGGGACGCAGGCATGATCTCGCTGGTTCTCGGCGGCAACAAGTCGGGCAAATCCGCCTTCGCTCTCGACCTGCTCGAAGAATCGCCGGAACCGTGCCTTTTCGTGGCCACGGGCAAGGCCATGGACCTGGATTTCCGCCGTCAGATCCTGGACCACAAGCAGGACCGGGGGCCCGCGCTTCCCGTGCTCGAATCCGGACCCGACTTGCCAGATATCCTGGGAACCATTACAAAGGGATACGGAGCGGTATTGATCGACAGCCTTGACTTCTGGCTCTTTTCCTGTATCCCGGACGAGTCGGAAGACCAGCCTGTCGAGCGGTTGCTGGACGTGCTGCGGGTCTGGCAAGGTCCGGACCTGATCCTGGTTTCGTGCGAAATCGGCCTCGGCCCTCTGCCCGCAGGCAGAGAGGCCAGATTTTTTGTCCGGCGGCTGGGCAGGCTCAATCAGGCCGTCGCCCGCCTTGCGGACCAGGTTTTTCTGGTCTGCGCGGGCCTGCCTCTGACGCTGAAGAAGGGATAACATGGCCTTATTTCGACAACTCGACGAACAGCTAGAAAAAATGCTGGCCCTTTTCAACAAGGACGAGCGCTGGCTCATCGTCATCAACGCCGACCCGGACGCCCTGGGATCGGCCATGGCGCTGAAGCGCATCATGACCCGACGGGTTCAGGACGTGGCCATCGGCCAGATCAACGAGATCAAGCGTCCCGACAACCTGGCCATGATACGATATCTGCGCATCCCAACGCGCAAGATCATCCCCAATCTCGCAGCCCAGTACGACAAATTCGCGCTCATCGATTCCCAGCCGCACCACCACCCCGCTTTCGACGACTACAAGTTCACCCTGGTCATCGACCACCACCCGGTCTTCAAGGACAAGCCCGTGGACGCCGCGTACACGGACCTGCGCCCCAAATACGGCGCGACCTGCACCATGCTGACCGAATATCTCTACAACCTGAAGATCCGCCCGGCCAAGCTCCTGGCCAGCGCCCTGATGTACGGCATCAAGACCGACACCAGCGACTGGGAACGCGAATTCATCGACGCGGACGTGGCCGCCTTCAAATATCTCTCGAAATTCTCCGATCCCTCGCTGATCAACCGCATCTCCCGCAGCGAGTTCCATCTCGACTGGCTGCGCTTCTTCTCCCGCGCCTTCTACAACCTCCGGCGCGTGGGCACAGGCGGTCTCTTCGCCCACATGGGCAAGGTCGAAAACGCCGACATCCTCGTCATCGTCGCGGACTTCTTCACCCGCGTGCACGGCGCGTCCTGGGTCGTCATCTCCGGCATCGCCGAAGACAAGCTCGTGGGCATCTTCCGGGGCGACGGAATCCGCCGCGACATGGGCAAGTTCGCGGCCCAGATGCTCGGCGACCTCGGCTCCGCCGGCGGACACAAAGGCGCCGCGCGCGGCGAAGTGCCCCTGGAAGCGCTCAAGAACGAAGACCCGGAAATGTTCATGCTCAAGAAGCTGGGCCAGGGCAAGCGCAAGATGTTCAAGCGGCTCTAGCCTCTTGCCTCCCCGCCGCGCTCGGGCTACCTTGCGGCATGAGCATCAAAGAACGCTTTACCGAGTCGGCAGAACCCCTCTATCTCGTTGACGGAACCAGCTTCCTCTACCGGGGATTCTACGCCTACCCCGACCTGAAACGGTCCGACGGCTTCCCCACCAACGCCATCTTCATCGTCCTGCGCATCCTTCTGCGGATTCTGCGCGACGAAAAACCAAAATATCTCGGCTTCTTCATGGACGGCAAAGGCCCCACCTTCCGGCATGAAATGTTCGACCAGTACAAGGCCCAAAGGCCGCGCATGCCCGAAGACCTCGCCGCCCAGATCGAGCCGCTGCGCGAGGCGGTCCAGCTCATGGGCCTGCATCTCATCGTTTCCGAAGGAGTGGAGGCCGACGACTGCATCGCCTCCCTGGCCGCGCGCCACAAGCACGAGCGCCCCGTGGTCATCGTCGGCTCGGACAAAGACCTCAAGCAGTGCATCGATACGCGCGTGGTGCTCTGGGATCCGGCGGGAAAAAGCGAAAAGCTGACCACCCTGGAAGACTTCACCAAGGAAACCGGCCTGACCCCGGCCCAATGGCCCGATTTCCAGGCCCTCACCGGCGACACCTCGGACAACATTCCCGGCATTCCCGGCGTCGGCCCCAAGACCGCCGAAAAGATCATGGCCGAGGCCGCCAACCTGGAAGAACTTCGCGACGGCGGGCTGGAGCGCCTGCCTGAAAAGCTGCGGGCCAAGGTCGCCGAACACCTGGAGAACACCTTCCTCTACCGCGAGCTGACGCGCATGCGCACGGACTGCTGCGAGGACGCCGCCCTGGACCAGCTCCAGGTCCGGCCCCTGGAAGCCTCCGGCCTGGGCGAATTCCTGCGCACCTACGAATTCCGCTCCCTGCTGAATGAATTGTTCTCCATGCTGCCCAAGGACGCGGAAGCCGCTGCCGCGTCAGGAAAACCAGCGGCCCCCAAGGGCAGGCAGACGGGCAAATCCGAAGCACAAGCCCAGGCCAGCCTTTTCGGCGCTGCGCCGATCCCCGCGCCGTCTGGCCCGCCCCTGGAGCCCGGCCTCCTGGAAGCTCCCGCCGACCTGCCCGACTGCGCGGGCAAGACCATCGGGCTCGTGGTCCGCGACAAGGGCATCCGCATCGCCGTTCAGGAATCCGGCGGCCCCGGCGAGGAACAGAAGTACACCGGCCCTCTGCCCGAACTCGTCGAGAGCCTCGCCAAGGCCGCAACCGTGGCCACGCCCGACGTGCAAAGCCTGCTGCGCGCCGCCCCCGCCTGGGAAGCGCTGCCCCTGGAAAAATGGTTCGATCTCGGACTCGCCGCCTATCTGCTCGATCCGGAAGAGCGCAATTACTCCTGGGAGCGCCTGCACCAGAGCATTTTCCAGCCCGACCCGGACCAGCCCGACGCGCCCGAACCGGCGAACCTTCATCCGGACGCCCACGCTCAGGCCGCCCTGGTCTGCATGGAACGACTGGCCCCGCGCCTGAAAAACGCGAACCTCGACGAATTGATGCGGGAAATGGAACTCCCCCTCCTCCCGGTGCTGACCGGCATGGAGCGGGCAGGCATTCGGCTCGACCAGCAGGCCTTCGGCGATTTTCTCGATGAAGTGCAAGGCGAAATCGAAAACCTGACCAGCGAAATCCACAAGCTTGCGGACGAGGATTTCAATATCCGCTCCAGTCAGCAGGTCGCGGGGGTGCTCTTCGACAAGCTCGGACTCAAGCCCGCGGGCAAGACCCCGGGCGGCGCGCCTTCCACGGCCAACCAGGTTCTGGAGAAAATCAGGGACACCCACCCCATCGTGGAGGCCCTGCTCCAGTTCCGCATGCTCGAAAAACTCCGCTCCACCTACCTCGAACCGCTGCCGAAGCTGGTGGACGAAAACGGGCGGCTGCACACCCACTTCAACCTCAGCGCCACGGCCACCGGACGCCTCTCCAGCTCCGGGCCGAACCTTCAGAACATCCCCATTCGCGGCCCCCAGGGCAAGCGCATGCGCGCCTGCTTCACTGCCGCGCCCGGCAAGCTCCTGGCCGCCGCCGACTACTCGCAGATCGAGCTGCGCGTGCTCGCGCATTTTTCCAAAGACCCTGCCCTGCTCAACGCGTTCGCCCACGACGAGGACATTCACTCGCGCACGGCCGCGCTGCTCTTCGACAAAGACTCGCCGCAAGCCGTCACCAGCGAGGAGCGCCGCTCGGCCAAGACCATCAACTTCGGTCTCATCTACGGCATGGGCCCCCAGCGCCTCGCCCGCGAGCTGAAGGTCACGCTGAACGACGCCAAAGGCTTCATCGAACGCTACTTCGAGCGCCTCTCCACGCTCAAGGCCTTCTACGACACCATCGTGGAAGACGCCGCCGCGCACGGCTTCGTCACCACACTGGCCGGTCGCCGACGCCTTCTGCCCGGCCTCCATTCCCGGAACCAGCAGGTCGAATCCCAGGCCAAGCGCCAGGCAGTGAACACCGTGATCCAAGGCTCGGCCGCCGACGTGATCAAGCTGGCCATGCTCGCCGCCTCAAGGGACCAGGCGCTCCAGGATCTGGACGCCGTATTGCTGCTCCAGGTGCACGACGAACTGCTGCTCGAAGCGCCCGAAGCCGCTGCCGGCAAGGCAGGCGAGCGTCTTGCCGAGGTCATGCAGAACGTGGTCGAGCTGCGCGTGCCGCTCAAGGTGGACATGGGGATCGGCCTGAACTGGGCCGAGGCGCATTAGGGCGGGGACGAAAAAAACATGCCTCCGGCGGCCAAGGGGCCCGCGGCCCCTTGGAACCCCTTTTGGCTGCGCGGGCCGATGCTTCGCATCCGGCCCGCGCAGCGTTTATCTACGGAAACGGAATCTGGTCAGCGTCGCAAAGCGACGCTGACAGGTAAACGGTTCTGAAGAGAGAAGGGTTTCGGGGGAAGGGGGAATCCTGCAAAGAGTTTCGCCCTTTCTCCGAGCAGCCTAATCAATCGATTCTCTTTTATTTCAGGTTCTCCGGCATGCCTTGAATCCAATCACGGATCTCGTCGCGCACGCGGCGATAGTGGGCCAGGGCTTCGTCCTCGCTGGCCGCGTCCTTTGCCAGTGCCGGAGGATCGTCGAACCCCACGTGCAGGCGTTTGACCTTGCCGGGGAAGAACGGACAGTTCTCGCTGGCATGCCCGCAAAGGGTGATCACGTAATCGAATTCCAGATCGGGCAGGTCGTCCACGAGCTTGGAGGCGTGGCCGGAAATGTCCACGCCCGCCTCGGCCATCACGGCCACGGCGCGCGGGTTCAGGCCGTGCGTCTCCACGCCGGCGGACCAGGCTTCGATGACGCCGGGCTTCAGCGCCTTGGCGAATCCTTCGGCCATCTGGCTCCGGCAGGAGTTGCCGGTGCAGAGAAAGAGAATCCGGATCGGTTCGGTCATGGTATCTTACTCCTGAAACGGGCTGTCCACGCGAAATGGCAAATCGTGCGGCCGCACGATTCTGGCCTTGATCTGGTCACGAATGGCGCGGATATGTTCTAGTTTTTCCTCATGGGTTCCCTCGGCAGCGGCCGGATCGGGAAACGGCCAGTGCCAACGCTGGGCCACACCTGGGAAAATGGGGCACTTGGCTTCGTCCGCGTCGTCGCAAACGGTGATAACGTAATCGTAGAGCCGCCCCATCCGGTAGAGGTCAAACACGGACTGGGTTCTCTTGCCGGAAAGGTCAATGCCGATTTCACGCATCACCTCGACCACCAGAGGATTCACGCTGGTGGGTTCCAGTCCGGCGCTTTCCACTTCAAAATCTTCTCCGCCAAATTCCTTGAGAAACGCTTCGGCCATTTGGCTGCGGCCACTATTGTGGTTGCAGATGAAGAGCACGCGGGTCTTGTCCATCTCTCCTCCTAGGGTTTGCAGCTGACGTGGCAGACGCCGGACGGCGCGGCGACCTCATACGGGTAGAAGCGACGCCGAATCCAGAGCGCCACGTTGACCAGGGCGATGAGCACCGGAACCTCCACCAGCGGACCGATGACTGCGGCAAAGGCCTCCCCGGAGTCGATGCCGAAAACGGCGATGGCCACGGCGATGGCCAGCTCGAAGTTGTTGGACGCGGCCGTGAAGCTCAAGGTCGCGGACTGCTCGTAATTGGCCCCGGCCTTGAGGGAGAGAAAGAAGGAGGCCAGGAACATCACCAGGAAATAGATGCACAGCGGCACGGCGATGCGCACCACGTCGAACGGCAGCTCGACGATGTATTCGCCCTTGAGGGAAAACATGACCAGGATGGTGAAGAGCAGGAACACGAGGGTCAGGGGCGAGATCATCGGCAACAGCTTCTCTTCGTACCATTCCTCGCCCTTGAGCCGCACCCCGGCGAAACGAGTGAACATTCCCGCCAGGAACGGTATACCCAGATATATGAATACGCTCTCGGCGATCTGTCCCATGGAGATTTCCACCACGGCCCCCTCAAGCCCCAGAAGGGGCGGCAGCACCGTGATGAAGAACCAGGCATAGATGGAGAAACAAAGCACCTGAAAGATGGAATTGAAGGCCACGAGGCCGGCGCAGTATTCGCGGTCGCCTTCGGCCAGGTCGTTCCAGACGATGACCATGGCGATGCAGCGGGCCAGACCGATGAGGATCAGGCCGACCATGTATTCGTGCTGGCCGGAAAGAAACGTCACGGCCAGCCCGAACATCAGTATCGGGCCGATGACCCAGTTCTGCACCAGGGAAAGCCCCAGCACGCGCACATCGCGGAACACGAGGTGCAGGCGCTCGTATTTGACCTTGGCCAGGGGCGGATACATCATCAGGATCAGCCCCAGGGCGATGGGCACGTTGGTGGTGCCCACGCTGAAGGCGTTGACCACGCCCTTGATGCCCGGATAAAGCCAGCCGCCGAGCACCCCGACGGCCATGGCCAGAAATATCCACAGGGTCAGGTAACGATCCAGAAAGGAAAGCCGCTTGGCCGCCGATTTCATCGCACTCCTCCGATTCGCCCTTGCGGGCGGGATTTCGAGATCTGCCGCATGGGGATCGCGGTTTGAACCGTGCTCCCCTTCTTTCCCATGATCGACCGCTCGTGCCCGCGCTTCCGCGCTAGCTTGCGCAGACCGTGGCCCTGTCCACGCCTTGGAGCATCTCGCGCATCCTCTCCAGGCGGACATCCCCGGCCAGCCAGCCGCGCAGTTCGGCAAGCATGGTCGCGGCGAAGACGGGAGCCTGCTCCGCCAGGGAATATTCTACCCACTGGCCGTCTCTTCGCCGTTCCACCAGTCCGGCCTGCTCCAGCACCTTGAGATGCCGCGAGACCGTTGGCTGGGCCAGTTCCAGACAATGCCGAAGCTCGCAGACGCAAAGCGCCCGCTCTTCCATGAGCTTGAGCATGAGCACCCGTCCGGGGTCGGCCAGCGCCTTCATCACCAGAATGAGTTCATCCAGTTCGCAAGAATCGTTCATAACCCTTTTCCCGTTCCCACCCCGAAGGCAAGCCCTCCGAAGTGTCGATTTCGAAACACGACTCCCGCCCTTCATATTCCAGCAAGCGGAAATAGTCATATTGCCATTCATGCATATATATACCGACAGATGCCGTCAATACGCTGAGCGGCCCAGAGGCCCATCGTCACCAAATTGGAACGTTCATTTCTGCGCGGCGGCGTACCCGTTATTGCACGACGACGTATCTGTGTCCGCAATATCCGGATTATTTTTTCGCGACCGTCTGTCCGCTCCCGCCGAGAAGAAATCATAACTCACCAATAATTCAGGAGTTCCATAACACTTGAACCCGGCTCGAATCCTGTCGGACTTTGTCTTCGCTGACGAGGATGTGCTATGGTGGTCCTGATTATCTTTGCCGGGCCGGACGTATTTCCGCTTCCGCCCGCACAGAGGCCGATCATGAGACAGTCGGTCGAAAGCACGCATCCCAACCCAAGGAGTTCGCGCATGACCAAGAAGAAAAAAACCCTGACCACGGCGTTCGGCGCGCCCGTGGGCAACGATCAGAACAGCGTGACCGCCGGGCCGCGCGGCCCGGTGCTGATGCAGGACATGCACCTGATGGAGAAGCTGGCCCATTTCGACCGGGAGCGCATTCCCGAAAGAGTGGTCCATGCCAAGGGCGCCGGAGCCTACGGTCATTTCCAGGTCACTGCGGATGTGACCAAGTACACCAAGGCCGCGTTTCTCTCCAAGGTGGGGAAGAAGACGGACGTGTTCGTCCGCTTCTCCACGGTGGGCGGTGAAAAGGGCTCGGCGGACGCGGAGCGCGATCCGCGCGGATTCGCAGTGAAATTCTACACCGAGGAAGGCAACTACGACCTCGTGGGCAACAACACGCCCGTGTTCTTCATCCGCGACCCGCTCAAGTTCCCGGACTTCATCCATACCCAGAAACGCAATCCCGCCACCAACTGCAAGGATCCGGACATGTTCTGGGATTTCCTCTCGCTGACTCCGGAATCCCTGCACCAGGTCACGGTGCTCTTCTCCGACCGGGGCACCCCCGCCACCTATCGCCACATGAACGGCTACAGCAGCCATACCTTCAAATGGTACAACGCGGACGGCGACTATTTCTGGGTGCAGTATCACTTCAAAACCGACCAGAAGATCCGCAATTTCACGCGGCAGGAAGCGGACAAAATGCGCGCCGACGACCCGGACCACGCCACCCGCGACCTGCACGAGTCCATCGCCAAGGGGGATTTCCCCTCGTGGACCCTGGAAATGCAGATCATGACCCCGGAGATGGCCAGGGATTACCGCTACGACATCCTGGACATCACCAAGGTCTGGCCGCACAAGGACGTGCCGCCCATCACCGTGGGCAAGCTCGTGCTCGACCGCAACCCGGTGAACTACTTCGCCGAGGTGGAACAGGCTGCCTTCTGCCCCGGCAATTTCGTGCCGGGCATCGCCTCCTCCCCGGACAAGATGCTCCAGGCGCGGCTGTTCTCCTATCACGACACGCACCTGCATCGCCTCGGCACGAACTACCAGCTCATCCCGGTGAACCAGCCCAAGAACGCCCCGGAGCTGAACTACCAACGCGACGGATTCATGCGGGTGGACGACGGCGGCGGCTCCGGTCCCAACTACTGGCCCAACTCCTTCGGCGGACCAGCCCCGGACCCGGCCGGAAACGAACCCAGCCTCCCCCTGGAAGGCGATGCGGACCGCTATGAATTCCAGCACCCCAACGACGATTTCGAACAGCCCGGCGCGCTCTTCCGCAAGGTCATGAGCGATCAGGACCGGGCGAACCTCATCGGAAACATCGTCGCGCACCTGGGCGGAGCCAAAAAGCGCATCCAGCGCAGGCAATGCGCCCTGTTCCACAAGGTCGATCCGGAGTACGGCGGTGGCGTGGCCAAGGGACTCGGCCTGGACCTGAGTGACATCCGCACGCTCGCGGGCATGTCCCAACAGGATCTTGTGGAGGCGACTTCGGTCTAGGGCCGGGAAAGCGGAGCAGGCATGAAAAAAGCGCCGCAGGGAGCCCCGCGGGAAAAGGGGCTAGACCAGCGGCGAAAAGGAGGGGTCGGGCTAGCAGCCCGGCCCTTTCAACCTGTAGAGGATGGCTTTGCCGATGCGCTCCTGGCAAAAAGCCTCGGAAAGACCGTAAACGCTTTCGGTGGAGCCGAGAATCAGGTGGCAGCCGGGCCGCAGGATCTTGCTGAACCGTTCCAGGATCTGCTTCTTGGTTGCTTGATCGAAATATATGAGCACGTTGCGGCAGAAAATCACGTCGAATATCTTCAGGTCCGTAAAATCGGTGACGAGATTGAGCTGGCGGAACTCGACCATGGAACGCAAATCTCCGCGCACGCGCCAGCGGGATTCCGCACGCTCGAAATACTTGCGATACGCCTCGGGCAGACCGCGCGAAAGCTCGAAATCCGAATATTCCGCCTGCGTGGCCTTGGCCAGCACCCGCGCGGAAATGTCCGTACCGAGGATGGTGAAGTCGCAAGGCCGCAATCCGTTGCCGGGATTGCGTTCCAGGTGGTCCATGATGATCATGGCCAGGGTGTAGGCTTCCTGGCCGGAGGCAGCCGCGGCCGACCAGATGCGCAGGGGCGTTCGGTCGCCCGAAAGCCGCCGGGCCACGAGCTTCTTGCAGAATTCCGGCAAGAGTTGGTCCCGGAAGGAATCAAAGGGATGCTGGTCGCGAAAAAAGCTGGTTTCGTTGGTGGTGATGGCCGAGATGACCTCGTTCCGGACCTGGGCCGAGCAATCGCGGCGCAGGAATTCGTAAAGCTCCCGCCAGGACTCGGCCTCCGCCGCCCGCAGCAGCCCCTTGAGCCGCTGGGTGATCAGGTATTCCTTGTTGTCCGGGATATGCAGCCCGCACAACTCGTAGATGTAGCCGCGCAGGTCGTCGAAGTCCCGATGGGTCAATTCCATGATGATCCTACGGCATCAGCGGGGTCAATCGCAGCCCGTCGTCCGGCTCCAATCCCAGCATGAGGTTCGCGTTGGCCACGGCCTGCCCGGAGGCGCCGCGACAGAGGTTGTCGATGGCGGAAAGGATGATCAGTCGGTTCGTTCTCGGATCGACCACAAGGCCGATGTCGCAGAAATTGGTTCCCCGCACCCAGCGCGTTTCGGGCAATGTGCCGTCCGGCAGCACGCGCACCCAGGGTTCGCCGTCGTAATGGGCCGCATAGGCAGCGCGCACCGCGTCGAGCTCCACGCCGGGCTTCAATCGCGTGTAGATCGTGCTCAGGATGCCCCGGTCGATGGGCAGGAGGTGGGTATTGAAGGAAACGGTCAGGCTTTTCCCCGCGAGCTTGGAGATTTCCTGCTCGATCTCCGGGGTATGCCGGTGCTTGCCCAGTCCATAGGCCCGGAACGAATCGTGGACCTCGCAGAACAGCGTGCCCACGGCGGCCTTGCGGCCCGCGCCCGAAGTGCCGGATTTGGAGTCGATGACGATGTCCCCGGTTTCCACCAGTCCCTCGGCCAGGGCCGGATAGAGCCCCAGAATGGCCGTGGTGGGATAGCAGCCGGGATTCGCCACCAGTTCGGCTCCGGCAATTTCGTCGCGGTAGAGTTCGGGCAGTCCGTAGACGGCCTGGTCCAGGCGATCCGCTCGGCTGTGTTCGGTCTGGTACCACTTCTCGTAGACGGATTTATCGTTCAGGCGGAAGTCCGCGGAAAGGTCCACCACCTTGACGCCCTCGCAGAGCAGCGCGTCCGCGATCTCCATGGCGGTCTTGTGCGGAACGGCCAGGAAGACCAGGCGGCAGCGCGCGGCCAGCTCCTTCGGACTGGGGGAGCTGATCTCCAGGTCGCCGAGCCCTGTTCCCGCCAGGTAGGGATACAACTCTTCCAGGCGTTTGCCCGACTCGGTCCGGGAGGTGGCGCAGACCAGCTCCAGGGACGGGTGCCAGGCGAGAATGCGCGCCAGCTCCATGCCTGTGTAGCCGGTCACTCCGACCAGCCCGACGGGAATCCGCTTGCTCATTGGCTTGCTCCGCTATTTGACCTTGTTCACGTACTTCATGCGCAGGTTGTAAAGCATTTCGCAAAGCAGACGGCTTTCGTCGGCGTCCAGCCCGTTTTGAAACTTCTGCTGCAGCATGGCGATGATGTCGATGGTATGCTTGGCGATATGCGGCATGAATTCGGTTCGGCCCGTGGACGGATCCTCGGTTTCGCCGAGAGCCACCAGGGCCGAGGATGAAAGCGACATCAGGAAGGTCCTGAAATCGATCTCCGGCAACGGCATTCCCTTAAGGAAATCCTTACAGCTTTTTTCGTCGCTCACCATTCCCTCCAGTGCCAATGTTTGCGGGACTGTAGCGCATTATACCTGCAAGGTTCAAGCGCGGAAACGAGCCTTCCCGGGAGAAACTCCCAAACGTCCGGGAACGGCTTGCTCCGCTGACAGGAAAGGGCAAGCGAATCAGCCGCGGATCGAATTTATCGACTCTGCGGCGTTGCCATAAATCCAGCGGGCGGCTATAAGGAAAAATAGCGAAGACTTTTATACGAGGGACGCCATGGCACAAGTACGGGATGAAAAAAGAATTCTGCTGGAAAGCGGGACCAACGAAGTCGAAATCCTGGAATTCTACCTGGGTGGGCAGAGTTACGGAGTAAACGTCTCCAAAGTGCTTCAGATCATCTCCTACGAATCGGAAAAGTTCACCAGAACGCCGGACGCGGATCCGGCCATGCCGGGAGTGCTGCTCTGGCGCGGAAGAACCATCCCCTTCGTGGACCTCTACGCGGCCATGCACGTGCACACCCGCGTGGACGTGGACCGCCCCATCGCCCTGGTCACGGAATTCAACAACCTGATTTGCAGCTTTCTCACCGACGGCGTCAACCGCATCCACCGCATCGGCTGGGACCGCATCGACCAGCTCGACGCCTACATGAGCCAGTTCTCCGCCCATTTCACCGGATCCGTGCATGTGGACGACAAGGACATCCTGCTCGTCGATTTCGAATACCTCGTGGCCAGCTTCTTCCCGGAAACCAAGCTCGACTCCGAGAAACAGCTCATCCTCCCGGAAGACGTCACCCCCGAGGACAGAAGAACGAAGCGTATCGTCCTGGCCGAGGACTCTTCCTTCATCAGGCACACCATCCTGACGATCCTGGAGCGCGCCGGCTACGCCCAGGTGGCTCCCTTTGAAAACGGGTTGCTTGCCTCCGAACATCTGATGAAGATCAAGAAGCAGGCCCAGGCCGAGGACAAGCCCATCACGGACTTCGTGAATCTGGTCATTTCCGACATCGAAATGCCCCAGCTCGACGGTCTGACCCTCTGCCGCCGTCTCAAGGAGGATCCGGTCTACGGCTCCACGCCGGTGATCATCTTCAGCTCCCTTATCAACGAGCAAATGAGCATCAAATGCAAGGAAGTGGGCGCGGACGCCTTCATCACCAAGCCGCAGATGGCTGAACTCGTAGGCACGCTGGACAAATTGCTCTTCGCCATTTAATGAATTCGCTCCTCGTTTTGTGAACGGTGTACACAATCGGCCGATCGCCGGTTGTGTGCATCGATCTTGTTTTGTCTTCAGCCTCTGATGGGAGCGGATACCGAATGACCAGCCTTTTTTGCACGAAAACAAGGCGCGGCGCCGCTGTGGCCGCTGCCGCGCTCATCTTCCTCCTGGCCGCCGTCGCGGCCCATGCGCAGCAGGAGCAGAATTACGTCGGTTCGGCCCGCTGCGGCGAGTGCCACGACGAGCAGTACGAGTTCTACAGCAAGAATTCGAAAAAGGCCCGCTCCTGGCACAGCGTGGAACGCATGCAACGCAAGCTCACTCCTTCCGAGCTGGAATCCTGCTACGACTGCCACACCACGGGGCACGGCCGGCCCGGAGGCTTCGTTTCCCACGAAACCACGCCCCAGCTGGCCGACGTGGGCTGCGAAACCTGCCACGGTCCCGGCGGTCGGCACGCCGAGTCAGGCGACCCGGCCGACATCAAGCGCACCCCCACGCTCGAGGACTGCCAGCGCTGCCACAACAGCGACCGCATCCAGGATTTCAAATTCAAGCCGCTTCGGTTTTCCGGCGCGCATTGAGGACGCCCAATGAGGATGAACATCCGCACCTCCCTGAGCGCCAAGATCGTTCTTCTGCTCTCCCTGCTCGTTTCCACCGTCATCGCCGTTCTCGTGGGCGTCACGGTCGTGGCCCAGCGCCAAGCCATGCTCGCCCAGCTCGACGAAAGCCTGGGCCGCACCTCGGAACTGCTCAGCCTGGCCATCCGCAAGCCCATGATCGTGGGCGACGACGAAAGCACCCGCGCCCAGGTGGCCGAGTTCGGCAAAATGTTTCCGGACACCCGGATATACATCACCGACTTCAACGGCAACACGACCTACGCCACCCGCGAGCACAGCCTGCGCCGCGACCTGGGAAAGGACGAGGTCGGACCGGAAGTGGCCGCCCTGGTCAAGCGCACCCTGGAATCCGGGAAAACCGGGGAAGTATCGACCATCCTGGAGGGACGCCGCTTTTTTGCCCGCGCCGCAGGCATTCCCAACGATCCCGGCTGCCACCACTGCCACGGCCCCTCAAGGCCCGTGCTTGGCAGCATGGTCGTGTTCAGGGATGTGGAAGCGCAGATGCAGGGGATCGACGACCAGCTCGTGAAGGATATCCTCTACGCCGTGGCGGGCCTTTGCGTTCTGCTCGCCGCGATCATATTCTTCCTGCGCCGATCCGTGCTGGGACGCATCTCGTCCATCACCCAGGCCAGCCAGGACATCCGCGAAGGCGATCATTCACGCCACTTCGCTGTTTCCGGCAGCGACGAACTGCGGACCCTCGCCGACAACCTGGAAGCCATGATGTGCCAACTGCGCCAGAAGGATCTTGAAATCAAGCAGGAAAACGCCAAGCTCAACCTTCTGCTCAAGGAAATCGACGCCACGAGCGCGGTGCTCGTCACCGGGGTGCAGGAAATATCCACCTCCAGCACATCCCTGGCCCAGGGAGCCACGGAACAGGCCGCCTCCCTGGAAGAAGTCACCAGCTCCCTGCACGAGGTCGGAGGACAAACCCGCGAAAACGCGGGAAACGCCGCCCGCGCCGAGTCGCTCTCGAACGATGCCCAACGCGCCGCAGCAGGCGGCCAGAAGGACATGGACCACATGCTCTCGGCCATGCGCGACATCTCCGCATCGAGCGAATCCATCGCCCGAATCATCAAGGTCATCGACGAGATCGCCTTCCAGACCAACCTCCTGGCCCTGAACGCGGCTGTCGAAGCGGCCCGTGCCGGACAGCACGGCAAGGGCTTCGCCGTGGTCGCGGAGGAGGTCCGCAATCTTGCGGGGCGCAGCGCCAAGGCCGCGCGAGAGACGTCCGCGCTCATCGACGACTCGCTGCACAAGGTCCGCCAGGGCGACGAAATCGCCAAACAGACGGCCGCCTCCTTCCAGGAAATCGTGGGCAGCATCACCGGCTCGGCGGCGATCGTGCAGAACATCGCCTCCGCGTCCCAAAGCCAGGCTTCTGCCATCGGCGAAGTCAACCTCGCCCTCAGCCAGATCAGCGACGTGGTTCAGGGCACAACGGCCCATGCCGAGGAGATCGATTCCGCCATCCAGCTCATGGGCGCGGAAGCGGACAAGCTGGGCCGACTCCTGCGGGAGTTCTCCGCAGGGGAAAACCATGCACCCGACGACGACGGCGCGCTCGCGGGGCAGGCCCGCTTTGCCCTGCCTCCCGGCAGCCCCCGCCGCTGACCTTCGCCATCGCGGCCTTGCCCGCGTTCCCGGACCAGAAACAAGAAGAGGCCCCGACATGTCGGGGCCTCTTCTTGTTTTCGCTGCGGATGCGGCTGTGTTCTAGCTGCTGCACGCGCAGTTGGAGAAGGTCACGCGGTCCGAATACTCGGCCTGCTTGCCCTTGTTCCAGCGATTCACGGGACGGTAGTAGCCCACGATGCGGGTATAGACTTCCGCTTCCTGGCCGCAGGTCGGGCAGTCGAAGTGCTCGCCCTGGATGTAGCCGTGCTCCTTGCAGACCGAGAAGGTCGGCGTGATGGAGAGATACGGCAGCTTGGTCTTGGTGAAGGCCGCGATGATGAAGTTCTTCAGGGCCTCGGTGTCGGCCACGGCCTCGCCCAGGAAGGTGTGGAACACCGAGCCGCCGGTGTAGAGCGGCTGGAGCTGGTCCTGGTGCTCCAGGGCGAAGAGCACGTCCTCGGAGATGCCCACGGGCAGCGCCGTGGAGTTGGTGTAGTACGGCGTGCCGTTGCCCTGGGTGATGATGTCCGCGTAGAGCTTCTTGTCGATCTTGGCCAGGCGGTAGCTCGTTCCCTCGGCCGGAGTGGCTTCCAGGTTGTAGAGGTGGCCCGTCTCTTCCTGGAAGTCGGAAGTGACCTGGCGAAGGTGGTTGAGCACGCGGCGCATGAAGCGCACGCCGGATTCGGTTTCGATGCCCTTGCCGAACAGGTTCAGGCAGGCCTCGTTGCCGCCGAGCAGGCCGATGGTCGAGAAGTGGCCGTTGTATCCGTTCTTGAGATAGCGGCGCGACCAGGGGAACATGCCGTTCTTGAGATTGTCCTCGATGAGCTTGCGCTTGAACTCCAGGCTGTCCTTGGCCAGCGTGGCGTACTCGGTGACGAGATCCAGGAACTCGTCCTCGCCCTGGGAAAGGTAGGCCAGCTTGGGCAGGTTCAGGGTGACCACGCCGATGGAGCCGGTCAGGTCGCCCGCGCCGAAAAGGCCGCCGGTTTTCTTGCGCAGCTCGCGGATGTCCATCTGCAGACGGCAGCACATGGAACGCACGTCTTCCGGGCTGAGGTCCGAGTTGATGAAGTTCTGGAAGTACGGCACGCCGTACTTGGCGGTGAGCTTGAGCAGCAGGTCGCCGATCTCGGAATCCCAGGGAAAGTCGTCGGTGATGTTGTAGGTCGGGATCGGGAAGGAGAAGATCCGGCCGTGGTAGTCGCCGTCGAGCATGACCTCCAGGAAGGCGCGGTTGATCCACTCCATTTCCTGCGTGTACTCGCCGTAGGTCGAATCGCGCATGACGCCGCCGATGATGACCCCTTCCTTGGCGATGTGCTTGGGCGGCACGAGGTCGAAGGTCAGGTTCGTGAACGGGCTCTGGCCGCCCCAGCGCGAAGTCGTGTTCAGGTTGAACACGAATTTCTGCATGGCCTGGCGCACCTGTTCGTAGGTCAGCCCGTCCTCGCGGATGAAGGGCGCGAGGTAGGTGTCCACGTTGTTGAAGGCCTGGGCCCCGGCCCACTCGTTCTGGAGCGTGCCGAGGAAGTTGACCATCTGTCCGAGGATGGCGTCGAAGTGCTTGGCCGGTCCGGCGGAGGAGCGTCCCTCGAGGTTGAAGCCTTCGAGCAGGAGGTCGCGAAGGCTCCAGCCCGCACAGTAGCCGGCCAGACCGAACGAAAGGTCGTGAATGTGGAAATAGCCGTGCTCGTGGGCCAGCCGGACTTCCTCGGGGTACTTCTCAAGGGCGTAGCGCGCCTGGACCGTGCCGGAGAGGTGCAGCATGAGCCCCTGGAAGGAATGGGTCATGTTGGCGTTCTCGTTCACGCGCCAGTCGGACTTGCCGAGGTACTCGTCGATGGTCTCCTTGATGTCGAGGTAGGCCTGCTTCTGCTCGCGCAGCTGGCGGCGCTTCTCGCGATACAGCACGTAGCGCCGGGCCACCTCGTACTGGCGGGACTCCATGAGCACGCGTTCGACCATGTCCTGGACGTGTTCCTGTTCGGGAATGGCCACGTCCGCGAGTTTTGCCTCGACTTTGCGGGCCATGCGGCCTGCGAGAATGGGATCCTTGATCCCGCTGGCGTTGAGCGCCTTGAAGATGGCCTGGGCGATGCGGTCAGTTGACCACGTTTCCAACCGCCCGTCTCTCTTCATGATCTGAGACGGCATGCTTCCTCCTGGGGGGTACGAACTCTTGAACTTTCAATTCGAAGCCGCGCGGCAGCAGCGCGCGGACCTCGTCCATGTCGTTGTTGGTCAGGACGGGCACTCGCGTGGTCCTGAAGTAGAAGGCTTGGGGATGCGCGGAGGCCATGGAAAACACGGCCTCGATGTTGGCCCGGGCGATGTCCGGATCCACGGCGTTTCCCGTCAGCTGAGGGTATTTCGAATACGGCCCCTTCACGTCCACGGCGAACACGTCCACCAGCCCTTCGGAAAGCAGCTCGCGGACCATGTCCGGGCGCATGCCGTTGGTGTCGAGCTTGACGCGCAGGCCGCGCTGCTTGATCTCCCAGAGCAGCTCGCCCACGTGGGGCACGTGGGTGGGTTCGCCGCCGGTGACGGTGACGCCGCCCAGCCACTTTTTGCGCTCGTCCAGATAGGCGCGCAGCGCCCAGCGCGGCAGCAGGGGCACGCGCTCCATGTCCCAGGCCAGCTCAAAGTTGTGGCAGGTGGGGCACAGAAGATTGCAGGTGCCGAGGAAGACGACGCAGCAGGGCACGCCGGGCCAGTCGCACAGACTGAAGCGCTCCAGGCCGCGCACGTATTTCCAGACTCCGGAAGGTTCTTTCATGTCGCTGAGTGTCGCAATTTCCGAATTCCGCCGCCCCCGCACAGGGCGAACCATTGCTCCGGCGCAGGCCGGGCGGGTCGCTGTCGGCCGGAATCCGGCAGGCCCACTTCAAGAAACCTCATCCATGTCGTTTCGGCAGAAAATCAAGCACTGGGCGGCACGAACGCCGCTGCCAGATTGAATAGCCCAAACGGCGATTTCTGTACAGGGGGGCAAGCCGATTTTTTCGACTACTCTAGCCTATATGCGCTGTTGTTGCGAATTATGGACGATTAAAAATTGTCTAGAGTTTTTTTCCACAGGCACCCAAACGGACTAATCGGCGAAAATACAGCATCTTTTCTAGAAATAGTTTAGAAGTATTTTTGCACACGAAACGGAAGAAAAGGCAGGGAGATCAAGGGGAAGAGGACGCGCGGAACCGCGCTGGAAAATTCTTATATCAAAGCAGGTTGCAATTGACCAGAACTTTGTCCTTGAAGGCCGCGCCATTGGCCCGCGCGTCCTCGCGCGCCCGCAGGGCGCGGATTATCAGCCGAACCGCCCCTGCGGAAAAAGTCATTGTTGAAAATCCGTCACGGGCATTGTCGATTGCTGTGCGTAAACCCGCCCGCCCCGCATCCGGCTTTGCAAACTCCGCAAAAGCAGGTAATCATGGTGCCGGAAACCAAGGGCCGCAGCTGCGGCCCGACCTCAGGAGCGATCCACTTGAAGGAAAAGGCACTCAAGGAAAACGGCTACATGCGTTTCACCGGAACCGTGCATGCCACGGTCTTCGAATATTTCCAGTGCGCGACTCCGCGCAAGGCCAAATGGTTCTTCAAGGACGGATGCTTCGTCTGTTCGGGGTGCGACCTGGCCTGTGAAACCGACGACCCGGAAGGCTTTCAGGCCTTCCTCATCCCACCCAAATGAAACGTCTGCTCTTCTGCGCACTCGCCGTCTGCCTCCTGGCCGCTCCCCAGGCGCACGCCGCGGACATCGAAGCCCGCGACATCTGCCTCTGCCGACAGGTCATCGCCCGGACGCTCTGCAAGTCTCCGTCCGAGATCGACTTCATCGACCGCTTCCAGGACTCGCCCAACTACTCCTTCACGGTCTTCTATGCCAAGAAGGAAGAGCGCTTCATCTGCAACGTCTCCGGCAACGAGGTGCGCATCAAGGGCAATGCCTGGATCACACTGATGCGGACCGTGAGCGTCACCGTGGATCCGGACACCGAATGCGTGGATTTGGACTATTATGTTCCGGAGTGTCCGCGCGGGCCGGTGCGTTGCTGCGCGCCCAAGAGCAAGGCGGACATCCAGCAGCAGAAGGACGCCGACTTCTGGAGCCGCCCCATCCCCGACCTGCTCCAGGACGAGCTTCAAACCGGCATCGCCCGCGAGGCCAACGCCACGGCCAACCAGACCGCGCCGGGCAATTGATTCCGAACACGCCGCCCCTGCGCGCGTTTACCGCAGGGCGGCGTTTTCTTCAGCGCCGCAAGAGGACGTAGATTCCGCCCAGGGCCGCGCCGAGCAGTCCGGGCCACCACTGCGAATGGGCCAGGCCCCAAGCCGCAAGGCCCAACGTGGCCCCGGCCACGACCCAGACCTCCAGGCAGCGCAGGAGCAATCCCCGGAACCCCTGGCCCTGCTCCTCTGACCGAAGCGGGCGCAACGTTTCCGCAGGGCGCCATTCCGGCGCGCCGAACCGTCGCAAGGACTGCAATTTGTGGCCGCAGGAAACGCAGAGAGGCTCGGAATCCTCATTGGGCGCGCCGCAGCGCGTGCAGACGATCATGGCGCATCTTCCCCCGCCGACGCCCCCCTGTCAATCCGACCGCGCCCCTGCGCGCCAAGCGCGCTTTGCCTTTGTCCTTGTTCCTTTGACATTCCCGCTCTTCTACGGATAATGGGAATCCTGTACCGAATCCGGCCGGAGGATGAATGAGCGACGCCAACGAGAAAATACAGCTGACCAAAGAACAGCGCCTGACCGCATACCTGGACGCCCTGGAACGGCTGCGCCGCGAACGCACCAGTCTGCGCGAAGTGCTGGAGCGCGAGATTCTGCTCGCCTTCATCCGCATCAACCGCAACAATCTCAATGAATTTCCGCTGCTCGAGTCGCAGCAGCGCTCCGTAATCGGCCTGCTCTGTCAGCGCTCGGATCACCCGACCCACGACTACATCAATAAGCTTACCGGCAACTTTCTCGTCCTGCTCAACCGCTTGGCCAAGGCCTTGCCCACGGGTGACGAAAAAATCATCACCCAGACCAGAACGCATCTTCTGAACACCGAAACCCTGCTCATCAAGTGCATGCAGGGCATCATTTTTTCCAGCGGCCTGATTACGGACAACTTCGAGGAGCTCGTTCTGCGGAACTATGGCGAAAGCGCCCTGCCCGTCTACAACGAGCTGCTCAAGAGCCACGAGCTGGACCGCTCCTTCTGGCGCGCGTTCCTGGAACGCTTCGTGGCGGTACCCGTGGCCGAGGCCCACACCGCCATTCTCGACGGCGACCGCTTCGCCATGAGCAAGGACGGCAAGACGCTCGTGGTCCGCTTTTTCATGGACGACGTCGTGGCCCGGCTGACCCCTTCGGACAAGCGCATCGAGAAGACGCGCATCCAGAAGGCCTTTGAGGAACGCAGCAGGGGCTACGAGGGCCGACGCACCCTCCGCCTGGTGACGAACTGCCTCACGCGCGGCCTCTCCTTCATTCCCCGCGAGCAGCTCGGCGAATCCGACCTGGAAAGCCTTTCCCGCATCGCCTGCGTGGACGACGTCAGCCAGCAGTTCCGCAAGATCTATCAAGAACGGCTCCAGCGGAAAGACCTTCAGGAAGTCGATCCGGAAGAAGAGGCGCAGCACAAGCTGAAATTCAGCTTCCTCATGGAGCAGGTCGTGGCCACGGGCGTGGGAGCGCTCATCGGCGTCACGCAAGCACGCGAGGAATTTTCCGCCGCCCTGCCGGATTTCGTTTTTGAGCAAACCTCGATCATGCAGCTGCTCGGCAAGGACTTCAGCCTGGACAACCTCCAGCGCGTCGTCTCATCCCTTCTCGAAGATCATTTCGTCTATCGCCTGCGTCGGCAGGTCGAGGACGAAGGCAACAAGATTCAGGTTCTCAAGTCGCGCACCCGCCGCGCTTCGGTCGAGGATGTGGATGCCTTGTTCAAGAAAGGACTGACGCGCATCCGCAAGAGCAAGCTCTGGCGCAAGGACGTCTCCCGGGACGACATGCTGCTCTTCCGCCCCAGGAATGCCAAGGAACTCGCCGGAGTGTGCAGAATGCTCCAGATCGAGCCGGAGTTGCTGCCCGCGATCACCGCGCTCTGGGAAGCCAATTCCTGCAAGGTGGAAATCCTGCTGACCATCGACCTCGCCATGATGGCCCGGAGAACGACGAACCTCGCCCTGCGCCTGCGCGAGCTGCTGACCCGCCTCGGCCTTGTGAAAACCGACCCGCAGGCCCAGGATGCGGCTGCCGAAACAGGCCAGGGAACGCAGGACGCCTCCCCGGAAGACCGGGGCCAGGACAAACGGGCCGAACGCGCAGACGCTTCCGGGGAAGCGCCAGCGGACGATGCGCCTTCCGCAGGCCGGGAACCCGAATTGGAGCCCGGAGCCGCCTGGCCCGTTGCTCCGCCTTCCGGCGAGCCGGAGCGCCTCGTGGCCGAAAACGACGACGAGCCCGCAGCCGGATCCTGATCCGCGAAAAACAAAAAAGCCCTCTTCCGGAATCCGGAAGAGGGCTTTGCCGTCCGGCCGTGCCGGGCGTCGCATCCCGCCGCTTTAGACGAACACGATGGTCTTGTTGCCGTCCACGAGAACCCGGTCCTCAAGATGCCACTTCACCGCCCGCGCCAGTACCTGACGCTCGATATCCCGGCCCAGCACCTTGAGATCCTCCACGTTCTGCCGATGCGATACGCGGATCACGTCCTGCTCCAGGATCGGTCCCTCGTCCAGTTCCTCGGTGACGTAGTGCGCCGTGGCCCCGATGAGCTTGACGCCCCGCTCCGCGGCCCGGCGGTAGGGGTCCGCCCCCACGAACGCGGGCAGGAAGGAATGGTGGATGTTGATGATCCGGTTCGCGTAGGCCCGCACGAATTCCGGATGGATGATCTGCATGTAGCGGGCGAGGACGACCAGATCCGCGTTGCCGTCGAGCAGCTCCAGCATGCGCCGGGTGGCCGTGAGCTTGTCGTCCTTGTCCACGGGCACGTGGAAAAAGGGCACCCCGAAAGTGCGCGTCGCGTCTGCGAGATCCGGATGGTTGGAGATGACCATGGTCACGTCCATGGGCAGCTCCCCGCGCTGCGAGCGCCAGAGCAGGTCCATCAGCCCGTGGTCCAGCTTGGAAACGAGCAGCGCCGCCTTCTTGCGCACCCAGGCGGGGTGCAGGCTCCACTCCATGCCGAACGGGTCGGCCACCTCGCGGGCGAACTCCTCGGCGATCCTGTCGAGCATCCCCTCCAGGCCGTGCATGTAGAATTCCTGACGCAAGAAGAACCGGCCCCCTTCGGGGTCCGTGGAGTGCTGGTCCGAATGGATGATGTTCGCGCCCCGGTCGAACAGGAAACGGGACGCGCGGGCCACGATGCCGGGCTGGTCGTCGCAGGTGGCGAGCAGCCGGGCCGTGCTGCGGGCAATGGCGGGCATGGGCGTACTTCCGGTCGCGGCGGCCAAAACGGGAACCGCCGGTTGAGGTTCAGATTGTGCGGGCTCGCGGCGCAGCGCGGCGCGGCCAAGCGAGGGCACATACAAGCACAAGCTGCGCCCGCAGTCCAGCCCGGAGCGCACTGGGGAAAAGAGATGGGAAAAGGCAGGCCTCCGGCGGCCAAGGGGCCCGCGGCCCCTTGGAACCCCTTTCGGCGGTGCGGGCCGATGCTGCGCATCCGGCCCGCACCGCAAAGGGAATTTTTCGCCCTGCGAGGAACCGTAAAACACACAGAAGGGGGGAACACATCCGCTGAACGCCGGAAGGCGTTCAGCCGGGGAACGGTCTTTGGGAGGGGGGTCCGGGGGGAACCCTTTCTGCAAGAAAGGGTTCCCCCCGGAAAAGCCTTCAAAAAGCCAACGCCGGGACTTAGCCGCCCAGGTAGGCCTTTTTCACTTCGGGATCGTTGATGAGTTCCGCGGAGGAACCTTGGGCGACGATTTCGCCGGTGTCGAGCACGTAGCCCCGGTGGGCGAACTTGAGCGCGAGGTTGGCGTTCTGCTCGATGAGCAGGATGGTCATGCCCTGTTCGTTGAGCTGCTTGAGCGTGCGGAACATATCGTACATCAGTGCGGGAGCCAGGCCCATGGAGGGCTCGTCGAGCATGATGAACGAGCATTTGGACATCAGGGCGCGGCCCACGGCCAGCATCTGCTGCTCGCCGCCGGAAAGGGACTCGCTCTGCTGCTTGCGGCGCTCGGCCAGACGCGGGAACAGGCTGTAGACCTGATCGTAGTCGCGCTGGATGTCGGAGGAGGAATCGCGCTTGCGGGCGTAGGTGGCGAGCTTGAGGTTTTCCTCCACGCTGAGGTTGCCGAAGATGTGCCGTCCTTCGGGAACCAGCGCCATGTGCAGGTCGGAAACGACCTTGTCGGCGGGCATGCCGAGAATGCTCACGCCCTTGTGGCGGATGTCGCCCTGGATGACCTTGGGCGCTTCCGGAGGCAGCAGCCGGGCGATGGCCATCAGCGTGGTGGACTTGCCTGCACCGTTGGCCCCGATGAGCGTGACGATCTCCCCTTCCTCGACGGTGAAGGAGATGCCGTGCAGGGCCTCGATGTTGCCGTACTTGACGACGAGGTTTTCGATTTCGAGCAGCGGTTTCAAATCGTGTCGTCTCCCAGGTAGGCTTTGATGACTTTGGGATTGGCCTGGATGTCTTCGGGATTGCCTTCGGCGATGGTTTCTCCGAAGTCGATGACCTTGATCCAGGAACACAGGCTCATGACCACCTTCATCTGGTGTTCGATCATCCAGATGGTGATCTTGTAGTTCTCGTGAATCCAGCGCACCAGGTCGATGAGTCCTTCCACGTCGCGGGAGTTCAGTCCGGCGGCGGGCTCGTCGAGCAGGAGCAGCTTGGGCTGGATGGACATGGCCCGCGCGATCTCCACCCGGCGCTGGAGGCCGTAGGGCAGGTTCGGCGGGACTTCATAGGCGTAATCCTTGAGCCCCATGGCTTCGAGCAGTTCCCAGGAGATGCGGTCGATCTCCTTTTCCTGGCCCATGTACTTCCGGGTCCGCGCGAAGGCGTCGAAAACCGAATAGCCCATGCGGTAATGCTGGGCCACGCGGATGTTGTCGAGCACGTGCATGTCCTTCCAGAGCCGGATGTTCTGGAAGGTGCGGGACACGCCCAGGGCCGTGACCTGATGGGGCCGCATGCCGCGCGTGTCCACCCCGTCGAAGGTGATGGTCCCCTTGGTGGGGGTGTAGAAGCCGGACACGAGGTTGAAGATGGTGGTCTTGCCTGCGCCGTTGGGGCCGATGAGCGCGACAAGCTCGCCGCCCTCCAGTTCGATGTTGAAGTCCGACACCGCCTGAAGGCCGCCGAAGTTCTGCGTCATGTGATCAACTTTCAGAAGCGACATTGCTCTCTCCAGACGGGTTTACTTGAACCGGCAATACTTCCGCAGCTTCGGGAAGATGTCGGTGAGTTCCTTGTTGCCCATGATTCCTTCGGGCCGGAACTGCATCAGCAGGACCAGCGTCAGCGGGATGATCACCCATTTGAGGATCTGGAGCGGCCGAAGCAGTTCCAGCAGGAAGGTGAAGAATACCGCGGAGAGCACCGCGCCGGAGAGCGAGCCCATGCCGCCGAGGTAGACCATGACCATGGCCTCGGTGGACTTGAGGATGTTGAAGGACTGGGGGTTCACGTAGCCGACCACGTGGGCGAAGAGTCCGCCCGCCATGCCGCAGAGGCCGGAAGAGAGCATGAAGGTCACGAGCTTCACCTTGTTGGTGTTCACGCTCATGATCTCGGCGGCGATCTCGTCCTGGCAGATGGCGTTGACGCCCTTGCCGAAGGTGGAGGAGATGTAGCGGCGGATCATCACCACGCAGAAGATGGTTCCGATGGCCACGAAGATCATCATCCAGGGGATGTCGGCCACGTCGTACATGGCCTTGACCACCTTCTTCATGCCCATGAAGCCGCGCGGCCCGCCGATGATGTCCAGGTTCTCGATGCCGGAGATGACCATGTAGTTCACGGCGATGGTGATGATGGCCAGGTAGTCTCCGCGTGTCTTGAACGAAGGCAGGGCCACGAGGATGCCCGCCAGGGCCGCCACCACGCCGCCCACCAGGACGGAAATGGGGAAGACCAGGACGGACAGCTGGGGCGGCAGCAGCGGGTCGCCGAGGATGCCGTTGGGCACCAGCAGGAGCACGGTGGTCAGCGACGAGACGTAGGCCCCGACGCAGAGGAACGCGGCGTGGCCGCAGGAGAATTCGCCCATGTTTCCGTTCACCAGGTTCAGGCTCGTGGCGATCATGATGTTGATGCCCATGAACATCATGACGGACTGGACGTAGAGGTTGATCATCTTGAACTGCGCCAGCATGATGAGCAGGACGCAGCCCGAAATCACCGCAAGGGTGAAAGCGTTTCTTTGAAGCTTGTTGCCGATTTCCATGGAGTCGTATCCCTTCGCGTTGCGGTCGTCAGATCTTCTGGTGCCTGGCCCGGCCGAAAAGTCCCGTGGGCTTGGCCCAGAGGATCATCAGCAGGATGGTGAAGGCGAAGAGATCCCGCATCGTGGACGGGAAGACCGCCACCACGCCGATCTCGATGAAGCCGAGCAGAAATCCGCCCACAAAGGCTCCCCGGATATCGCCGATGCCGCCCACGACAGCCGCGATGAAGGCTTTCCAGCCGATCAGCGCGCCCATGTAGGGTTCGAGCACGGGATAGCTCATGGCGAACAGCAGACCCGCAAGGCCCGCGAAGCCGGAACCGAGGATGAAGGTGAACACGATGATGGTGTCCACCGGGATGCCCATGAGGGGGATGGCGAACTTGTCGTAGGAGATGCCGCGCATGGCCATGCCGATCTTGGTGCGCGTGACCACGAAGTGCAGGAAGAGGAAGACCAGGATGGCGGCCACGATGACGATGAGCTTGATGTTCGTCACGGAGACGTCGCCGAAGCGGTAGACCGTGGTTTCCAGCAGTTCGGGAAATTTTTTGCGGCTCGCGCCGAGGAGGGCGAGGTTGCCGTTTTCCAGGATCAGGCCGCACATGAGCGCGGTGATGACCACATAGAGCCGGTGCGCGCCCTTGCGCCGCAGAGGCCTGTAGGCGATGCGCTCCAGGGTCACGCCCACGCAGGCGGTCAGGATCATGGTCAGGGGCACGGCCAGCGCCAGCGCCACGCCCGGTGCCAGTCCCATGGTTCCGAGCAGAGTGATGACGACGAAGAAGGCGATGTAGGCGCCGACCATGAAGATGTCGCCGTGGGCGAAGTTGATCAGCAGCAGCACGCCGTACACCAGGGTGTAGCCCAGGGCGATGAGGGCGTAGAAGCTGCCCCACTGCAGCGCGTTGATGATGTTCTGGATGAGGACTTCCACGTATGTCGTTCCTTTAGCCGGCGACTCCGAAACCGGGCCGCCGGGACGATGCTCGTGCACAAGGAGAGCGGGGGCCCGGGGGCCCCCGCTCCGATAATCGGATGATCAGCTTACGGGCAGACGGACTCTGCGAACTCGAAAGCGCCTTCGTCGGAGATTCTGACGACCACGGCGCACTTGATCGGGTCGCCCTGCTCGTCGAACTTCATGGTGCCGGTGACGCCGGCGAACTCGGCGATGTTGCCCAGGCCGTCCTTGATGGCGGTGCGCTGGGCCTTCAGATCCGCGGGCCACTCGTTCAGGCCCTGGATGGCCTGGAGCACGAGACGGGTGGCGTCCCAGGTCAGGGCGGCCACGTCGTCAGGGGTGTAGCCGTACTTTTCCTTGTAGCGGTCGATGAAGACCTTGGTGTCGCCCTTGGCGCCGGCAGCGGCGTAGTGGGTCGAGAAGTACTGGCCCTTGCAGTCGTCGCCGCAAAGCTCCATCAGTTCGGCGGAACCCCAGGCGTCGGAACCCATGAAGGGGCCCTGCCAGCCGAGGTCGTGGGCCTGCTTCACGATCAGCGCGACCTGGTTGTAGTTGTCGGGCACGAAGATGAAGTCAGGAGCGGCGCCGATGATGGTGGTCAGCTGCGCGGAGAAGTCCTGGTCCTTGGTGCCGTGGGACTCGAAGGCCACGACGGTGCCGTCGCCCATCTTCTTTTCCCATTCCTGCTTGAAGATCTCGGCCAGCCCCTTGGAATAGTCGTTGGAGATGTCGAAGATGACCGCGGCGGTCTTGGCGCCGAAGGTCTTGGCCGCGAAGTTCACGGCCACCGGGCCCTGGAACGGATCCAGGAACGCGGCGCGGAAGACCCACGGACGGTCCTTGGTGGTGTCCGGGTTGGTGGACCAGGGGGAAATCATCGGGGTCTCGTTGTCGTTGGCGGTGCCGCCGGCGGGCACGGCCTGCTTGGACGAGTTGGGGCCGATGATGGCGACGACGCCGTCCTGGTCGATGAGCTTCAGCGCGGCGTTGACCGCGGACTCGGCCTTGGACTCGTTGTCCTCGTAGACGAACTCGAGGGTGTACTTCTTGCCGCCGACAGTGATGCCGCCCTGGGAATTCACGTCTTCCTTGAGCATCTCGGCCGCGAACTTGGAAGCCTCGCCCACCTTGGGGATGTCGCCGGTCAGCGGGATGTTGAAGCCGATCTTGATGACGTTGCTATCTTCGGAGCCACAGCCGGACAGCATGAACGCAGCCAGGACCACAGCGGCCGCCACGTAGGCGGCGCGTTTAAGGAACCGTTTCATCAACTCCTCCTCTTCTGGTGAACACATTCGTTTGAACTGTTGACACGGATGGAACGATGTAACGCAATTCAGTGTCGAAAGGAAGCGATTTTCAAACTTTACAATTTTGCAATTCTGCTTGTTCTCCTTTGACGACAATGTGTTCTGCAAGGAGGCCGCCCTGTCTCGCCCCTTGCCCACCGCCAGCCTTTGGGATAGGAGTCGGCCTTTGCGGCATGTGTGCTGTCATTCGACCAACCCGGCATTCAAACCGAGGATATATCATGAGCAAGAGCGCACTGGAAAAGGTTCGCAGCCATGCGGAGGCCGGTCTTCGCGCACGGGAACGCTTCTTCGCCGAGCAGTCCGAACTGCTGGTGGACACCGCCCGAACCTTCGCCGTCTGCCTGGCCAAGGGCGGCAAGATTCTTTTCTGCGGCAACGGCGGCTCCGCCGCGGACAGCCAGCATCTCGCGGCTGAATTCGTGAACCGTTTCAAGCTGGAACGCCCGCCCCTGCCCGCCATTGCCCTGACCACGGACACCTCGATCATCACGGCCATCGGCAACGATTACGGCTTCAACCAGATCTTCGAAAAGCAGGTCCAGGCCCTGGGCAATCCCGGCGACATCCTGGTGGGCATCTCCACTTCGGGCGGCAGCCCCAACGTGCTCGCAGCCCTGCGCGAGGCCCGCCGCCGCAACATGACCACCGTGGGCATGACCGGCGAACGCGGCGGAGAAATGGCGTCCCTCTCGGACACGCTCATCGCCGCCCCCACCGCCGACACCCCGGTAATACAGGAGATCCACATCGCGGCCGGGCACATTCTCTGCCACCTCGTGGACCACTTCCTGTTCGAATCGGTCATGGAATTGAATCCGTACCTGCATGCAGACGAGATCTGACTTTCCAAAAAGAAAGTTTCAGGCCCGGCATCTCTGAAGCGGAAAAATTGCAAGGCCGAATTTACTTTTTTAGCAAAAACCAGCCACGGACCCGGCATCAAAAAAAAGCGCACGCAGATTCTTCTGCGTGCGCTTTTTTTTGCGAGCTTTAGTATATGTAGGTCAGAACCGTTCGCGCGCCACGCGCATGCGCAGCCCCTTGGCCCGCAGCCGCTCGGCCACGCGCTCGGCCCGGTCCTGGGTCGGCAGGGTCGTGATCACCAACTGCACGCAATCATCCTCGTCCCAGACCCAGATCAGTTCCGGCAGCATGATGCCCGCCTGTTCCACCTCGGCCCGCAGCCGATCGCGCAACACGTCTCTCTCCGCAAGGGCCGCGTCGCCGAAGGGTTCTCCGCAGGCCAAAACCCACCATCCGTAGTCCTGCTCCGTTTCTTCGGGCCGGGCGTAGCGACGCCGGACCGCCGAGATGAGCCTGCGGATGCTCGCCTCAAGATATTTGGCTTCGCGCTCGATATCCATGCGCATATCATCTTCCCGTTGCTGCATTGTCGCAGGATATCCGAGGCCCCACCCCGCTGACAAGCGCTTTGCGCCCTTGTTCGCGCCACTGAAACGGTGTAGCTTTCCGCATGCTCGGCGGAAAGCGCTCCCGTCCCTTCCTGCGCGACGTTCTGGCCGTGGCCGGGACGATTCTCGTTCTCTGGCTGCTCTCCAGGATACCATACGGACTCCTGCGCGAGGAGCGCGTCCGCGCCTTTGGCGAAGCCAGGACGACCGCCTGGGTTCTGGAAAGAATCCCTCGGCGCAGCGGGGATCCGGCCTGGCGGCTGCGCGTGCGCTATCGCGGCCCGGACGGCCGAGCCCGCGAAACGATCGTCCCCGTTCCTCAGGACTTCTGGAGCGCAAGCGTTCCGGGCAGCGGGGTCGAAGGCTTCGTCGCCCGGGCGGACCCCTCGCTTTGCCGTCTTTCCGGACAAATCGAGGAACCCTTCCGGGTCTGGCTCAGGAGCATGCTCGAAAACGAGGAACCGTGACCGTTGTGCCGCGTGCCATGATTATGTATAACCCGCAGGTTCCCTGTACACCCCATGTCGCGCAAGGCCGCAACGGATGATGAAAAGCGAAACGAGCACCCCTCCCGCGAAAGAGGAACGAAAAGCAAGACGGTCGTTGTCCCAGGACATGACCATATCGCTCATTTTGCTGATCGCCCTGGTCATGCTCGTCCTTTTCGCAGCCGGATACTACTTCCGCTCCGAAGACATGCGCCGCGAAATCGACGCCACGGCCGACGAATACGCCTCCAATCTGGCCGACATACTGGCCGTGCCCCTCTGGACCTTCGATGAAAACGGCATCCGCCAGGCGGGCAGCGTCTTCACCCAGAACGAGCAGGTCGCCTCGGTCCGCATCGAGGACCATCGGGGCCGCGTGCTCTTCGAGCTGATCAAGGCGCCGGACGGCGCAGACCGCGTGGAGCGCGTCCGCCCCATTCTCTTCGAGAACCAGCGCATCGGCACCGCGCGCATCACCCTGACCCTGGCTCCCTACAAGCGCAGCCTGCGGGTCTTCACCGTGACCATGGTAGCCGCGTTCGGCGGCGTGGTCGTGGTGCTCGCCCTGGCCACGGGCCTGTTCCTGCGGGTCTTCCTGGCCCGCCCCTTCCGGGAGTTGCGGCAGGGCATGAACCTGCTGGCGGACGGACGCTTTTCCGACGACTTCAAGCAGCCCCACCACCGCGAGCTTGAAGAGATCATGATCGAGTTCCGGGGCATGGCCAGCCGGGTCCAGTCGCGAGAATCCGCCCTGGAGGCCGAAGTCCTCGAACGGGAAAAGGCCCAGGAACGCTACGCCCTGGCCGTGCGCGGCGCCAACGACGGCATCTGGGACTGGGATCTCTACACCGACGAGGTCTATTACTCGCCGCGCTGGAAGGAAATCATCGGCTTTGCCGAACGCGAATTCCCGGCCAACGTCGAGGAATGGAAGAAGCGCATCCACCCCGACGATCTGGAGGCCGTGGTCAACGCGCACCAGAGCCTCATGGCCGGGATCATGGATGAGATGAACCTGGAATACCGCCTGCGCCACAAGCACGGCTCCTACCGCTGGGTGCATGCGCGCGGCGCGAGCCTCAAGGACGAATCCGGCGAACCGCTGCGCATCGCCGGGGCCATCACGGACGTGACCCAGCGCAAGCAGGCCGAAAGCCAGCTGCGGAAAAGCGAGGAAATGTACCGCTCGCTCATCGAGACCACGTCCGAGGGCTACCTCATGCTCGACCGGGACGCCGTCATCCGGGGAACGAACAAGGCCTTCCGCGACATGCTCGGCTACTCGCGCATCGAGATCGAGGGCCGCACCCCCATGGACTTCATGGAGCACGGCGACGCGCGCCTGTTCCGCAATCTCCTGGCCCAGCGCGTCAACTCCCCCCATCAGCAGGGCGAGTTCACCTTCCACCGCAAGGAAGGCGACGACGTCAACGTCCTGGCCAGCGCCACGACCATGTTCGATTCCAGCGGCGAGGTGAAGGGCTGCTTCGTGCTCTTCACGGACATCACGGAACGCAAGCGCATGGAGAACCAGCTCCGGCACCAGGCCATGCACGACCCGCTCACCGGGCTGGCAAACCGGACCCTGTGCATGGACCGGCTGACCAGGGCGCTGGAACGCGCCCGCCGCCGGGGCAACTACAACTTCGCGCTCATCTTCGTGGACCTCGACCGCTTCAAGATCATCAACGACAGCCTCGGCCACAACGTGGGCGACGTGGTGCTCATCGAAGTCTCTCGACGCCTTGAGGAGAGCGTGCGCGAGCTGGACACGGTTTCCCGTTTCGGCGGCGACGAATTCATCGTCCTGCTGGAAGAGCTCCAGTCCCCGCGCATGGCCATTCAGGTCGTCAAGCGCATGCGGAGCAGGCTCCGCCGCCCCTACAACCTCGCGGGACACGAAATCCAGATTTCCGCCAGCCTCGGCATCGTGCTCGGACCTGTCGATGCGCAGCACGCCGAGGACGTCCTGCGCTATTCGAACCTGGCCATGCACCGCGCCAAGGCCACGGGCCGGGACCGCTTCAAGGTCTTCAGCAACCGGCTGCTCGAGCACGCCGTCCAGTTGATGACCCTGGAAAACGACATGGACACGGCCATGGCCGAGGGACAATTCTTCCTGAACTACCAGCCCATAGTGCAGCTCAAGGGGAAAAAGCGGGTCTTCGCCTTCGAGGCCCTGGCCCGCTGGATGCACCCGGAACGCGGCCTCATCTCGCCCATGGAGTTCATCGCCGTGGCCGAGGAAACGGGCCAGATCACCGACCTGGGCCTCTGGGTGCTGCACGAGGCCTGCGCGACCATGGCCCGCTGGCGCAAGACCCTGCCCGCGGCCCAGGACATCTTCCTGAGCGTGAACATCTCCGGGAAACAGTTCGCCCAGTCCGACCTGATCGGCAAGATTCGGCGCATCCTCAATGAAACCAAGATGCCCGCCGACCGGCTCAAGCTGGAAATCACGGAAACGGCGATCATGCAGAACGCGGTCCAGGCCACCAACACGCTGCGCATGCTCAAGGAACTCGGCATCACCCTGGCCGTGGACGATTTCGGCACGGGCTACTCCTCCATGAGCTACCTGCAAAAGCTGCCCCTGGACCATCTCAAGATCGATCTCAGCTTTGTGCAGGCGCTGGACACCGGCCCGGAAAACGTGGAAATCGTCAAGGCCATCATCAACCTCGCCCACACCCTCGGCCTGGAAGTGGTCGCGGAAGGCGTGGAGCGGCCCCAGCACCAGCGCACCCTCATGGAACTCGGCTGCGAATACTACCAGGGCTATCTCTACTCCCGCCCCGTTTCCGCGGGGGAGGCCGAGCACTTCATCCAGCATCAGGAAGAGCTTTTCCCCGTCGATTAGACGCCGGACCCGTTCCCTTCACCTCATGACGGCGCCGCTGCCAGCGCCCAGATCCAGGCCAGCGCCGGGATCAGGACCGCTGCGCACCAGCAGAGAAACCCGCCCCAGGCGGGCGGCTTGCCCGTGCGTCGCAAGACCAGCCCCGCAGGCAGCCCCAGAGCCAGCCCCGCCGCGAAGCCGAAAAGATGCGCTCCCAGGTCCGTGTTTTCCCCGCCGGAACCGAGCATGGCCAGCAGGCCGAGCCCAGCGCCCACGGGAACCAGCGTGCGCAGCAGCCCCCCGCGCCCCTCGAGCACGCCCTGGGCTGCCAAGAGCCCCGCAGCCGCGAAAACCGCAGTGGAAAAACCGATGGAATCGTGCGGCGGCCCCAGCGCCAGCGTATTGCAGAGATTGCCGAGCACTCCGCCGAGAAAGGCCAGGAGCATGGCCAGTCCGCAGCCCAGACGGCGGCAGGCCAGACTGACGAAGAGCGTCCCCACCACGACGTTGCCCAGGATGTGCGGCCCGTCCGCGTGCAAGGTCAGGGACGTGGCCAGCCGCCACCATTCTCCAGAGAGGATCGGCCCGGCATCGGCGCTGCCCTGCTCCAGCATCAGCAGCGGGTAGAGATTCAGGCTCGGATGGGGCCGGATGGAAAAGGCGTGGAACGCCGCCAAGGCAAGGCCATACAACGCTGCCGGGACGATCTCCGTCGCGCCTGGCAAGGGCGGGGGCGGCGGGGGAGCGGTCTTTTCACGGTTTTCATCGCGCCAGAGCCGCACCTCGCGCGCGGCCCGCTCGGCGTCCATGCGCCGGACCTGCACGGTCCAGCCAAGCCCAGCCCGCCGCAAACGGCAGGGAATCCTCCGAGCCTCCAGAACCAGCGCGAAAAGCCGCGCCGTCTCGGAATCGAGACACACATCCGGCTTGCTCTCCGGGGAGCGTTCAGGAGACGTCGCCGCTCCTGCGGCATCCCCTTCCCGTACCGCGTCCGGAAGACTTGGCGCGGTCTCCTGCGGAGCCGGACATTCCAGATCCGCCCAAAGCGGCGGGCGGCGGCGCATGGCTGTCGTACGTCGAAAAAAGGTCGGCATGGGGAGGCAGTGTAGCGCAAGCCCTACGAGGAGCAAAGGAAAACCGGCTCTACGACCTTTGCGCCCTTCCCCTTGTCCCCGGCCGGTGCTACATCCCTGCCATGCCCGACATCACCCGCCGCACCCTGCTCCGTCTGCTTGCCGCGCTCCCGGCCGCGCTGCCGCTCTGCGCCTGTCTCCCCAAACATGTGAACGCGGCCTCGCCGGAAGAACGGCTGCGCCGCGCCCTGGGGCAATTGCTGCTGGTGGGATTCCGGGGGACGGATGCCCCGGAGGGGTCGCCCCAGGCGCGGGACCTCGCCGAACTCAACGTGGCCGGACTTGTGCTGTTCGATTACGACACCGTGCTCAAGCAATACGGGCGCAACATACAAAGCCCGGAGCAGCTCGCCCGGCTGACCGCGCAACTGCGAAAGCTCTCGGCAACGCCGCCCCTGCTGGCCGTGGACCAGGAAGGCGGACGCGTGCAGCGGCTCAAGCAGCGCTATGGATTTCTGGAAACGCCCTCCGCCGCCGCCCTCGGCCTGGCCGGGGCCGACACCTCCGCCACCCTGGCGGCCGGGCGCGACGTGGGCGCGCAGCTCGCGCGCATGGGTCTGAACGTGGACTTCGCTCCAGTGCTCGACGTGAACCGCAACCCGCACAGCCCGGCCATCGGCGCTGTGGACCGCAGCTTTTCCGCCGATCCGGCCCTGGTCGCGGCGCACGGGGCGGCCTTTGCGCGCGGCCTGCGCTCCCAGGGCGTGCTCACCTGCGTCAAGCATTTCCCCGGCCACGGCTCCGCGCGCGAGGACAGCCATCTCGGCCTGCCGGACGTTACCGGGCTCTGGTCGCCCGTGGAACTCGAGCCCTTCCGCGAGCTCATCCGCGCAAACCTGGCCGACATGGTCATGACCGCGCACCTCTTCAACAGCGAATGGGACGACGTCCCGGCCTCGCTCTCGCAGCGCGTCATCGGCGGCATGCTGCGCCGCGACCTCGGCTTCGACGGCGTGGTGGTCAGCGACGACCTGAACATGGAAGCCGTGGCCGGACGCTACGGCCTGGAAGAAGCCATGCTCATGGCCCTGGACGCGGGCTGCGACCTGCTGCTCTTCGGCAACAACCTGCGCTACGATCCGGACATCGCGCCCAAAGCGCTCGACATACTCTGCCGCAACGCCCTTTCCGGGCGGCTCGCCCCGGACAGGCTGCAACGCAGCTTCGCGCGCATCGCCCGGCTCAAGACGCGGATGCTCTAGACCGGCTCCTGCCCCGCGCCGCCGGGCCATCCGGCACGTCTGTACCCGCTCCCCTCCTGCCCCCCCGTCCTGAACACCCGTGCTGAACGGCCGTGCTGAACGGCCGCATTGAAAAAGGCGGCCCGCTCGCGCAGGCCGCCCCAAAGTCAAGACGATCATCCCTTTGTCACTAGGGAATATCGGGGCAGTCCTTGAGCGCGCTGTCGATATCCTCCTGCGGCAGCTCGAAATTGGTCAGCTTGCCCTGCAGATAGGCGTCGTAGGATGCCAGATCCAGCATGCCGTGGCCGGAATAGAGGAAGACCACGGTTTCGTCCGGACCGGCCTCCTTGGCCACCTCGATGGCCGCCTTGATGGCGTGGGAGGTTTCCGGCGCGGGCAAAAAGCCCTGCGTGCGCAGGAAAAGCTGCGCCGCGTCGAAGCATTCGGTCTGGAAGTAGGCGCGCGCGTCGATGAGCCCCTCCTCCATGAGATTGCAAAGAATCGGCGCGTCGCCGTGATAGCGCAGCCCTCCCGCATGGATGGGCGCGGGCATGAAGGAATGCCCCAGAGTGTGCATCTTCATCAGCGGGGTCAGGCGGGCCATGTCGCCGTAATCGTAGCGATACTGCCCGCGCGTGAGCGTGGGGCAGGCCTTGGGTTCGGAGGCCACGAACTTGATCTTTTCACCGGCGAGCTTGTTCTTGAGGAACGGCAGGACCAGCCCGGCAAAGTTGGATCCGCCGCCCACGCAGCCCACGAGGTAGTCCGGCTTGACGCCGATGGCGGCGAGCTGCTTCTGCGTTTCCAGGCCCACGATGGTCTGGTGGATGAGCACGTGGTTGAGCACGCTGCCCAGGGTGTATTTGGTGTCGTCATGCGTGGCCGCGTCCTCGACCGCCTCGGAAATGGCCAGGCCGAGGCTGCCCTTGCAGCCCGGATCCTTTTCCAGCATGGCCGCGCCGGTGCGCGTGGCCGGGGACGGCGACGGGTGAATGGTCGCGCCGTAGTTGCGGATCAGGATCTGCCGATACGGCTTCATCTCGTAGCTGACCTTGACCATGTACACGGTGCAATCCATGCCGAACTGGCTGCAAGCAAAGGAAAGGGCCGTGCCCCACTGTCCCGCGCCCGTCTCCGTGGAGAGCCGCCGCACGCCTTCCATCTTGTTGTAGTACGCCTGGGGAACCGAGGTGTTCGGCTTGTGCGACCCCGCCGGGGAAACGGACTCGTCCTTGTAATATATCTTGCATTTCGCGCCGATGGCTTTTTCCAGATTGCGCGCCCGCACCAGCGGCGTGGGCCGCCAGAGGCGATAGACGTCCATGACGGGCTGGGGAATGGCGATCCAGGATTCCGCGCTCATCTCCTGCTCGATGAGCGCGTTCGGGAAGATCACGCCGAGCTGTTCCGGCGAAATGGGCTGCCGGGTCTGCGGATCGAGCGGCGGAGCGAGCGGAGTGGGCAGGTCGGGCAAGGGGTTGTACCATTTATCCGGCATTTCGGCTGCGGGCAGGATGATCCTCTCTTCCATGACATTCCTCCTTGGGGTTGACGAAAAGGGCTGCGGTCCCTGGTCCCGCAGCCCTTTTCGCCACCCCCCTCGAAGGGGGAAAGAAAAAACCGCGGGCCTTTGAGCCCGCGGCATTCAAATCAATACATCACCTCGCCGACGGCTCACTTGCTATGCCGCCAGCACCACCAAAAACAGTTGCAGGTGATCTTTTTCATGCCTGATTTTTTATCCGCGCCCGTGATGCTTGTCAAGCGCGGACCGCAAACGGGTTCCGCAGACAAATTCCGCGAAATCGGTCGATTCGCAGCATGCGCGTCGAGTCCGTCGCTGACCAGGCCGCAGGACGCCCGAAGCAGGACATTATCAACCACATCGCCTGCCCATAGATTGTGCACAATGCCCGCTTCGAGGGTCATTTCAAATCGATTTCGCGGGTGGAAACACGCTGAAATCCGCTTCCCCGTCACCTATTTCCCTTCAATTCAGCGCGACGCCGCACCCGCGAACGGCGTATTTCCAAGCTGATTTCCACCACGGAATCATCTTCTCGGCGCATGGATGCACAACCTCCCACGCTCGATTGAATGCCCTTCTCCGTTCATCCGCACGACTCAAAGTCGAATCGCTTCCGTTTCTTCCGCGTCGAGCCGGACATGGCGACGATTATTCGCCGCTGCGCTCGCCCGGCGGCCCGCCTGCGGCAAATCGATCGACTCTCCGCAAGGCGCGGGGTCCGGCTTTCCCTTGCCAACCCGCCCTCCGCCCGGTTAAACACAAGGTCCACGGCGTGCCCGCCGCGCCGCATCCCACTTAGCAGGAGGACGTCTTGGCTCAAAAAACCGTATATTTCATCGAGGGCGACGGCATCGGTCCCGAAGTCTGGGGCGCCGCCAGGCCCGTCATCGACGGGGCTGTTCAAAAAGCCTACGGCAAAAGCAACAAGCTGGTCTGGGAGGAACTCCTCGCGGGGCAGAAGGCCTTCAAGGAAGTGGGCGAGTACCTGCCCCAGGCCACCATGGACGTGCTCGCAGGAGCGGAACTGGCCATGAAAGGCCCCCTCGGCACCCCGGTGGGCAAGGGCTTTCGCAGCCTGAACGTGACCATGCGCCAGGCGTTCGACCTCTATGCCTGCATCCGTCCGATCCGCTATTTCGACGGCATCGAGTCTCCGGTCAAGCACCCTGAAAAGGTGGACATGGTCGTCTTCCGCGAAAACACCGAAGACGTTTATGCGGGCATCGAATACGCTTCCGGCACGCCCGAAGCAAAGCGCCTCATCGATTTTCTGCGCTCCGAGCTCAAGGCCGACGTGGACGCCGCCGCCGGAATCGGCATCAAGCCCATGACCGAGCGCGCCTCCAAGCGTCTGGTGGAAAAGGCAATCCGCTACGCCCTGGACCAGAAGCGCTCCTCCGTGACGCTGGTGCACAAGGGCAACATCATGAAATTCACCGAAGGCGCGTTCATGAACTGGGGCTACGAAGTCGCCCGCGAAAAGTTCGCGGACGAGGTCATGACCGAGGCGGAACTGGAAACCGGAGCCAAGCCCGTGGTCATCAAGGACCGCATCGCGGACGCCATGTTCCAGGCCGTGCTCCAGGCTCCGCAGGACTACGACATCATCGCCACGACGAACCTCAACGGCGACTACATCTCCGACGCCCTGGCCGCCCAGGTGGGCGGGCTCGGACTCGCGCCCGGCGTGAACAAGTCGGACACCCTTTCCCTGTATGAAGCGACGCACGGCACGGCCCCGACCATCGCGGGCCGCGACAAGGCCAACCCCGGCAGCCTGATCCTCAGCGGAGCAATGCTCCTGGAGGACATCGGCTGGCACGAGGCCGCCGACTCCATCCGCGGCGCCGTGAACAAGGCCATCGCGGCCAAACGCGTGACAGTGGACTTGGCCATGCAGATCTCCGGCGCGGAAACGGTCGGCTGCAAGGAATTCGGCGAAATTCTGCTCGCCAATCTCTAAGATACGGGGCGGCCTCCGGGCCGCCCTTTCCATGAAGGCATGAGCGATACCCTCTTCGAAATCAAGGATCTGACCTACGGCTATCCGGGCCGGGCCAAGGTCTTTCGCGACGCCTCGGCACGCATCGACAAAGGCGAATTCCTCGTGCTCGAAGGCCCGTCCGGCGCGGGAAAATCCACCTTGCTGCGCCTGCTCTGCCGCCTTGAGGAGCCGGATTCCGGCACGATCCTGCTGCGGGGCGAACCGCTTTCGGCCATGGATCCCGTGCGGCTGCGGCGGCGCGTCTGCTACATCCAGCAGACCCCGACCGTGGTGGAAGGAAGCGTGCGCGCCAACCTGCTCCTGCCCTTCGGGTTCAAAGCCAACAGCGACCTCGCGCGGCCCGGCGACGACGCCCTGCGTGCGCGCCTGCTCGAATTCCTGCTCGACGAAGTGGAACTGGACCAGTCCGCTTCCGCCCTTTCCGTGGGGCAAAAGCAGCGCCTTTGCCTGATCCGCGCCCTGCTTCTCGAACCGGAAGCCATGCTCTTCGACGAACCCACGAGCGCCCTGGACAAGCAGAGCGCCGCCGTGGTCATGGACGCTGCAAAGCGACTCCACAGCGCGGGCGTCGGCGTCATTCTCGTCACCCACGCCGTGGACCACAATGAAATCGACGGGGCCACCGCCCTGCATGTCGGCAAAAAGGGGCTGACGCGATGAACGTCCATCCCGTGGATATCGGCCCGCTGCAACTCGGCGTCGGCCTGCTCTTCATTCTGCTGGCCCAGGGCCTCTCCCTGGTCTACCAGCTCGGCCTCGTGCGCGACCTCACCGTGGGCACGCTGCGCACCTTTGCCCAGCTTTTTCTCATGGGCTACGTGCTGCGCATCGTTTTCGAGGTGAATCTCGCCCTGGTCACGGCCGGCGTGTTCTGCCTGATGCTCGCCACGGCCGTGCATACCGTGCGCGGAAGGGTCAAGGAGAAATCGGTCCCCTTCCTGGCTCCGCTGAGCTTCTCCATGTTCTTCAGCTATTTCATCGTATCGGTGCTCGTCACGGGCGTGGTCATCCAGGCCAAGCCCTGGTGGAATCCCGTCTACTTCATCCCCCTTTCCGGCATGGTGGTCGGCAATTCCATGACGGCCGTGGCCGTGGCCCTGGACCGGCTTTTCTCCAGCCTGCGCGCGCGGCGCAACGAAGTGGAGATGATGCTCAGCCTGGGCGCGGACTACCGCGAGGCCAGCGCGGACATCACCCGCGAGGCCGTGCGGGCCGGGATGATTCCGTCCATCACCTCCATGATGGGCGTGGGGCTGGTGTTCATTCCCGGCATGATGACCGGGCAGATTCTCGCCGGAGCCGACCCGCTCCTGGCCATCCGCTACCAGATCGTGGTCATGCTCATGCTCGTGGCCTCCACGGCCATCGGTTCCATCCTGACCGTGCTCCTGGTGCGCCGCCGTTGTTTCGGCAAGGGCCAGCAGCTCCTGCTCCCTCCGCAATAGACGGATATCCCGACGCGGCTCGCGGCTCCCGTCAGGCGGCAGCCTGCTCCGCAAGCCGCTGCGCCAGCTCCAACAACTCCCCAGCATTCTCCAAGCCGTCCACAAAACGCCTGGGAATGCCGGAAAGCCCCACCTGCGCCCCCACGAGCGCGCCCGTCAGAATGGCGCGGACCTGGTTCTGTCCGCCGCCGTTGACGGCGTGCAGCACGGCGGATTCGAAGTCGTCCGCAAAGCGCGCCGCAAGATAGTACGCCGCCGGAAGCATGTGGTAGATGGCGCAGGGCATGCCGTAGACCAGGGAGACTTTCCAGGCGGGCTCGATGCGGATGTCCGGGTCTGCGGCGGCACTGGCCATGTAGGACGGGGAGAGCAGCGCGTCCGGCGAGGCGAAGCGCCCGACTCGGGACGGCTCCGGCTCGCCCGGCTTGGGCGGTTGGAGATTGTCGCTGGTCACGGCGTGGAAGGGCAGCTCGCCCTTCTTGACCAGATCCATCAGCTTCATGGAGAGCGCTCCGTCCAGCGGTTCGCCCCGCACGAGCATTCCGAGCACGGCCCCATAGGCCACGGTCAGGGAGACCACGACGTCGTCGGCCTGGGTCAAGACGGTGTTCCGGCTGATCGATTCCGCAAGCTTGCCTGGTCTGGCCGCATACCGGATCGCCAAGGCAAGGGTGCGCTCGATGGCTTCGGTGGTGTCGGCGTTTCCGCCGGTCTTGTCCCAGGACAGTCCCTGCCGGACGCGGCGGCGCCAGGTTTCACGGATGGACTGGCTGGTGTAGCCGCCCGGTCCGCTGACGGGCATGCCGTCCAGCAGGGGGAAAAGCTCCTCCTCCAGGCGGCGGCAGAAATCATCCTGATCATAGTCCCCGCGCTCCACCAGCGACCGCACGGTCATTCGCAATATCCAGCCCGATTGCGAAAGCTGTCCGGCGCGCATGCCGTCGTGGTAGCGTCCAGGCTTGGGGTCGGTGTAGCCGTCGATCCAATCGCCGTAGTCGCGGCGCAATTCCTCAAAATCATAATACCAATGCGGTCCCAGGCCGAGCGCGTCGCCGATCCAGGCACCCATGAGCGCTCCGGCAGCACGATCGGTCATTTCCTTGCGAGGCATGTCGTTCCCCCTTTTTTTGTCTCGGTCCCTGCGCGAATTTCCGGCGCACCGAATCATGCTCCAGCCTATCACGCGGACAGCATCCGGTTCAACCGTCTGTGGCCTTTGCGTCCGTTCCGCGCATTTCGACGGATTTCGGGCCATGACAAGCGCCGCACAATCCGATATGCACGAATTGCCGACGCCGACCGCAACCAGGGACGCCGGAACATGAAGCGAATATCCAACCTGACGATGAACTTCCTTTTTGCCGCGCCGTGGCCGCTGCTTCTGGCCGCATGTTCCTGCGCGACCGCGCTTCTGCTCGGCGACGCCGCCCTCGGACGACACGCGCAAGGAAATCACCTCGCCGCGACATTCTTCGCCTTTCCGACCCTGGGCTGGCTGGCTCTCGGCTTCATCGCCCTGCTCGACGCCATCGCCCGGCATCTCGACTATCGCCGCATCCGCAGAATGCTGGAACGCTACGGGTTCCATGAGCGCGTCTTCCGCGTGGTGGCGTCGTCGCGCTGCCAGCGGGACGCGGCGCTGCTCGCCGCCCGCCGGACCGGACACCTGCCCCAGGCGCGGAGGTTCTTCCGCCAGCTGGGATACCGCTGGTACCATCTGCTGCCGGACAAGGTCGCGGACAACCCGTTTCATTTTTTCAATCCCGACTTTTTGCGCCAAGCCTTTCTGCCCAGCCGCAACCGCTGACGGCCGACCAACCGGAAAGACCGGCACAATCCCCAACGAAACCGCAACACGATTCCGGACGCTTTCCCGCCTGAATCAAATCTGCGGCCTCCCCCCAACCGGCCTTCACACCTGCACCTCCCTGCAAGGGGAAAACAAAAAAGCCGCCCCCGAAGGAGCGGCCTTGAAAATGCGACGCCTGGAGCGATCAATACTGATCGAGATTCAATCCGGCTTCCTTGGCGGCTTCGACAAGCTCGCGCAGGATTTGGAGCGATTCTTCCGCTTCCTTGGGATCGAGCTTGCGAATGGCGAATCCGGCATGGATGATCACGTAGTCGCCGAGGGTCACGTCTTCGTCCATGACCAGCAGCGACGCCTTGACCGTGGCGCTGCCCTCGCCCACCCGGCAGGTGGCGACTCCGTTCTCGATTTCAACGACTTCAGCAGGAACTGCGAGGCACATAGACAATCTCCTCGGAAGCGTGTTCACGCGGCTTGTACGTTCCGCCTATGGCGGTGATTTCGGCCAGCACATGCTCGACCATCTGCGGGATGTTCGCTGCGGCCGCAGCGGAAAGATCGGTGGCCATGGTGTGGTAGTCTTCGGGCTCCATGCCGATGATCACGGCTTCGGGCCGGTTTCCAGCCAGCTCGCAGTAGATCAGCGTGTCCACCAGGTCGGTGTCGTGCATGGAATTCTTGAAGGCCAGGCTCTGTCGCAGATCATCCCCGGTGAGGCGGTAGATGCTGCCCGGAGGGCCGTCGCCCAGGACCGCGTCGCAGACGATCAGGTAATCGCTTTCCATGATCGGTCCCATCAGCCGGGTGCCGAGGGTGCCGCCGTCCATGACCGTGACGTTGTCGGAGAACTCGTATTCGCTCAGGAGCTGTTCGGCCAGGCGCACGCCGATGCCTTCGTCCGTGTAGAGGACATTGCCCACGCCGAGCACGAGGATGCGTTTTTGATTAGCCATGCGGCCTTATACGCCAAAAGCAATGTGCGGACAAGCGCTTCGGCCCTGCGGAGGACGATCCGAAACGACTTTCAAGCCCCGAGCAAGGGCTGCGCAGCCCTGCGGGAGCGCCTCGCGGACAGCGCAGAGGAAAAGGCGAGGAAAAGGCGAGGAAAAGTGGAGGAAAACCGCCAAAAGAAAGGGGGGCCAAAGGCCCCCCGATCATTTCCGTTCGAATCGCGGACAGGCTTACAGGATCCGGAACTTCCGGGTCTGGCCGGTCTTGGAATCGATGACGTGCACGCCGCAGGCGATGCAGGGGTCATAGGAGTGGACGGTACGCAGGATTTCGACCGGACGCATCGGGTCGAAGATCGGGGTACCCATGAGAGCTTCCTCGACCGGGCCCATGACGCCGCTGTCGTCGCGCGGGCCAAGGTTCCAGGTGGAGGGGACGACCAGCTGGAAGTTGCTGATCTTGCCCTTCTTGATGTCGATCCAGTGGGACAGGGTTCCGCGCGGAGCGTTGACAAAGCCGACGCCCTGAGCCTCGTCCGGCATTTCCCACTCGGTGTAGATTTCCTTGTCGCCGGAAGCGATGTTGGCCTTGAACTCATCCAGCCAGACCTGGGTCTGGTTGGCGATGACCAGGGTCTCGATGCCGCGGGCGGCAGTACGGCCCAGGGTGGAGAACAGGGCCTCGGGACCGACGTTGAGGTACTTCAGCACGTAGTTGACGGCGTCGACCACGGGCTTGTGGCCGCGCGCGAAGGCGACCAGCACCTGGGCCAGGGGACCGACCTCGGTGGACTTGCCGTCGAGGCGCGGGGCCTTCATCCAGGAGTAGTGCTCCTTGTCGCCCAGCTTGGTGTACTTGGGCTTGGTCTCGCCGGCGTACGGGTGCTTCGGAGAGCCGTACTCGTACCAGGAGTACTTGACGTGCTCTTCGATCTGGGTGGGATCGAAGTCGTAGACCTTGCTGATGTCGTTGTTCAGGATCGTGCCCTGGGGCAGGAAGCGGGAGTTGAGGTCGTACTCGTCCTCGGGGAACTCGCCGCAGGCGTTGAAGTTGGTGGTCTTGCCGATGCCGGCCCAGTCCTTGTAGAAGGAGGCCACGGCCAGCAGGTCGGGGATGTAGAAGTTACGCACGAACGCGGAGGTCTCGGCGTAGAGGTCGGTGAACTCTTTCAGGCGAGCTTCGGTCATGGCCTCGTAGCAGGTCACGCCGCCGACCACGGTGAACTGGGTGTGCGGGTTCTTGGCGCCGAACACGGCCATCAGGCGGGCAGCCTTGACCTGGAGCTTGAGGGCGTCCAGGTAGTGCTTGGTAGCCATCAGGTCGGCCTCGGCGGGCAGGTAGTAGGCGTCGTGGCCGCCTTCACGCAGGAAGTAGGCGTTGGTGAACGGGCCCAGCTGGCCGGACTCGATGAGCGCCTTGACGGTGTCCTTGACGGCCGCGAAGTCGGCGGCGCTTTCCTTGCGGTTCTCGTTCAGGCTGTTCGACAGGGAGGCAGCCTTCTTCGGGTCGGCATTGAGGACGTTGGCGACGTTGACCCAGTCCAGGGCGTGCAGGTGATAGAAATGCACGATGTGGTCATGCATGAACTGCGCGGCCAGAACCAGGTTGCGGATCAGGGTGGCGTTCTTGGGGATCTTCACGCCGACGGCGTTGTCCACGCAACGGGTGGAGGCCAGGGCGTGGGTGTAGGTGCAGACACCGCAGGAACGCTGGGTGAAGTGCTGAGCATCGCGGGGATCGCGACCCTTCAGGATGATCTCAAGACCGCGGAAGAGCTGCGAGCTGGAGCGCACGTCGGCGACGACGCCGTTCTCGACTTCCACTTCGATACGCAGGTGACCCTCGATACGAGTAACCGGGTCAACCACGACCGGCCCGTTGTACGAGCTTTTGGGCGTAGCCTTGACCGGGGCGGCAACAGGCTTCTTACCAGACATATTTTATCCTCCTTGGGTGCAGAAAAGCTTCGGTTTACAACAACAAGCCCTGCGGATGACCGCTAGGCCTCCTCATAGAAGGGAGCCATGGCGTCCCAGAAGTTGGGCTCGGAGCAGCCGATGCAGGGGTGACCGGCTTCAACAGGCCAGTTGGTCTGGTTGAACTTCACGGTCGGGCAGTTGTTGTAGGTGTAGGGGCCCTTGCATCCGACATGCAGCAGGCAGTAACCCTTGCGAGCGCCCTCGTCGCCGAAGCTTTCGGCGAACTTGTCCTCGTCGTAGAACTTCTGGCGGGGGCACTTGTCGTGCACGCTGTCGCCGAAGAACATGACCGGGCGGCCTTCGCCGTCCAGTTCGGGGATGCCGTTCTGCAGGAAGTGAACGACGGTGCCGAGCAGGTTGTAGGGGTTCGGCGGGCAGCCGGAGATGTTGATGACCGGCTTGTCGGTGATTTCACGGACGCCCACGGCCTTGGTCGGGTTCGGGGCGGCAGCCTGGACGCCGCCGTAGGTGGCGCAGGTTCCGTACGCGATGACCGCGGCGGCTTTGTTGACGTACTCGGTGTTGTAGTCGAGCATGGTGCGGCCGGCGACCTTGCCGTAGATGCCGTCCTCGGCAGTGGGGATGGCGCCTTCCACGACACAGACGTAGCCGTGCTCGGAGTGGGTGGCCTCGTGCAGAGCCTTCTCGGCCATTTCACCGGCGGCAGCCATGATGGTTTCATGGTAATCCAGGGAGATGACGCCCAGGATCAGCTCGGCGAAGGGGGGGTTCATGCCCCGGAGAATGGACTCGGAACAGCCGGTGCACTCAGCATTGTGCAACCAGACCACGGAAGGACGGCGCTTGGAAGTAAGAGCTTCGGCAACCTTCGGCGCGAAGGCGGGGCCCATGCCCATGACCGCGGCGACCGTGCCACAGAGCTTCATGAAATCACGGCGCGACACGCCGGCCTTCGCCAGCCTTTCCTCGACTTTGTCTCCACCATGACTGACGGAAAACTTCATAGAACACCTCCAAATTGAATGGATCGCATGACGTTGAACGTCCTTATCCTAGTTTTTGCGGCAACCACGGGCCGCCGCGAAAACATCAACCCCCCAGCCTCTCAAAATAACACCAACACAGGTTACGTGTTATTGTCTGCATATCTAAGAAAGAATTTGTGCTATCCGTTTGTATTCATTAAATTTGTACGTAACTCCTACCCCCTCTTCAAGACAAATGCAAGAGGGCTTTGAAAAAAAACCAGCGGGATAGCACGATATTACCTCATTCTTCACACGGAGAGCTGAAGCCGCGCGCACCCTATGCGAAAATAATCACATGAAAGCGATTCTCATCGAATCGGACTTTTCGGCGGACATCTCCGCGCCGGCTCCGATGCTTCTCGGCTCGCCGCGCATCCCCTTCAACAGAGAGGAATCTTCCCCCGTCGCACGGGCGATTGTCTGGATTCGTCCGCGCGGGTCGCACGATTTCCAAATCTCGCTTCTTCCGCGCGGATCCGCGCAGTCCGATTTTTCCGGACTCGCCGCTGCGAAAAGACAAGTCCGGTCGGGATATTCCGCTATCCGAAGCCTGAAGGAGTCCCGGCGAACCCCTGATAATCATGATGATAATCATGGCGACCGCGCTCCGCAGCATGGCATACGCCAAGCAAACCACAAGCGGAGAAGGCCGTGAAGAAATACGCCCACATTTTCCAGCAAATCCCCCTCCCCACCGTTCTCCTGGATTCCGGCGGCAAGGTCTGCGACGTGAACCAATGCGGCAGGATGCTTTTTCCGGACAAGGAAAGCGGAAGACTCGTTCTCGAACAGATGGCCATTGAAATCGAACAGTTCCGCAGCGTACCCGAAGGGCACCAGGTCATCGAGAAGCGCATCGACCTCGCGGACGGTTCCCCCCGCATCTTCCGGGTGCGCATGGGCAGGCTCGGAAACGACGACGGCGCCGACGGCATCGTGGTGACCTTCACGGACATCACGGAGCGGCGAAGACACATCGAGGAGATCAGCAGGCTCGCCTCCATCGTGGATTCGTCCGAGGACGCCATCATCGGCGTCTCGCTCAACGGCTCCGTGCTCTCCTGGAATGCGGGCGCGGCAAAGATATACGGATACCGCACGGAGGAAATCATAGGTCGCCCGGTGACCACGATCATCCCGGAAAGCGTGCGCGACGAGCTTTGCGCCATCCTGCGCGAGTGCGCCATCGGCCGCGGTCTTTCGCGGCACGAATCGGTCCATCGCAACGCGCTCGGCAACCTCTTTCCTGTTTCGGCGACGTTTTCTCCGGTGCGCCATTTCGACGAGATCATGGGCGTTTCCATCGTGGCGCGGGACATATCCAGCCGCCGCAAGACCGAGGAGCAGCTCCGGGCCAGCCATGAAAAGCTGACCAGCCTGCTCAACGAGACGGTCAAATCCCTTTCCACGGCGCATGAAAAACGCGACCTGTACACCTCCGGCCACCAGCAGCGCGTCTCCTGCATCAGCGTGCGCATCGCTGACGCTCTGGGCCTGCCCTACGATCTCGTGGACGCCATCCGGGTCGCCGCCCTGCTCCACGACATCGGCAAGGTCTGCATTCCCATGGCCCTGCTGGCCAAACCCGCCAGGCTGACCGTGGAGGAAATGGCCATGCTCAAGCGCCACCCCGAAGCCGGGCATGAAATCGTCAAGAACATCCCCTTTCCCCACGCCGTCGGGGACATGATCCTGCAACACCACGAGCGCATGGACGGCAGCGGATATCCGCTCGGACTGCCCGGCGAGAAGATCTCGCGGGGCGCACGCATCCTGGCCGTGGCCGACGTGGTGGAGGCCATGTCGTCGCACAGGCCCTACCGGCCCGCCCTGGGGGTGGACATCGCGGCCGAACACATCCGGGACGGAGCGGGGATTCTCTATGACAAGGAAGTCTGCGCGGCAGCCCTGGAACTGCTCGGAAACGGAAGCCTCGAGGCGATTCTCGCCGGGAACGGCCACAGCCGCTGAGCCGGGAAGACCGGGCTAGAGCGTGATCAGCTCGATTTCGCCCCAGGCCGCCACCTGGCCCCCGCCCTGCGCGAATATCCCGCGCAGGCCGTGAGCGGTCCAGGTCCGCGCCGAGGCCAGGACGCGATCCAGATCCTTGGCCGTGCGCAGCATGTTGCAGAGCGCGGTGGCTGCGGCGTCGGCAAGGGCTCCCGTGTCCGCGAGCACCGTGACCAGCTCGCCCCGCCCCAGGCTCAGGGAATGGCCGATGCTGGCCGACGAGGAGCAGACGGAAACGGGAAACGCCCCTGCGGGGATGCGCAGGCCGAGATGCGCGCCCGATCCGGGGTCGGGCAGCAGCGCCACGGTGCGCTCCCTGGTCGAGTGCATGAAGATGTCGCCGCCGTTCTCCACGAGCACGTCCGCGCTCAGCGGCAGCAGCGCCCCGGCCACGAACTCGGCCACGGCCCCGGCAACGGCGGCCATGGGCCCCACTTCGCACACGCGGCCCGCCTCGGCCATGGCGCGCACCACGTCCGAAGCGTTCGCCGAAACCGCCACGGGCTCAAGGCTCTCCGCGAATTCCGGATGCAGGATCATGTAGGCCTTCAGTTCGCCCCGCACGGCGTGCAAGGCGTGCAGCGCGGCCGAGGTCAGGTCGCTGCGGGCCACGATCCAGAGATCGGACTGTTCCACCGCGGCCTGAAAAGCCAGCTCGCCCGAGCGGGCGCGAAAGCTGCGGCGATAGTCCCGGTCTGCCGAGAGGTGCGGAGCGCGCTGCCTGCCCACGCGCGTCACCGTTCGGCGAAGATGCGCTGCACGGTTTCGCGCACCTCCTCGATCCAGCGCCTGCGCTGTTCGAGGCTGCTCTCCACGACCACGGAAAACGTCCTGCGGTGGACCTGTTCCACACCGCAGAGTCCGAAGATGCAATCCTTCCAGATGCGCTCCAGCGGATCGCCGAAGGCGGTCATCTCGCGCTCGGCGAACGTGTTGGAGGTATTGAAGACCACGGCGGCGCGGGCCTTGAGCAAGCCGCGCGGCACCCCCTCCCCTTTGTCCCCCTCGGCGAATTCGTAGGCCCGCCCGGGACGGAAGACGCGGTCGATCCAGCCCTTGAGCACCGCCGGGGGCATGCCCCACCAGTTCGGATGCACGATCACGATGCCGTCCGCGTTTTCCAGCTCGCGCACATGGGCCTCCACGACCTCGTCCGCCTCGACGCCCTTCGGAATTTCGCGACCGGGCAGCGCCGGGTCGAATTTTTCGGCGCAGAGATCATGGAAGACCACCTCATGCCCCTCCTGACGCAGGCCCTCGCAGGCGGCGTCGGCCAGGGCGTGGTTCAGGCTGCCGGCGCGCGGATGTCCGAGGATGACCAGGATGTTCATGACTGTATGCTCCTAAGCGGACGCTTCGGGCTTGCGGGCCAGAAGGATGATCATTCCGGCCTCGTTGACGCGCAGCTCCACCTCGAGCCCGGCGGCCCGGCAGGAAGCCTCGACCTGTCCGGCGGTGAGCCGGGCCTTGCGGTAGGCGCTTTTGCGCAGCTTCCAGCCCACGCCGTCCCGCTCATGCAGCAGGTCCGTCACTTCCACATGCTCGTCGCCGTATTCAAGCGCGCAGGTGAAGATGCGCTCCGCGTCCGAACGCAGGAGCAGGAAGCGGTCGGCTCCGGTCAAGGCACGGGCCTGATCCCGGAACTCCAGGAGCAGGTGCCCGCCGGGTTCCAGCAGTCCGGCGCACTGGGCCACCACCACCGCGGCCTCGCGGGGCGAGTCCAGGTGCGCGAGGCTGTCGCCCGTGCACACGGCCAGCTCCACGGGTCCGGAGCAGACGCGCGCGGCGTTGCGCATGTCCTCCTGCACGGCCTCGACGCCCAAGCCGTCGCAGCGGCCGCGCAGGGCGGCCAGGAGCGTCGGCTCCCAGTCCACGGCCTGGACCGAATACCCGGCCTGGGCCAGCGGCGCGGAGAAATACCCCGGTCCGCTGCCCAGGTCGATGGCCCGTCCGGAAAGGCGCGGGAGCAGGTCGAGCCGGCCCAGGAGCGCGGCCGCCCGCTCCGCATTGGCCTCGAATCCGCCGAAAACCCAGTCGTAATGCTCGGCCAGAAGCTGCTCGTAATGTTTTCGCACGCTCATCTCAGAACCCCAGCTCCTCATTGACCAGCACGACCTTGATGCGGGCCGCCGGGAAGGACTTTTCCGTGATCGTCCAGAGGTTGCAGATGCGTTCCGGGCTCTTGCAGTCCATGCACCGTCCGGTCTTGACGCAGGGGGTCTTCATGTTCAGGCGCTTGGTGTTCACGGGGGCGGCGAAATTCTTGATGCGCGCCATGCCGCTTTCCAGGTCGGGCACGATCTTGTTGCGCCCGGCCACGACCACCACGTTGCGCGGCCCGAAGGTCAGGGCGGCCACGCGGTTGCCGATCATGTCCAGGTTCACCAGGTAGCCGTCCTCGGTCACGGCGTTGGTACCCATGAGGAAAAGATCGACGAGAAGCGCCTGCCGCCGCAATTCGTATTTCTCATCCCAGGTGAGCTTCTGGCTCCAGGTGTCCAGCACGTTCACCCCTTCCATGTTCAGATAGGCGTCGTGGAGCCCGCAGGCGGCGATGGTGCCGGAGCCGCCGAAGCTCACGCTCGCGGGCCTCAGCGCGGGATGAATGGTTTCGAGCACGAGTTTGCGGGCCTCGTCCGCGTTCTCAACGACGTAGGCCTCGAAATTATTCGCTTCCAATGCCTCGCGGGTGTCGGCGAGGCGCAATTCCCAGTAGGAACGGATCGGGTCGGACATGTTGCCTCCGTTGCGGTTTTCCTGGTTCGGCGGCCTTGCCATGCCGGGCCGCCAAGCCTATGATCGGAATTGTTGGTAGCAGGAAACCGTCGAAAGGTTAACTCTCCGCAGGGGGGAGGCCCGGTTTTTTCCTGCCCGATGCAGCCACGCCGCTCTTGACGGGACCATCACGAGCGGCTATAGCGCTGTGTTCCACGCTGGTGCGAACAACGACAACATTTGTAGGAGATATATCATGAAAAGAACGTATCAACCCCGGAATCTCAAGCGGAAAAGAACCCACGGATTTCTCGTCCGTTCCCGCACCAAGAACGGCCGCGCCGTGCTTCGCCGCCGCCGCGCCAAAGGTCGCAAGAGATTAAGCGTCTAGGCTGGCCGCGGGAGCGACGTCTGCTCAAGCGTGCTCAGTTCTGCGCCTGCTACGATCACGGCACCAAGATCTTCAGCAAGCATTTCGTCCTCTTCGTCCTCCCCAGGGAGGACAGCGGCTCCGGAATCCGCATAGGGCTGACCGTGGGCAGGAAGGTGGGCAACGCTGTAGCGCGCAACCGCGTGAAACGGGTTTTGCGCGAGTATTTCAGGCTGCACCAAAATCAGCTCGACTGTCCAGCGGACATCGTGGTGGTGCCCAAGCGCACCCTGGACCCCGAGCAGCTTGACCTCGCCATGGCCTCCGTTGATCTCTCCCCAGCCCTGCGCCGTTTGCCCAAGGTGGCGCCGCAGGTCCAAGCCCTTGCCGAGAGGTCGTAATGCGCTCTGTCGCATTGGCGTTGATCTGGATGTATCAACGACTCATATCGCCCCTCTTTCCGGGCTGTTGCAGGTTCCGCCCCACGTGCTCCGAATACGCGCGTGAGGCGGTAATCCTGCATGGCGTTTTCAAGGGCTCCTATTTGGCGCTCCTTCGTCTCTTGCGTTGCCATCCCCTCTGTGACGGCGGTTTCGACCCCGTGCCCCCGCCCGCATCGGGCCAAACCACCAAAGCGAGTTGATTCATGGAGACCAAACGCATAATTCTGGCCTTGGTTCTGTCTTTCGCCGTATTCTTCGGCTGGCAGCTCCTCTTCCCACAACCGACCCCCCAACCCGCTCCGCAGGCCATCGAACAGGGCGCTCCGCAGGCCGGGCAGCAGGCAGGAAACGCCGCGACTCCCGCCCCCTCCCTGGCCTCGGCCAAGGACGTGGCCCCCATCGAAGCCACGCAGGGCCGCCTCGTCACCGTCCAGACCCCTCTCTACACCGCCGAGTTCGACACCCAGGGCGGACTGCTTGAATCCCTGACCCTGAACAAATACTTCCAGACCGTGCCCATCAAGGGTCAGCCCCAGCCGGACAAGATCAACATGATCAGCGGCGGAGCCTCCCTGGGCCTGCTCGTGAACGGCCAGCGCACCTGGGAAAACGCCCAGTGGGACACCGAGGTGCAGGATCTGACCCTGACCGAAGGCAGCAACACCCTGATCTTTCACGGGCGCGTCGAAGGCTACGACATCGAGCGCATCCTGACCTTCGAGGCGGACAACTACCTGATCAAGGAAGAAGTCCGCGTCGTCAGCACCAGCGCTGCGGATTCCGACCTCAAGATCACCCGCCAGGCCGCCACCGACGCCCTGACCGCCATGTCCTCCAACTACAACCAGGCCAACATTTCCTGGATGGTCAACAACGGACTGGACAAGGAAAGCGACCAGAAGGATCTGCGCAACGACGGCCTGCCCCCCGTGACCGCCCCGGCCTGGGGAGCCATCGACGACAACTACTTCGTCCTGGCCATGCAGCCCGCCGAACAGACCGTCCTCGAAGGCGGCATGACCGGCGACACCTTCTTCATCAACCTGAGCGCGTCCCTCGGCTCCATCCGCCCCGGCGAGAGCAAGAGCGTGCGCACCTCCTATTTCATCGGCCCCAAGGAACGCGACCTGCTGGCCGCGGCCTCCCCGGAGCTGGCCAAGACCGTGGACTTCGGCTGGTTCGACGTCATCGCCAAACCGTTGCTGATCTTCCTCGTCTGGCTGCACCAGTACGTGAACAACTGGGGCGTGGCCGTGATCATCCTCACGGTGATCATCAAGCTGATCTTCTGGCCCCTGTCCCAGCGCAGCTACAAGTCCATGGAGCAGATGAAGAAGATTCAGCCCATGGCCGCCAAGCTGCGCGAAAAGTACAAGGACGACAAGCAGCGCCTGAACCAGGAGACCATGCAGCTCTACAAGACCTACAAGGTCAACCCGGCCGGCGGCTGCCTGCCCATGGTCGTGCAGATTCCGGTCTTCTTCGGCCTCTACAAGGCCCTTCTCGGAGCCATCGAACTGCGCCACGCCGGATTCATCGACACGCTGCCCTTCACCAACATGGTCTGGCTGGCCGACCTCTCGGCCAAGGACCCGTTCTACATCACGCCGCTGATCATGGGGGCGACCATGTTCCTCCAGCAGCTGATGACGCCCACGGCGGGCGACCCCACCCAGAAGAAACTCATGTACATCATGCCCGTGGTGTTCACCTTCCTGTTCCTGAACTTCCCCGCGGGTCTTGTGGTGTACTGGCTGTGCAACAACGTGCTCTCCATCGCACAGCAGTGGTGGATCGCCCACGGCAGCAAGCGTAAGAAGGCTGCCGCCTAGTACGTCACCCAAGAGGAAGCACATGAGCGATTTCAAGGAATTCCAGGGAAAGAACCTGGACGAAGCCATCCAGGCCGCATGCGACTACTACGAGGTCGCACGCGCCAAGCTGGAGATCGAGATCCTCAGCGGCGGTTCCACGGGCATCTTCGGCCTCGTGGGCGTGCGCAAGGCATCGGTCAAGGCACGGCCCCGGCGCGGAGTTAAATCCGTGCTCGCGGAAGAAGCCGCCCAAGAAACCAAACAGCATTCCCGTCCGGAAAGCGAACCCGCGGAGAGCCGCGCCGAGGCTGCCCCGGCCAGGGAACAGGAAGAAGCGCCCCAGGCCCAGGCCGAGGCAGCGGACGAAGAACAGCCGAAATCCGGATCGCGCAACTCCCGCTCGCGCCGGGGACGCAGGTCGCGCGGCAAGTCCCAACGCGACGGCGCGTCTCAGGATGCGGCCCCGCAGGAAGCGGCCGACCCGGAATGCCCGCCCGAAGCGGGACAGAACGGCTCGGAAAGCCAGGAACGCAAGCGGCAGCGCCGCCCCCGGCAGGAGAAGCCCCGGCAGGAAGCCCCCAAGGAGGCCTCCTCCCCGGCGACCCCGGACGCCTCCGGCGAGGAATCGCCCAAGCGCCCGCCCCGCAGACCCGTGCACGAGGCCAATCCGGCCCCGATTCCCGCGGACCGGGACGAAGTGCCCGACTTCCCGCCGGACGACGCGGACGACTTCGACGGCGTGGACGACATGGACGACATGGACGAGCCGAACGGCAACGTCGCCTCCGAAGACACCGGCCCTTCCCGTGGTCCTTCCCTGGAGGGACTGGACCAGGACAAGCTCCGGGAAGTGGTTTCGGAAACGGCCCACGCCCTGCTCAAGAACCTCACCCCCGAACCGAACTTCACCCTGAACATCGAGTCCGACCGGGTGCATGTGCTCATCGACGACGAAGAGCATTCCGGCCTGATCATCGGACGCGAGGGCCAGACCCTTTCCGCGCTGCAATACCTTGCGAACCGCATCGTTTCCCGCCGCATGGAGACTTCGGTCCGGGTGCAGCTGGACACGGGCGACTACCGCGAACGCCAGGACGACAAGCTGCGCCAGCAGGCGCGCCGACTCGCCGAGAAGGCCATCAGCTCGCGCCGCACCCAGAGCACGAAGCCCCTCAGCTCCTACCACCGCCGCGTGGTGCACCTGACCGTGCAGGAGATGCCGGGCGTGCTGACCCGCTCCAAGGGCGAAGGCCCGCTCAAGCGGGTGCTCATCGTGCCCAAGAAGCGCAGCCGTTAGCCGAAGCGGGAGCGGACTTCGACTCCCGGCGAAACCTACGGCAAACATGTGAACATTCCGGGCGGAAGGCGATTGCGTCTTCCGCCCTTTTCTTTGCACCTGCGCGCGGCTATCATGCCGCAATCCAAGAGGCCGCGAACATGCCCATGATCGAACAGCCAGCTCTTCCCCGCCCGACCGGGGAAACCATCGCCGCCATCGCCACCCCGCCGGGCGCGGGCGGTGTGGCCGTGTTGCGGATCAGCGGGCCGAAAGCCCTTGAGATAGGCCGCGCCCTGTTCCGTTCGAGCGATCCCGCCTTCCGCGATTTCGCGCCGCGCACCCTGCATTTCGGCAAGGCCGTCGCGCGCGACGCCCGCGTGCTCGACGAGGTTCTGGCCGCATTCATGCCCGGCCCGCGCTCCTACACCGGAGAAGACGTCCTGGAGATCCACTGCCACGGGGGAGACGCCGCGCCTGCGGCCCTGCTGGACGAAATCCTGGCCCTGGGCGCCCGCATGGCCGGACGGGGAGAGTTCACCCTGCGCGCGTTTCTGAACGGACGCATGGACCTGACCCAGGCCGAGGCAGTGGCCGAACTCATCGCCGCTCCGGGCAAGGCCGCCCTGCACCTGGCCCAGGCCAAGCTGGCCGGAGGGCTGGGTGCCCGCGTGGAAAGCCTGCGGCAAAAGCTCGAGGGACTCCGCGCGCAGATCTGCCTGGCCGTGGACTTCCCGGAAGAGGACGTCGAATGCCTGCCTCCGGACGAACTGCTCGCCGTGCTGGACGGAGTCCGCAGCGGCGTGCGCGGCCTGCTCGCGGGCATGGAACGGGCGCGGGCCTGGCGCGAGGGGGTCATGGTCGTGCTCGCCGGACGGGTCAACGCGGGAAAGTCCAGCCTGCTCAACGCCCTGCTGGGTCGCGAACGCGCCATCGTCACGGACCGCCCCGGCACCACCCGCGATTACATTGAAGAACATTTGCTGCTGGACGGCCTTCGCGTCCGCATCATCGACACGGCGGGCCTGCGGGACGAATCCGGCGTGGACGAGGTCGAGGCCGCGGGCATGGAGATCAGCCGCGATCTTGCCGGGCGCGCGGACTTGGTGGTTTTCGTGCTGGACGGCTCGCGGACTCTCGATCCTTCCGAGCTGGAGACTGTTTCGCGCCTAGCCCCGGAGCGGACCCTGGCCGTCTTGAACAAGGCGGATCGCCCCGCAGCCCCTTCGGATCCCTTGCCCCTGCTGCGGGAGAAAGGGCTTGAGACGCTCCGGGTTTCCGCGCGCACCGGCGCGGGACTGGAAGAAATGGCCGCCCGCATCCGCTCGCGTTGTCTGGCGGGAGCGGCGGAGCCGGACCCGGACGAGGCCGTGCCCAACGCCCGGCAGGCAGCCCTGCTGCGCGAGGCGGACGCGGAACTGGCCGGGATGCGCCAGGACGCGGAACAAGGCCTGCCCTACGATCTCCTCGGCGTGCGCCTGGAAACGGCCTGCGCCGCCCTGGCCGGGCTTACGGGAGAGATTGCGCCGCAGGACGTGCTCAACTCCATCTTCGACAACTTCTGCATCGGAAAATAACGGACACGACCATGAAAACGACGAATGACGACAAGACGGCGCCGAACCGCGAAGAAGGGGCCGCCGAGGCTCCCATCGACGTGCGGCATGTGGTCTGCAACCTGACCCCCACGATCCTGGGCCACCTGGACATCGCCAAGAGCAAGGGCAGCGGGGAAGTCATCTTTCTGATCCGCCAGGGAATCCAGCTGGAAATGCGCAGCGCCTTCAGCAGCGTGGGCGTCTGGGAAGTGGAAATCGCCACGCAGATCGGGCACGACGTGCTCCGCTTCACCCGCCGGCCGCCCAAGAAGGATCTCCCGGATCTGAATCTGCTCGATTACTGATCGGCCGCAGCGAGCAGCTTGCGCGCCTGGGCAAGGGTGCGGGAATGCCGCCCCAGCCGTCCGGCTTCCACCAAGGCGCGCAGGTCGCCCAGCGTGTCCACGTCGCGCATGAGCGGGGCAAGGACGATTTGCTTCTGGGAAAATTCAAGCCATTTCAATGTCTGCGCCAAGACCTTGTCCGTGCCCCAATCCACGTCGGTGAAGGCTTCGGGCGCGAAACCGCGCTCGCTGAAGCCGATCAGCCAGTATCCGCCGTCCTCGGAGGGGCCGATGGCTGCCGCGTCCCCTTCCAGGCGCTCGAAGACGGGCCGCACGGCGTTGTCGTCCGCGCAGGGCACGTCGCCGCCCATGAGCACGGCGCGGTCATACCCCTTGCGAAACGCCGCTGAAAAGGCGTTCTTCATGCGCAGGCCCAGGTTCTGGCCGCGCTGAGGCCAATACGTCCGCTCCGGTCCGAGCCACTCGGCCATGTCCCCGGCCCGTTCCTTGGGATCGAAGCAGACGATCAGGTCCACGTCTTCCAGCCATTTCAGGGAATCGAGCAGATCCTCGGCCATGGCTTTGGCCAGCTCGGCGGCGGGAACCTCGCCCACCTCGGCCGCGAGCCGGGACTTCACCCGTCCGGCTTCCGGATACTTCAAAAAAAACAGCAGACATTGCTTCACGGAACCATCCTTCGATCTTCATCCCCGGCGTGAGGCCGGTATTGCCGCGCCAGCTTTGCCGGATCCGCGCCAAAGGCATGGGCCGTTCGCAGGCAGAAATTGCGGAGAACGCGCCTGATCGGCCCCTCCTCGGCGTACCGCCGGGCCGAGGTGGTCACGCGGTCCGGCAGGACGCACAGCGGCAGTCGTCTGCGGCGCACCCGCCACATCAGCTCCACGTCTTCCATGAGCGGAATGTCCGGATAGCCTCCCAGGCCGAAAAAGACGGCGCGCGGGAAAAAGTGCGCCTGATCGCCATACGGACACCGCTCCAGCCGCGAACGCAGCCGCCCGGCCCAGGCCAGCATGGCGTAGGGAAAACCCGCAGCGTCGAACTGGAAATCGAATGCTCCGGCCTGGGCCAGCCCGTTGCCCAGCACCTGGAAAATGCGCGCAAAAGCTCCGCAAGGCAGCCGGGTGTCCGCGTGCAGGAAAAGCAGCACCTCCCCCGTGGCAACGCGTGCGCCCGCGTTCATCTGCGCGGCGCGCCCCGGCCCGGCGCAAACGCCCACGACGCCGGCCCGCTCCGCATCCGGCAGCGCGGCCAGGGTCGAACCTGCACAATCGCCGTCCACGATCACGAGCTGCACGTCCACGCCGTCGCTCCGGGCAAGCTCCGCCACGTGTCCGGCCAGAAATCCGATGCGCCCCTCCTCGTGCAGGACGGGAACGATCACGGAAAGTTGCGGCGCTTTGCTTTGGGACATGTCTGGGGTAGTAATCCGTTTGCCTGCGGATGAAAAGCGCAGGGAGCTAGCCCAACCACGATCCTACGGAGAGATCATGCGCAAAAACGTCACTCGAGAAGAAACCGTCATCAACGACATCCTGGACCGCGCCGACGTGCTGCATCTCGCCTTGTGCGACGATGACGGCCCCTTTTGCGTGCCCGTGAATTTCGCCCGCTCGGGCCGCACCCTGTTCGTGCATTCCGGCCTCGATGGCCGCAAGGCCGCAGCCCTGAAGAACGGCAGGCTGGGCTTTTCCGCTGTGACCGACATGGAACCCAAGACCTCGGACAAGGCCTGCAAGTGGGGCTATCGCTTCAAGAGCGTTCGGGGCGAGGCGGTGTCGAAAATTCTACTGGACGAATCGGAACGCGCCGCAGCGTTGGATATCGTGGTCCGGCGCTATGCGGGCGAAAGCCTGCCCATGAATGAGGACATGCTCAAGATCACGGCGGTCTTCGCGTTGGAGATGATCGAGGTCACGGCACGGATCAAAGACTAGCAGAGCCTGTCAGCCCTCATCCTTGCGGGAGAAGGAAAACCTCTCCCCGGCCCAGGCCGAGGCTTTGAGATACTTCACGGCGGCGATGCGGGGCACGACTCCGAGCTGGTCGCAGATCTGGATCGCGCGAGGCCAGTCTCCGCCCTCCACCGCCGCCACGAGGTCGAGCCACTGGCGCACCCAGCCGGGCTTGCCCGACAGGCCGTCCAGGATAGGCTTCTCCAGTGGCAGGTCGCGCAGCGCTTCGCGCATGGGCAGTCCGAGCAGGGCGTCGAGCATGGAAAACAGGCCCGCCAGGAACATGGCCTGCGAAGAAACCGGACGGACATCGACATCGTCCGAGCACTGTTCCAGAAAACGTCCGCGCTGGAGCGCGAGATAGGCCAGCTCTTCCCCCTTGCCCGTGCCGTCCAGGTCGGAAACGACCATGAACATGGCCCATTGGCGCAGGGCGCTCATGCCGAGAAGATTCACCGCCTGTTCCACGGAGGCCACGCGCTGCACCAGGCAGAAGGCCGCCGAATTGATGAACCGGAGCAGTCGATAGCTGAGCATGGGATCGGAAGCGATGATGGGGGCGAATTCCTTGAGATCCCGGCCGGGCTGGAGAAGCTCCCCCAGTGTGCGCAGCTTGCTCAGGGTGTTTCCGGATAGCTTGCTGCCCGGCTCCACGCGCGGCTGGCCGAAGTAAGGGCCCTGGTAGAAGGAGAAGCCGAGCGCCCGCACTCCCTCGAAGGTCTGCCAGTCCTGCACTCCCATGGCCACCATCTTGGCCGGATGTTTTTTCAGGCGGGAAGCGGTGGCGATGACCTCGCGGGGAGTGCGTCCGGACACGGGAATCTTGAGCATGTCCGCCAGGACGGCGAAGCCCTCCCTGCCCATGTCCGGCAAGTAGCTGTCCAGAACAAGGCCGTATCCCGCTTCCTTGGCCTCCCGGACCGCGGCGAGGGCATCCCCGTCCTCGTCCACTTCGGGGCCGAGCTGGATGAAGGCGCGGCCAGCGGGAAGATCAAGGTATCGTCCGCCCAGAAGCATGTTCCGGGTAAAGGGCGCGAGTATCGCCGCTGCCTCGCCCACTCCGGCCAGACCGACCTCGACGCCTTCTCCGAGCACGCAATCTCCGGCATCCTCCACGGTGCCCACACCGCCTCCCGCAGCCATCTCGTATCCCCAGACGTTATGGTTTCGATCCAGGACAGGACGCCGGATCAAAAACATGCCGTCGCAATCGGACTGGGGGGGGTGCACTCTTCCGCTCATTCGCTCGGCTCCCGGTCAAACATCGGTGATCGTTGATGAACATTACACCAGAGCACAGCGGGAAGCAACCGTGATTCCAACAAAAAACACGTCGGCCTCGAAAGAAGCCGACGTGTTGTCAAAACCGTTGCGTATGACCGCGAACTAGAAGCGCTCGAATTCCTCGTCGTTGTGGTCTTCGCCGAGGCTCAGGTCCACGCCTCCGCCCTTGCCGCCGCTGTCCTGCTCCTTCTTGGCGGGACGCTTGGCTTCAGCGGCCAGACCGCGCTTCGAGACGCCGGCTTCCAGCTGCTTGGGCTTCTGCTTGCGCACGACCATCCTCCGCGACTCGGACTGGCCGACACGGAAGAAGGACATGGTCTGCTGGAGCATCTGGGACTGGCTGGAGAGCTCCTCGGAAGTGGAGGCCATTTCCTCGGCGGCCGAGGCATTGGACTGAATGACCTGATCCAGCTGCTGAATGGCCCGGTTGATCTGCTCGACGCCCGCGTTCTGTTCGTTGCTGGCCGCCGTGATTTCCTGGACCAGCTCGGCCGTCTTCTGGATGTCCGGCACGAGCTTGGCGAGCATCTGCCCGGCGTTGTCCGCGACCTGAACCGTGTTGGAGGAGAGTTCGCTGATCTCCCCGGCGGCGGCGCCGCTGCGTTCGGCCAGCTTGCGGACCTCGGCTGCCACGACCGCGAAGCCCTTGCCGTGCTCGCCTGCGCGGGCCGCCTCGATGGCGGCGTTCAGCGCGAGCAGGTTGGTCTGCCGGGCGATCTCCTCGATGATGGAGATCTTTTCGGCGATGTTCTTCATGGCGTCCACGGCCTGATTCACGGCCTGCCCGCCCTCGGCGGCGTCGCGCGCGGCCTGCTGGGCGATGGCCTCGGTCTGGCGGGCGTTGTCGGCGTTCTGCTTGATGTTGGCGGTCATCTCCTCCATGGAGGAAGAGACTTCCTCGATGCTCGCGGCCTGCTCGGTCGCGCCCTGGGAAAGGGTCTGGGCCGAGGCGGAAAGCTCCTCGCTGCCGGAAGCCACGTTCTCGGTGGCGGATTGCACGTCGTGGACCACCTGGCGCAGCTTGGCGACCATGTCGTTGAGCGAGCCGGCCAGCACGCCGACCTCGTCCTTCTGGTCGATGTCCAGGTTCTGGGTGAAGTCGCCCTGAGCCATATTCTCGGCGAAGGTCACGCCGAGAAGTACGGGCTTGGTGATGATCCGCGTCAGCAGCACGGCCACGACCACGCCGAGCAGCAATGCCACGACCAGGCCGATGACCATGACCGTGGACGCGGTGTTCAACGCGGCCACGGACTCCGCGGCGCGTTCCTTGGTCAGGGCCATGCCCGCTGCCGCCGTATCCTGGGCGGCCTTGAGCACGTCGGCGGAAGAGGTTTCCCTGCCCTTGCCCACCTCGGCGAGTTCCTTGAGATTCTTCAGGAAAGATTCCATGGCCTGACGATAGTCGTTGGCCGCGGCGCGGGTGGCCTCGATTTGCTTGAGGTTGTCCTCCCGGCGAGTGACGGTCCGGAGCTTGTTGAACAGCTCGTCCATGCGCGCGAAGTTGCCCAGGGCCGCTTCCAGCATCTCCGGATCACGCATGGCCTGCGCCTTGAAGTTGCGCACCCGCGTGTCGTTGCCGAGGTCGATGATGTCGTTGACCCAGGAAACCTTGTTCAGACGCTCAAGCAGCTTGGGTGCAGGCTGTCCCTGGTTGACCTCCTCGATCATGGCGTTGGTCTGGGACTCGAGAAAATTCGCACAGTTCTTCATGTAGGCTGCCGCGGCGGCGTCCATGGCCGTTCGGTCCTGCTCCATGACCACGATCAGCTCGTTGGTTCGCTGGGCCAGCTTGTCATACTGGTCCACCTTGCTCGTGGCGATTTCCACCCCCTCCCGCAGCTTGACCAGATCCCTATACTTTTCGCTGTGGGCCTTGGCCTGGGCGAGATAATTGCGAACCTCTTCCAATCCGCTCTGAGCCTCTTCCCAAAGTTTCGGTTCCATGCTCAGCGCATAGCCCCGCATGGCGAACATGGTCAGAAGGGAATGCCGCTCAATGTTGTTGGCGATATCGACTTCCGGGACATACTCCTCCGCAAGAACTTTCGACTGCGCCCCAACGCTGAGCATGTTGTAGGTCGCAATGCCTCCCAACGTCGCAGCGATCAGCATCAGCAGGCCGAATCCAGCTCCGAGCTTGACGCCCAGTTTCAGATTTTTGAGCATCTGAGTGCATCCTCCATTTGCATGTCCCTTTCTCGCCCGGCCGGGAATTGAATCTGCTACAGGGGCCGGGATGACTATCCCTGACGATACGTTTCATTTAATACACACTTGTGGAGATGAGTACAAGGAAAGACGAAGAAAAACATAACACGAATTTCACTCCCCGCCGAGACGACGCTCCGAGCGCAAGCCTCAGCCCCTTGGCAGCAGAGCCGAAGCGGTCTAGGATTCGCCACGGAGAAAAACACATGATCATCTGCTGCTTCGGAGATTCCTTGACCCTGGGATTCGCGGACCCGACCGGCCGGGGCTGGCCCGGCAGGCTCTGCGCCGCCTCCATGAGCGCCGGAAGGGGCGTGTCCTGCTACAACCTCGGCATCCGTGCGGACACCGCCCCCGCAATCCGCACGCGCTGGCGCGCCGAAGCCGGAGCCCGGCTCAAGGCGCGCCCCGCCGGCCTGGTTTTTTGCTTCGGCACGGCGGACGCGAACCAGAATCTCCCCCGGGAGGACAGTTTCGCCGCCTGCCGCGAGATTCTGAGCGCGGCTCCGGCACTGGCGCCCACCTTCCTGCTGACGCCGCCTCCCGTGGCCGACCCGTCGGTCAACGAACACATCCGGGAGTTGGCCGCAGGCTTTCTCGCCCTTGCCAAGGAGCGGAAGGTGCCCGCCTTCGATCTCTTCTCCGCCCTGGACGCTTCCGGAACCTACAAGGCCGCGCTCAAGCGCGGGGACGGCGCCCATCCCGACGTCATCGGATACGACAAGATGGCCGCAAAGCTGCTTGGCTGGGAACCGCTGCGGGCCTTGTTCCTGGCGGAGAGCATATAAAAAAGGGCGCGCCCTTCCGGACGCGCCCCCATCTTCTTCAAATTCGCAATTCAGAGGTTCACGCGGCCTTGTCCGGCTCGCCCGTGACCTTATGATATTCCAGAAACGCCGCGGCCTTGTCCGCTCCCATGAAGCGGTTGAGCATGCGCGGTTCGGTCTTGCGCAAATCGACGAGAATCAGCCCGTCCATGCAGTCGTTGAAGTCCGGGTCGATGTTGAAGGCCAGGATCTTGCCGCCAAGCTTGAGGTATTGCTTGAGCAGCACCGGGATGGACTTGTCCGTTTCGATGTCGCCCACGACGACCCCGATGTCCTCGATATCGTTGAAGGCGGTCTCCGGCAGGGAGATGTCCAGCCGCTTCATGTATTTGATCTTGGGCGGACGCTTGGGAACGGCATAGTTCGCCAGCTCCGGCGCGGAGCAGTGCCGTTCCAGGAAGCGGACCATCAGCTCGCGCGAAACCTGGGTGTAGTCGCTGGACACGCTCACGCATCCGAACAGCGTCTTGTAGCGCGGATTGCGGCAAACATACTCGGCGATGCCCTTCCAGAGCATCAGCAGCGGCTGGTAGCTGCGCTGGTACTCCGAGCAGATGAACGAGCGGCCCATTTCCATGGCCGGCCCCATCTGCTCGAAGAGTTCCGGGCGCAGCTTGAACAGCGTCGAGGAATACAGCCCCTTGATGCCCTGCCGGGCCAGCAGCTCGTCGGTCTTGCCGAAGCGGTAGGCCCCGGCGAGACGCTGGTTTTCGCTGTCCCAGAGCACGAGGTGGCGGTAGGTCATGTCGAAGCGGTCCGTGTCCAGCTCGCGGCCCGTGCCCTCGCCCACCGGGCGGAACGTCTCCTCGCGCAGGCGGCCGATCTCGTGGAGCAGCCCAGGACGCTGGGCCACGCCGCTCTCGAAGACCACGAACGGGCCGGAGCTGACCAGAATGCGGTCTTCGGGCAGGGATTCGATTTCGCGGAGCAATTCCTCGCGGGGCCAGGGCCGGGCAATGGGCGTCGAGACGCTCAGATCCGCACGTTCCTTTTCTTTTTTCTTGTCGAAACGGCGCAGGACGTGCGTGCGGAAACGCAGATAGTTGATCGCCTCCTCGTCGCTGGCAAAGGAAGCCATTTTGGCAGCGGTGATGGGCTTGCCCACGGTCACGTCCACGGTCTGGTTGACCTGCTTGAGGTTCACGCGGGGCAGCATGACCGTGCGCAGCCGGGGATGGACCAGGCCCAGGGCCTGGAAGAGCGGGCCGTGCCGCCCCTTGAAGAACATGGGCACGACCTGGGCTCCGGTCTTGCGGATGATCCCGGCCACCGTGGTGCTCCACTGCGGGTCGCGGACCATGCGCTTGCGCAGCCGCAGCGAGGCCACCTCGCCCGCCGGGAAGGTTCCGATCATGTGGCCCTGCTTGAGCCAGCGCATGGCGGTCTTGAGCCCGTTGATGTTGCGCTTGACGGAATCCGAGGTTCCGAAGGGGTCCACCTCGATGAGATAGGGAAGCATTTCCGGGATCATGCCGAGCATGCTGTTGGCCATGATCAGGGAGTCGGGCCGCACCGTGCGCATGGCCTTGATCAGGATCAGGCCGTCGATGATGCCGAAGGGATGGTTCGCGACCACGAAGACCGGTCCCTTGGCGGGAATGTTCCTGAGATATTCCTCGTTGATGTTCACATGGACGTTGAGACGGTCCAGGACCACGTCCACGAAATCATCTCCGTCCTTCATGCCGCCGCAAGTCTCGCTATAGATGCTATTCATCTTCTTGAAACAGAGCAGCCGAGCCAGGGGGCGTTTCATCAATGCGAAAAACGCCTTGCGCAACGGGTCTCCGGAAGGCTGGCCCAGCGTGAAGAGATCCTTGCTGAAAAGATCTTTCGAGTGTTCCAATTGCCGCTCCCTTCCTTGCATGTGTGCTCCTTGTAACGAAAGCGTGGGTGCGGTTCATTAGCACAGGCCGAACCGCCAGTAAATCGCAACACGATGGAATCATGTTCGCCGCAAAGCCGCAAGTGCTTGCGCTTTCACGCGGCGCGGCCAAGTTGTCATTCTCGTGACAAAGATCGCGGCAGGGCCGCGTCTGCGCATGCCGCAGCGGCAACGGACAAAAGCCGAACCCGCGCGGCCCGGTCCGGAACGCTGGACAGCCGACTCCGCAGCGGGCAATACTCTCCAGGATCAACCAGCAACGGAGACGAGCCATGAAACGCACCAGCGGCCTGCTTCTGCATCTGACCTCGCTGCCCTCGCGCTTCGGCGTGGGCGACCTCGGCCCGGAGGCCGAGCGTTTCGCCGCGTTCCTGGCCCGGGCCGGGCAGCGCCAATGGCAGATCCTGCCGCTCGCGCCCAGCTCTTCCTTTGTGGGCGACTCGCCCTATGCCGGCTTTTCCGCCTTCGGCGGCGAGCCGCTGCTGATCAGCCCGGAACTGCTGCGGGAGGAGGGCCTGCTCGACGCCTCGGAACTGGACAAGGCAGCGGCCGCGCCCGGCCGGAGCGTGAACTACGCCCTGGCCAGGGCCGCCAAGAACGACCTGCTGCGCCGCGCCTTTGCCCGCGCCGAGCACGGCCTCCTGGACGACGCGGACTTCAACGGCTTTCTCGCGGCGAACGGCCACTGGGCCAACGATCTGGCCCTGTTCCTGGCCTGCAAGGAGCACCACGCCCAGGCCGCATGGTACGACTGGCCCGCCCCCCTGCGCGACCGCCGGGATGAGGCCCTGCGCGAATACGGCGAAAAGCTGGCCCGCGAAATCCTCTTCCACAAATTCTGCCAGCACCGCTTCTTCCGGCAGTGGGGGCGGCTGCGCGCCCGGCTGGCCGAGCACGGCGTCGAACTCGTGGGCGACGTGCCCATCTACGTGACCCACGACAGCCCGGACGTCTGGTGCAACCGCGCCCTTTTCAAGCTCGACGCCGAGGGCCGCCGCACCTGCGTGGCGGGCGTGCCGCCGGACTACTTTTCCAAAACCGGGCAGCGCTGGGGCAACCCGGTCTTCGACTGGGACGCGAACCAGGCCCAGGACTTCGCCTGGTGGACGGCCCGGCTGCTGCACCATTTCGGACTGCACGACCAGGTCCGCCTCGACCATTTCCGGGGCTTCGCCGCCTACTGGGAAATCCCCGCCGAGGAGCGCACCGCCGTGCGCGGACGCTGGGTTCCCGCGCCGGGAAGCGCCCTGCTGCGGACCCTGCGCAAGCGTACGGGAAACCCGGCCCGGCTGCCCATCCTGGCCGAGAACCTCGGCATCATCACCCCGGACGTGGAAGAGCTTCGCCGCGAGTTCGACCTGCCCGGCATGCACGTGCTCCAGTTCGGATTCAGCCCCGGAGCCGCCCGCACGCCCAACGCGCCCTTCCGCCACGAGCCCCTGGGCGCGGTCTATACCGGAACCCACGACAACAACACGACGCGGGGCTGGTTCGAGCAGGAGCTGGACGCCCAGGGCAAAAAACGCCTGGAACGCTTCGTCGGCTCCCGCGTGAGCGCGGCGGACGCGCCCGCGGCCCTGCTCCGGCTGGCCCTGGCCAGCCCGGCGGCCCAGGCCCTCGTCCCGGCGCAGGACGTGCTCGGCCTCGGCCCCGAAGCGCGCATGAACGTCCCCGGATTGGCCGAGGGCAACTGGTCCTGGCGTCTGCTGCCCGGCGAGCTGCACCCCTCGGACGAGGCGGCCCTGGCCGACAGGCTGGCCGAGGAAACGATCTTCTACGGCCGCACCGGGGAAGACCTGGAACTGGGCGAATATTCGCCCCGGCACGACTAGCCCGCACGGAGCGACCATGACCGATGCCCACTGGCTGATCCCCTTCACCGGCCGGGCCGATTCCGCGGCCCTGCACATGAATTTCCTCTGGAACGACGGCAACGCCTACGTCATGGACAACCACCGGGCCGCGCTCTGGTGCTGGTCCCGGCACATGGCCCCCGGCCGGAGCTACGGCCTGCTGCACGTGGACCAGCATTACGATGCGGTGCTCTCCCGGCGCGACCTCGCGCATCTCGGCGGGCGCGGCCTCCTGGATTTCAGCCTCGACGGCTATCTGGACGAAGCCCTGGAAACGGACTTTCTGACCAGCACGCCCCTGTTCCGCTGGGACAACTACATCGGGCTGCTCATGGGCGCGCGGCCGGAGCTTGTCCACGACTGGGCCTTTGCCACGCACGGAAAAGGGCTGCGCCCCGACGCGGTGGAAATCTTCGAGATGCAGCCCTGGCAGCTGCCCCTGCTGGACCTGACCCAGGGCGGTCCCTGGCTGGTCAACCTGGACGTGGATTATTTCTTCTTCCGCGGGCCGGACGCGGAAATGCGCCCCCTGTTTTCCGAGGAATACGTCCGGGCCGTGGCCGCCCCGGTGGTCCGCGCGCACGAGGCCGGGCAGCTCGCCTGCCTGACAGTGAGCCTTTCCCCGGAGTGCTGCGGCGGCTGGACGCCCGCCGAGAAGCTCGCGGAGATGCTCTGCGCCGAGCTTGGACTCGATTTTCGCTTATTTTGACGGGGAGTTTGCTTCCCAAAAAAAATGCCCCGACCGCGCTTGACAGTCCGGGCTTCGTGTTTACTTGTCAGACAGCGCCGGGCCCGACAGGGTCCGCCGACGTTTTCGGCGATGACGGCGCCCAAGAATCACAAACTAATTACATTCTGTTGGAGGAGTAATAGCATGAAGCTGAAGCCCTTGAGCGACCGAGTGCTGGTGAAGCGCCTCGAGATGGAAGAGAGAACTGCGGGAGGCATCATCATTCCCGATTCCGCCAAGGAAAAGCCCATGCGCGGCGAGGTTGTCGCCGCTGGTCCCGGCAAGGCCGGCGACGACGGCAAGGTCGTGCCCATGACCGTGAAAGCCGGCGATGTGGTTCTCTTCGCCAAGTATGCAGGCACCGAAATCAAGCTGGACGGCGAAGAGCATCTGGTCATGCGCGAGGAAGACATCCTCGCCATCGTCGAGTAAGCATCCCGTCGCGAATCCCAAAACTCACCACGTAAGGAGATCCATATCATGGCCAAAGACATTCTTTTCGACGCCAAAGCCCGCGAACGCCTGAAGGCGGGCGTGGACAAGCTCGCCAACGCCGTCAAAGTGACCCTCGGCCCCAAGGGCCGCAACGTGGTCATCGAGAAATCCTTCGGTTCCCCGATCATCACCAAGGACGGCGTCACCGTCGCCAAGGAAATTGAGCTCGAGGACAAGTTCGAGAACATGGGCGCCCAGATGGTCAAGGAAGTCGCCTCCAAGACCTCCGACATCGCGGGCGACGGCACCACCACCGCCACCATCCTGGCCCAGGCCATCTTCAAGGAAGGCGTCAAGCTCGTGGCCGCCGGCCGCAACCCCATGGCCATCAAGCGCGGCATCGACAAGGCCGTGGAAGCCATCGTCAAGGAACTGGACGCCGTGGCCAAGCCCACCCGCGACCAGAAGGAAATCGCCCAGGTCGGCACCATTTCCGCCAACAACGACGCCACCATCGGCAACATCATCGCCGAGGCCATGAACAAGGTCGGCAAGGAAGGCGTGATCACGGTCGAGGAGGCCAAGGGCCTGGAGACCACTCTGGATGTCGTCGAAGGCATGCAGTTCGATCGCGGCTACCTCTCCCCCTACTTCGTGAACAACCCGGAGAAGATGTCCTGCGAGTTCGAGGATCCGTTCATCCTCCTGCACGAGAAGAAAATCTCCAACATGAAGGATCTGCTGCCCGTCCTGGAGCAGACCGCCAAGATGAGCAAGCCCCTGCTGATCATCGCCGAGGACATCGAGGGCGAGGCCCTGGCCACCCTGGTCGTCAACCGTCTGCGCGGCACCCTGAACATCGCCGCGGTCAAGGCTCCCGGCTTCGGCGAGCGCCGCAAGGCCATGCTCCAGGACATCGCGACCCTCACCGGCGGCCAGCTCGTCACCGAGGACCTGGGCATCAAGCTTGAGAACGTCACTGTCGCCGACCTCGGCACCGCCAAGCGCGTCGTGCTCGACAAGGAGAACACCACCATCGTGGGCGGCGCCGGAAAGTCCGAGGACATCAAGGCCCGCGTGAAGCAGATCCAGAACGAGATCAAGGAAACCTCCTCCGACTACGACCGCGAGAAGCTCCAGGAACGCCTGGCCAAGCTCGTGGGCGGCGTGGCCGTCATCAATGTCGGCGCTGCCACCGAGACCGAGATGAAGGAGAAGAAGGCCCGCGTCGAGGACGCCCTGAACGCCACCCGCGCGGCCGTCGAAGAGGGCATCGTGCCCGGCGGCGGCGTGCCCCTGGCCCGTGCCTCCCAGATCCTGGACGGCCTGAAGCTGGCCGAGGACGACGAGGCCGCCGGCGTCGCAATCATCTCCCGCGCCGTGGAAGAGCCCCTGCGCCAGATCTCCGCGAACGCCGGCTTCGAAGGCTCCGTGGTCGTGGAGAAGGTCAAGGGCGGCAAGGACGGCTTCGGCTTCAACGCCGCCACCGGCGAGTACGAAGACCTGATCAAGGCGGGCGTCATCGACCCGAAGAAGGTCACCCGCATCGCCCTGCAGAACGCCGCTTCCGTGGCCGGTCTGCTGCTGACCACCGAGTGCGCCATCGCCGAGAAGCCCAAGGACGAGTCCGCTGCTCCGGCCATGCCCGGCGGCATGGGCGGAATGGGCGGAATGGGCGGCATGTACTAGGCCGACCCGGCACCCTTTGCTTGATTACCAAGGCCCCCTGCTCCGGCGGGGGCTTTTTTTATGCGCCCCCGCCGCGCGCAGCGCGAGCCGCTTGACGCACTCCCTGCAAGCCTGTCTCATCCCTCCCCCCCCGCCGCGCGCAGCGCGAGCGGAGAAAGGGGTCTGGGGCCGCGGGCCCCAGCCGCCGGAGGCCTCTTCCTCCTGCCCGCGCAGCGCAGCACGCGGACGGTTGACGCACGGCCCGCGAGATTCCATACTCTGGAAGCAAGCGACAACCACAAGGAGCGATTATGGAAAGCAAACAATTCGGCACCCGGATACTGGTCCGGCTCGATCCCGGCGACGAGGTGGTCGCCTCGGTCATGCGGGCCTGCGAAGAATACGGCGTGAAGCTCGGCATGGTCAGCGGCATCGGCGCGGTGGGCCGCGCCGTCATCGGCCTGTTCCGCACGGACACCAAGGTCTACATCAAGAGCGAGCTCAAGGGCGCGTTCGAGATCGTTTCCCTGCTCGGCAACGTCAGCACCATGGACGGCAAGACCTACCTGCACCTGCACGCCAACCTCGCGGACGAGAAGCACCAGTGCTTCGGCGGCCACCTCAATGAGGCGGACGTCAGCGCCACCGCCGAAATCTGGATCGACGCGGTGGAAGGCGGCATCGACCGCTACTTCGACGAGAAGATCGGCCTGAACCTGATCAAGTTCTAGCCAAGCCGCGCAAGGCCCATGAAAAAGCCCCCGCTGGAATCATCCGGCGGGGGCTTCGGCGTGCTGGGCGCTCTGCGGTTCTGAGCGCTAGAGCCGCACGGGCCAGCGGTTTTCCAGGTACTTCATCACGCGGGAGAAGCTGATGGTCAGCACGAGGTAGACGCAGGCCGCGCCGAGCAGGAAGGGCACGTAGTTGTAATACTTGGAGCCGAGCAGCTTGGCCGAGAACATCAGGTCGGCCACGCCGATGGTGGAGATCAGCGAGGAGTCCTTGAGCAGCACGATCAGTTCGTTGAAGAGCGGCGGAATCATGCGGCGCAGGGCCTGGGGCAGGATGATGTAGATCATGGTCTGGTTGCGGGTCAGGCCGGAAGACATGGCGGCCTCGGTCTGGCCCTTGCCGATGGACTGGATGCCCGCGCGGATGATCTCGGCCGTGTAGGCCCCGCTGTTCACGCCCAGGGCCAGAATGCCCGTGATCAAGGGGTCCGGCGAGATGGAGTCCCCGGTGATGGCGCGGTAGATCTGCGGGCCGCCGAGGTAGAAGAAAAATATTTGCAGCAGGAGCGGCGTGCCGCGGATGATCTGCACGTAGGCGTCGGCGATCCAGCGGGTCAGCCGCTTTTCCGAGATGATCGCGATGCCCGCGACGATGCCCAGGACAAGCCCCATGCTGATGGCCCCGCCCGTGCATTCCAGGGTCGTGAGCATGCCCTTGAACATCAGGGCGTTGTGTTTCCAGACGAGCGAAAAATCCACCTTGCCTCCAGCGTGCCGAAATGACGTGCCCGGTGCGGGCGGGTTGAATCCAAAAACGGGCCGGGAACGCGTCCCGGCCCGTGTTCATGCCTTCGGGCCTACTTCAGGCCCCACTTCTTCATCAGCGCCTCGTGCTCGCCGGACGCCTTGACCTCGGCCAGGGCCTTGTTCAGCTCGACGATGAAGTCCGCGTTGTCCTTGTTGGCGATCATGGCGAATTCCTCGAAGGTCAGGGGCTCGCCCACGATGGTGAAGCCGCCCTGCTTGACGTATTCCTCGGCCACGGGGATGTCGGCCACGGCCGCGTCGCATCCGCCGCCCTTGAGCAGCGCGAAGGACATGTTGTAGTCTTCGGGCGCGGTCAGCTCGATGCCTTCCAGCTTCTCGGCCGCGGCGTAGCTCGTGGTGCCCACGGGAGCGGAAACGCGCTTGCCCTTGAGATCGGCCAGGGTCTTGATGCCCGATTCAGGGGTGGTGACCACGACCTGACCGGCGGTGAAATACGGATCGGTGAAGTTGACGAACTGCTTGCGCTCGTCGTTGATGCTCATGCCGGAAACGCCCAGGTCCACCTGGCCGCTCTGCACGGCGGTGACGATGACCTCGAAGCCCAGGGTCACGAACTCGACCTTGAGGCCCATGCGCTTGGCCACGGCCCGGACCAGATCGATGTCGAAGCCGACGCGCTCGCCCTTGTCGTCGATGGACTCGAAGGGGGGATAGTCCGGGGCGTTGCCCACGGTGATTACGCCTTTTTCCTTGATCTGGGCCCAGGTGGACGCCGAGGCCAGTCCGGCGGAAAGCACCAGACAAGCGGCCAGGACGATGGAGACGACCTTGTTCATTACTTCCTCCTGTGAGCGATGACTGCGGTTAGGTACCAGCGGCGCGCCCCCCGCCCGGAGGGTGCCCGGAAAAATCTGTCCGGTCCGCGCCCCTCGGAATGCGGCCAGGCCACCCGTGGCGGGACCGACGCATCCGGCGCGAAAACCGATCGCTCTCCATAGCCTTTGAAACAGCTTTGTGACAATAGACCCGCCGCTTCCAGGGGAGGATGCGCCTCCGTTCAGCCTTCTGCCCGGCGCAGCCCCGCTCGTTCAACGGAAGCTGTAATCCATTCAATAAGAACAGGGAAGAACATCACTATCGCCCGTCTGAAACAAAATTTTATTCACTCTGTGCCAGGGGTTTACTGAAAAATATTTTACTCTTTCCTGCACGGCGGATCGGCTCAGCGCCCAGGTGCCGTCTCGGAATGGACCCGGCGGCGCAGCGCCTCGAGAAAACGCTGTACCAGAACGGTGTCGTTTTCCGGTCGCCAGGCCATGACCAGCTCCACATCCGGGAACTCGCCGACAAGGGGCCGATATTCCACGCCGGAGTGCGGCATCCTCCCGGCGGAGCCGTGGAGAAAGGCGACCCCCATGCCTGCGGCCACCAGCGCGCTCATGGTCTGCTTCGTGCTCGCCGTCTGGGCGATGACGGGCCGCACTCCCTGCTCGCGCAGGCGGGTCATGATCGTATCGTAGAGCGCGGGCTGGGAGGAGCGGGGATAGAGCACCAACGGGATGCCGTCCAGGGCCTCCAGGGGAACGCGTTTCAGCTTCGCCAGAACATGGTTCCGAGGCATGGCCAGCACGTACTGTTCCCGCAGCAGCGTCTCGTGGCGGTAGCCGCGCAGGTTTTGCCCGAACAGCCGGATCACCCCCACGTCGATCTCCCCGCGCCGCAGCTCTTCGAGCTGCCGCAGGGTGCACATGTCGCGAAGCACGAGGTGAACAGCCGGATATTTTTCTCGATAGTCGCGAACGGCATCCGGAAACGGCGTGTCCGAGGCAGCCCCCACGAAGCCCACGCGCAGACGTCCCTCCTCGCCGCGCGCCATGGCCCGCACCGCGTGCGCCGCCCCTTCCACCCGCTCGAGTATTTCACGCACCGAGTCCAGAAAACGCGCTCCCTCCGGGGTCAGCTCCACCTTGCGGCTGCTGCGCCGAAGCAGGGGCACGCCCAGCTCTTCCTCCAGCCGCTTGATCTGCTGCGAGAGCGGCGGCTGGGCGATATGCACGCGCTCGGCGGCACGCCCGAAGTGCAGCTCCTCGGCCACGGCCTGAAAATAGCGCAATTGTCGTAGCTCCATGATCGATATCTATTACGTCTCAATGCGTGCGTAAAGATATATTGGACCTCTTACGGAGCCCAGGCATAGCATTTCTCCAGAAACCCCAACCACGGAGGAAGCATGAACCGTCTTTCCGAACAAGCAGCGCGCGGGCAAAAGGGAATGAACAGCGGGATCCATACGGAACAGGGCGCGCGGCAGAAGCGAAACGCCCTGCGGCCAAGCCGGGGACGCGGCTTCTTCCGCAGCCTGCCCGCCATTCTTTCTGTCTCCGTGCTGGCCCTTGTTTGCGCATCGGCGGCCGCTCTTGCCGGGGGAGCGGGACCAAAGGCCGTTCCCGCTCCTGAACGCACGAGCCTGCGCGGCCTTGCGCGGCCTGCGGCCCTGGCCTTCGACAGGCGCGGCAATCTCTACGTCGCGGAGCAGGGCGAAACGCGGGGCGCGGGACGGATAATCCTGCGCACCCCGGACAACGAGACCATTCTCATCGCGGACGGACTCGACTCTCCCGCCGCCCTGGCCGTGGACCAGAACGGCGGCCTGCTGGTGGCGCTTCGCGGTTCCGGCGAAATCCTGCGCATTCACAAGAACGGCAAGCGCACGGTCTTGGCGCGCGGCCTGGACCGTCCGGCAACCCTGGCGCTGGACCGCGACGGGGGCATCTGGGTCGCCTGCGGAGACGGCAGCCTGCACCGCGTGGAACGCCCGCAACCCTCTCCTCCCGCGCGGTGACGCGCGCCCGCGCCGCTTGACGCGCGCAGGCGAAAAGGCGTAATTGCTGCCCTTCATGCTGGATCTTGCGTAGCACCATACCCGGACCCCGACGTCCCCTGGCCACCGCCTCCGCGAACATTCCCGGAGGACGCTTTTGTGCGGCCTTTTTCCATGGAGCTACGCCATGTCGTTTCACGACCTCATCGACCTTGGCTGGTCGTCTTTCTATTCTGCGTCATTCGATTCCCTGAACAGCTGCGGACTGCTGCCCGCGCGCGTGGCGCGCGCCGAGCGGGAGCGCTATCTTCTCCTGCACGAGCAAGGCATGTCGCAGGCCGTGCTCGCGGGCAGGCTGCGGCATGAAGCCCTCGCCCCCGGCCAATTGCCCGTGGTGGGCGACTGGGTCGCCGCGCGCACGGGCAGCGCACCCGGCGCGAACGAAACAGCCGGGCCGCAGCGCGGCGCGGCGCGGATCGAGGCAGTGCTGCCCCGGCGCACCCTGCTCGCTCGGCTCGACCCTTCCCACGGAAACGCGCGCCAGGCCCTGGCGGCCAATGCCGATCTCGTGCTGCTCGCCGCCGGACTGGACCACGACTTCAACCCGCGCCGCCTGGAACGGGGTGCGGCGCTGGCGCGAGAGGCAGGAGCCGAACCCGTGGTCGTCCTGACCAAGGCCGATCTGCGGCCGGACCGCCGCCGCGAGCTGGCGCGGGTCATGGCTGCCGTTCCCGGCGCGCACGTCCTCTCGCTCAGCTCGCATACCGGGGAAGGGCTCGACGAACTGCGCGCGCTGCTTGCTCCGGGGGTCACGGCGGTCCTGCTCGGCTCTTCCGGCGCGGGAAAATCCACGCTCGTAAACCGGCTGCTCGGCTGCGAGCGCCAGCGCACCATCGAGGTGCGCGAAGCCGACTCGCGCGGACGGCACGCCACCACCCACCGCGAGCTGTTCCTGCTGCCCGGCGGCGGGCTGCTCATCGACACGCCCGGCCTGCGCGCCTTCGGGCTCACGGGCGGCGACGGCGTGGAAGACCTCTTCGCGGACGTGGAACGCTTCGCCGTCCGCTGCCGCTTTCAGGACTGCCGCCACGAAGCCGAGCCCGGCTGCGGCGTCAAGGAGGCCGTGGAGCGCGGCGACCTGGACGCGGAACGCTACCGCTCCTTCCTCAAGCTGCGCCGCGAGGCCGAACGCTTGGAGCGTTCCCGGGCCAGCACCCCGGACCTGGAAGCGAAACAACGGGAAAAAAAACTGAGCAGGCTGCAAAAGCGGTTCACGAAGACTCATTCCAAAGGCTGAGCGCCCTGGGGCGCGGAGGGGGCCTGAGCCCGGCTCTTCCCATCCCCGCGCCAAGGAAAAAGCCCCCGCACGGACACTCCGGGCGGGGGCTCGTCTATTGCGCTGCGGTCGCTACATGTCGAGCTTGATGGATTTCTTGGGCTTGGCCGGAGCGGGCTTCGGAGCTTCGGCCCCGGCGGCTCCGGACGCCGCGCCCTTTCCGTAAATTTTCGGGCGGACCTGGTTGCGGAGCTTGCGCGCCTCCACGTTCAGCGGATTTTTCTTGAGCACGGCCTCGGCCACGTTCAGGACCGTGGACCAGTTGCGGCGCGAAAGCGCCACCTTGCCCAGACGAATGTAGAGATCCTCGCGCGGGCCGAGCATGCGGATGGCGTTCTTGATGGCTTCCTCGACCTTGTCCATCTGGCCGAGCACCTCGTAGCACATGATCAGGGAACTGTGGGCGCGCTCGTCGCGGGAGTTTTCCTCCAGGCCCTTGCGCAGGTATTCCACGGCCTCCTGCACGAGGCCGCCCATGAGCATGCGCGTTCCTATGTCCGAAAGCAGGCCGGGCTGACCCGCGAACTGGTCCGCCGCGCGCCGGAAGAGCTTGCGCGCCTCCATTTCCTCTTTCTTCTTCAGGTGCACCTGGGCCGCGAGCAGGCTCTCGTCCAGGTCGAGCATGCGCTTGCGCAGCTTTTCCAGCCGGGCGCGGTCGATGGCTTCCTTGAGCTTCGCGTGCAGGTGCGAGAGCTTCGCGTGCAGCTCCCGCTCCTTGCCGCGCACGTAGTGCACGCCGCGCGGCATGACGCGCTGCATGGTGCGCAGGCCGTTGAGGTCGCGCAGGGCTTCCACGATCAGCGCCTCGATCTCGAACTTCTCGCGCCCGAAGACCTTGTTGCCCACGAGCCCGTCCACTGCGTCGCGCAGGCAGCCGAGACAGCGCAACAGGTCGCCTTTCTGACAGGCGGCCCGCGCGCGGGCGATGTCTTCGCGTATTTCCTTGGCCGTCACGGACATGCGTTCTGCGCCCTCCTGGGAACGTATTTTGTTCAAATAATATACCACGGGCACTTAATCAAGGCGGGAAGCGGCATTCAGGGAAAAGACAACCCCAATCGCGCATACCGCTCCAGCATGCGCTCCTGGTGCGAGCCCGGCCAGTAGATCCGCTCGCACGAAGGACACATCTGAAATCTATGATAATACCGCTTCGTTCTCGGCTCCAGGCGATGCAGGATCGCCGCCTTTTCCACGGGCCGCAGCAGCTCGTTGCAGCGCAGGCAGCGCGAAAAACGGACCGCCTCCGATGGAATCGGATAGAGCGCGAGCACTTCGCGCAACTGGTCGTCCGGAAGGTTTGCGCGCACCAGCCTGCCGTGCGCGATGCACGAACGCTTGAGCAGGGCGCGGTCGCGGCTGAGAACCACGCGCCCCTCGGCCTCGGCGATCTCCGCGATGCGCTCGTCCGTCCAGCAGCGATCATACGCCGTGTCCAGGCCCAGCCCGCGCAGCAGCGGCACCAGCCCGGCCGCGTTTTCGTCCACAACGAAACGCAGCCCGTGCGGCAGCGCCGGGCGCAGGAGTCCGTCCCGCATGGCATCCACGGGGCCGCCCGGCCCTGAGATATCCAGGACTTCTCCCGGCTGCAACGCATGGCCGAACCCCACCTCGCGCGGCGCTCCCGCTGCCGTCAGAAGCAGCAATCCGTGGATTTCGGTATGCGGAACGCCCAGGCTCTCGGCCACGTCCTTGATTGACGCCCTGCGGGTCACGGGATACCGTATTTCGCCATCGGAGTGCGCCCTGCGCAGGAGTTCCGGCAGGTCGCCGCGGAACCGCAGCACAGCCTCCGAAACCGCTCGAAACTCCATACGGGTCGCCATGAACGCTTCTCTCCTGCTCCTGCTCGGCTGCATCCTGGCCGCCTGGTTCGCAAACACGCTTTCCTCCCTGCTCGACGCGCGCCGCCTCTCGCCCGCGCCGCCCCAGGGCCTGGAAGACATCTACGACCCGGAAGAATACGCCCGCTCCCAGCGCTACGCCCGCGCCCGGCTGCGGTTCGGCGCGCTGGCCGAAACCTGGGACACGCTGCTCGTGGCGGGATTCCTGATCCTCGGCGGCTTTCCCCTGGCCGACGAGCTGGCCCGGCAGGCGGCCCAGGGCCTCGGACTGGCCGGAGCCTGGGCCGAAACGGCCACGGGCCTCGTCTTTTTCGCCATGCTCGGCCTCGCCCACGACCTCGCCGGTCTGCCCTTCAGCCTGTACCACACCTTCGTGCTTGAGGACAGATTCGGCTTCAACCGCACCAGCCCGGCCACCTTCGTACTGGACCGGCTCAAGGGCTGGCTCCTGGCCGCGCTCATCGGCGGACCGCTCCTGGCCGTGATCCTCTGGCTGCTGCGGGTCTTCGGACCTGGCGCGTGGGTCGGCTGCTGGGCCATCGCCGCCGCGGTCTCGCTCCTGCTGGCCTATGTTGCCCCGACCTGGATTCTGCCGCTGTTCAACAAATTCAGCCCGCTGGAAGACGACGCCCTGCGAGCGGACATAGAAGCCCTGGCCCAAAAGGAAGGCTTCGCCCTGTCCGGTCTTTTCGTCATGGACGGCTCGCGCCGCAGCGCCAAGGGCAACGCCTTTTTCACGGGCCTGGGGCGACGCAAGCGCATAGCGCTCTTCGACACCCTGCTGGAAAAGATGAACCGCGACGAAATCCTCGGCGTGCTGGCCCACGAGGTCGGCCACTGGAAACTGGGCCACATCCGCACGCGCATCCTCATCGGCATCCTCCGGCTCGGCGCGCTGCTCTGGCTGCTCTCGCTGCTGCTCGGCTGGAACACGCTCTTCGCGGACCTGGGCCTGCCCGCCAGCGGCCACGCCGGGCTGGCGCTCTTCTCCCTGCTCCTGGCTCCCGCTTCCCTGCTGCTCGGCGCGCTGACCAACGCCCTTTCCCGTCGGCACGAATACCAGGCCGACCGCTTCGCCGCCCGCGCCACGGGCGCGCCCCTGGCACTGTCCTCGGCCCTGAAAAAACTCGTGCGCCAGAACCTCGCCAATCTCACGCCCCACCCGCTGAGCGTCTTTCTTTTCCATTCGCACCCGCCCCTGCCGGAGCGGCTCGCGGCCCTGGACGCACTGGCCGAAAACGCCGACCAGCCCTGAACCGCGCCGTTTTTCTTGCCGCGTTTCCGGGTTTGGGCCATACTGCCGTGGATTCAGACAGCCAACGTGAAAGGAGCACGGCTTGATCGAAAAACAGCTCGACCATGAAAACGAGGAGATCATCTCCCGATTGCGGCGCATGCGCGTCTTCGATACGCTCGGCGACCGCCAGATGATGGAAATCATCAAGCTTTCCCGGCTGCGAAAATACGACCCCGGCGAAGTGCTCATCCAGGAAGGGGAATACGACCAGTACATCTACTTCCTCATCGGCGGCGACCTCGCCATCGAGAGCAATGGCACCGAGGTCGGCCACATCCGCCGCCTGGGCGACGTGTTCGGCGAGATGGGCATCATCGACGGCAGCCCGCGCTCGGCCACCATCCGGGCCGTCGGCCCCAGCCTCTGCCTCGCGGTGGACGGCGCGTTCATGGACCGACTCCAGGGCGCGGACAAGCTCATCGCCCAGGCCGTGTTCTACCGCATCTTCGCGGAAATCCTGGCCGTGCGCCTGCGCGACACCAGCAAGCGCGCCGCCGACATGGAACGCCGCCTCGCCGAGCACGGCCTGCTCGACGACGAAGAACAATAATCCCGAACGACTCCAAGGAGCGACAGCGTGAGCGATATCCAGATGCGCCCCGGCCACAAGGCCCCGGCCGAACTGCTTCCGGACCTGACCGAAATGCTCCGGGCCTATCATGAGATCGCGCCCGACCCGGAAAACCAGGCCCAGCAGGTCGCCTTCGGCACCTCCGGCCATCGCGGCCGCTCCCTGGCCGGGAGCTTCAACGAGGCCCACATCCTGGCCGTGACCCAGGCCATCTGCGAACACCGCGCCGCAGCGGGCATCACCGGGCCGCTCTTCCTCGGCATGGACACCCACGCCCTTTCCGAACCCGCGCAGCGCAACGCCATCGAGGTCTTCGCGGCCAACGGCGTGGGCCTGTTCATTCAGCAGAACCAGGGCCACACCCCCACCCCGGTGATCTCCCACGCCATCCTGACCTGGAACCGCGCCGGCAGCGGCGGCACCGCGGACGGCGTCGTGGTCACGCCCTCGCACAACCCGCCCACGGACGGCGGCATCAAGTACAACCCGCCCTCGGGCGGCCCGGCCGGACCGGAAATCACCGGCCCGGTCCAACAGCGCGCCAACGAACTCCTGAAAAACGGCCTCGCCGGGGTCAAGCGCATGCGCTACGAGCGCGCGCTCAAGTCCGGGCTGGTGCGGCCCTATGATTTCGTCATGCCCTACGTGCGCGACCTCGCGAGCGTGGTGGACATGGACGCCATCCGGGGCGCGGGACTGAAGATCGGGGCCGACCCCCTGGGCGGGTCCGGCCTGGCCTATTTCGATCCCATCGCCGAGCTGTACGGCCTGGACATCGAGGTCGTGAACCGCACCCTGGATCCCACCTTTGGATTCATGCCCCTGGACCACGACCTGAAGATCCGCATGGACTGCTCCTCGCCCTACGCCATGACCGGGCTCATCGGCCTCAAGGACCGCTTCGACGTGGCCTTCGGCAACGACCCGGACTTCGACCGCCACGGCATCGTCACGCCCCAGGGGCTGATGAACCCGAACCACTATCTGGCCGTGGCCTGCGAACACCTCTTCACCACGCGCACGGGCTGGGCCAAGGGCGCGCGCCTGGGCAAGACGCTCGTGTCCTCCTCCATGCTCGACCGCGTGGCCGAGCACCTAGGCCGCGAGCTGTACGAAGTGCCCGTGGGCTTCAAGTGGTTCGTGGAGGGATTGCTGGACGGCTCCCTGGGCTTCGGCGGGGAGGAATCCGCGGGCGCGAGCTTCCTGCGCCTGGACGGCGCCGCCTGGACCACAGATAAGGACGGGATCATCATGGACTTGCTGGCCTGCGAGATCACGGCCACGGGCAAGAATCCGAGCGAACGCTACGCCGAACTGACCGAACGCTTCGGCGAGCCCGTTTACGCCCGCATCGACGCGCCCGCGTCCCCGGCGCAAAAGGCCGCCTTCAAGCAGCTCACCCCGGAGATGGTCGCCGCGTCCGAGCTGGCGGGCGAACCCATCCTCGCGCGGCTGACCAGCGCGCCCGGCAACGGTGCGTCCATCGGCGGGCTCAAGGTCACGACCAAGAACGGCTGGTTCGCGGCGCGGCCCTCAGGCACGGAGGATATCTATAAAATATATGCGGAGAGCTTCCTGGGGACGGAGCACCTGGCCCGGATTCAGGACGAGGCCAAGGCCATTGTCGGCGCGGCGTTCCAGGCCGCCGGGGCGTAGAGGGGACAACAAACCGCATTATTGATGGGAGCCGCTCGGCTCCCTTTTTGCTGGCCAAGCATTGACATGGTGCAACCAGTGCACTAGCTTAAACCAAGGGAAGTCATGCCGACCATCATCGTGATCAACGGCCTCAAGCTGTGCATCTACGGAGACGACCATGCCCCGCCGCACTTTCATATCCTGGGACCCGACGGGCATTTCCAGGTCGATCTTAGGTCGTTTTCAATTCTGGAGGGCGGGCGGCTTCCACAACACTACCGAGCCGTCATGGATTGGGCGCGAGAGCACCAACATGACCTGCTCGCAAAATGGTCCGACCTGAATGAGAGAGGATAGCGCCATGAAGCAACAACCGCGCATCAAGAGCATCGCCCCCCTGGAGCCCTTCCGTCTTCGAATCGAATGGCGGGACGGCTCCATTAACGAAGTGGACCTCTCAGCGTTCCTGCATACCTACAAGATATTCCGGCCGCTGCGCGAAGAGCCTGCATTGTTTAGGCAGGCCAAGGTAGGGGAATGGGGCTGGGACATCACCTGGGGTGGCGACATGGACATTTCCGTCAGCACGCTTTGGCGGCTCGCGCTGGAACAGGCGGGTGAAGCCATGCGCGCCGAGGAGTTCCGCGATTGGCGAAAGCGCCACGGCCTTTCGCTCTCAAGCGCGGCCCAGACCCTCGGACTGAGCCGCCGTATGGTCGCTTACTACGACAAGGGCGAGCGGATCATCCCGAAGTATGTCCGGTTGGCCTGCAAGGGGGCGGAAGCGGAATTGGGGAGGTAGCTGCTCCCGATGCAAAGAGGGGACTCAGGACGTAGGGACGACGAGAGACTTAAGTAGCAACCCCCTCGCTTTAAGTGGGTTCAGACTTCATCGCAGCCTTACCCAGAATTTCGACGACCGGGTTAATCGTTTGAGCTTCTTTCTCTTGGGACTCATACCCAGTGGGACGATTTACAAAGGCTGCCTGGCAAGCCTGTAACAGTATAGCTTCCTTAACTTGCTGGTCACCGCTCCCCTCGACAAAAGCACGGAATGTCATCAGAGCATTTGCTCTATGCTCATTTAGCACCTTATTATGCAGACAAGATTTGTAATTTCTTGCACACCAAAATACTCCGAAGGACAATGTCGACAACAATATAACCTTGCTTACTGTGTACTGGATTACTTTCGGAGTTGTGTCAATGTTGACATAAAAACTCATAACAACATACCCGACAGCAACACTTAAAGTTATAACTGACGAAACAATAGTCGCCCACATCCAGCATTTGGAAAGATCGGCATAAGAATCGGAAGCCGACTTAAATATATGGGCATTAGAAGAGACTCCTGCTTCAGCGGCTTGCTCCTTGACCGCCTGTAACGCAGCCTCTGCCTCTTCTCTTTGCTGTTCTAGCAGCTTCTTAAATTTGAGATACTCTTCTTCTATTGTAGCGCGATACCCCTTAGCTTCTCTCTCTATTTTGGAATAGTCAGTTGCCTGAGTCGCTGTAAACGCCAAGGGGAGAACAAGTGGCTCCACAAAATCGTCATAAGAATTTTTAACATCTTGAACTATTGCTTTACACACGTTTGCAGGTGTATTCTGATTTATATCAAAATCTTTCACCTTAGCAATATTTGCTAAAAGCAATTTGCAAGAATTTATTATGCCCTCAACATGCTGAAGCGGCAGCCGATTTATCTGCCTTTGGTGCAGTTGCTTTACCACATCAAGCATCTTCTCAAAATGAGGGACGGCATCTTCGAAGTTTATCTCTCTCGTCAACTCCTCGGTGCGAGCTAGCCCCTTCGCATCAACACTTTCCAATTGCGCTAATAATTCTTGGGCCTCTTTGATCTTCTCGTTGCGAACTTTCGGTGCAGCCATGTCGCCCAATCCTCCACAGCTAATAGGCAATCATATTAGACCGCAAAAGCAAGCACCCACCCAATAGATAAAAAGATACACGAAAGCAATGTCTTTATTTGCTCCCTCACCCCGCCATTTTCCGCGCTTCCGCCGACCTCGCCTCGTCCTCCTTGCCCTGAATCTCCAGGGCGCGGACGAGCAGATCCCAATAGTCATCCCTTTCCGGGGCCAGTGCCGAGCACTGGCGCGCCAGCACTTCCGCGATCTGCGGGTCTTCGCCCGAATCCAGATACAGCTTTGCCAGCAGGAACATGGCGAAGTGGTCGTTGTGGTTGGCGTTCAGCGCCAGGTGCAGGCATTCGCGGGCGCGTTCCTTGTCGCCCCGGTCCACGGCCAGCCGGGCCAGGTGCCGCATGGTCAGCGGCTCGCCGCCGGGCAGGCCCGCGGCCTTGAGGTACCACTGCTCCGCCCTGTCCGGGTCGCCCGCCTGTTCGGCCAGCGCGCCCAGCCGCAGCATGCTGTAGACGTGCGCCGGGTCCAGCTCCAGGCAGCGTTCGAAACTCGTCTTGGCCCGTTGCGCGTCGCCCATGCGCTGGCTGATCCAGCCCAGGTTGTAGAGGGCCATGAGGTCGTCGGGCGCATGCCGCAGGGCCTCCTCGAACTGGCCGCGCGCCTGTTCGTGCCTGCCGAGCTGCGCGTAGCAGATGCCCAGCGAGTTGCGCGCGAGCACGTTGGCCTCGTCCGCGAGCAGCGAGAGCTTGAACTCCTCCACTGCGCCGAAGAGGTCGCCCTGCATGTAGAGCCTGTCCGCCGAGATGTTCAACGACACCGAGTCGAAGGCCGCTGCGCGCGGATGGGGCAGGAGCAGCGCGTGATCCAGGGCCTTGCGCGCGTTTTCGAGCATGTCCGCGCGGGTGAAGGACATATAAGGGTAGACGCCCGCTCCGGCGGCCAGTTCCAGTCCGCGCCGTTCCGCGTCCGCCACCACCTCGCGCAGGAGCGTTTCGGCCTCGCCGCGTTCCAGGCCGGGCAGAAACCAGACCACGCTGCCCAGGCCGAATTCGCCGCCCACCGAGCCTTGGGGCGCGCGCGCCTCCACCAGTTCGGCCAGGGTGCCCATGCGCGAGCGCATGGCGTTTTCGTAGCCGCGCGCGTAGCCGTCCGCGCCGGAGAGCACCTTGAACAGGCCGAGGGCGAAGCGTTCCGGGCCGCGCCGCAGTCCGGGCCAGCGGGCCATGAAATCCCTATGGGCGAAGAGTCCGGTCACGTCGTCCTTGTGCGGCACGTCGTCTCCTGCTTGCTGGCGGTCGTATCCGGCACCCTCCTCGGCCACGAGCACGAGCCGGTCGCCCGTTGCGATGGGCACGGACGGGTCCGCCGGGTGGAGCACCTCGGCGAAGGCCATGTCTTCCTGCACCTCGATGAGCACGGCTTCGCCCTTGTGGGTGACGGGGCTGGAGCCGGAGAGGCGCTCCTCCTCCGTGACCTCGGCGAGCACGCTGCGCGGCGGGCCGGGCGGCAGGAGCAGGAAACGCTGGCCCACGCGGGCCTCCACGTCGCGCCCCAGGCTCACGGTCAGCCGGCCCATGGGCAGCACCTCGAGCACCTTGCCGCCCTTGGGCAGGATGTCGGCGAAGCCGAACACGCGGTTGCGTCCGTGGTGCTTGGCCGTGGAAACGGCCTTGTTGGCCTTGCGCAGCAGGATGCGCGCCCGTTCGGGCGTGTCGCGCAGCAGTTGCTGGCCGTTCATGCCCTGCGGGTAGCAGACGTGGCCGAGGCTGGCCGTGACGGAAATGGCGTCGCCGGTGACGGCGTCCTTGTGCACCAGCCGCGAGATGCCGGAGCGAATCAGCTCCGCGAGCTGGAAGCAGGCGCGGGGCCGCGCGTCCGGCAGGATCACGGCGAAGCGATCGTGGATCAGCCGTGCGGCCACGGCGTGGCGCGGGCAGATGCGCAGCATGGTGCGGCCCGCCTCGGCGGCGATGGCGTCGCCAACGGTATAGCCGTAGCGTTCGTTGATCCACATGAAGCGGTCCAGGTCCAGGGAGATGACCCCCAGACCGCCGGAAAAGCCTCCGGCCCCGCCGATCTCGCCCGCGCCGCCGGCCATGAGCGCGCCGTCCACGAGTTCTATCTCGCGTTCGAGCACGCCCAGGAAGTGGTCGCGGTTGTAGAGCCCCGTGAGCGGGTCCGTGATGCTGCGCTTGTAGAGCGCGAATTTCTCCAGCTCTGCGCGGGCCAGGGCCGCGAGGTAGAGCGGCGCGCTCTTGGGCGCGCTCAGCCGCACGCCGCGCGCCACGAACCAACCGAGCAGCTCGTTGTGCAGCACGAGCGGCAGGAGCAGTTCGCGCGCCGAGGCGCGGTAGGAAGGAACCGGGCCGCCCACCCCTTCGGGGAGTGACTCCGGGAAAAAGAGGCTGTAGGATTCGAACGGCACATGGACGCGCAGGGCGTCCTTGAGCGCATGTTCGAGCTCCACCAAGTCCCTGCCGCTCAGCCGGGGGGTTCCCCGCATCGGATCGTTGCGTATCGCGCTCATATTTCGGCACCTTACCCCCGGACCCCGCATTTCTCAAGCACTCTGCTGGACAACCGGGGCAAAATGGAATAGCGCTTTGACCCTCGCAGGAGGCATTCCCAATGATTACCATTCAAGACCCCAAAGAATTGCAGGCCGTTTGCCGCGCTTGGCGCGCACAGGGCCTGAGCGTGGCCCTGGTTCCCACCATGGGCTATTTCCACGCCGGACACCTGGCGCTCATGGACCGCGCCCGTCCCCTGGCCGACAGGCTCGTGGTTTCCCTCTTCGTCAATCCGACCCAGTTCGGGCCGGGCGAAGACCTGGACAGCTACCCCCGCGACCCGGAGCGCGACGCGGCCCTGGCCGAAAGCCGGGGCGCGGACGTGCTGTTCTCGCCGCCGCCCGGAGCCATGTACGCCCCGGACCACGGCACCTGGATCGAGGTTCCGGACCTGGCCAAGGGTCTTTGCGGCGCTTCGCGGCCCGGCCACTTTCGCGGCGTCTGCACCGTGGTGGCCAAGCTGTTCCATCTCGCTGGCCCGGACGTGGCCGTTTTCGGCGAGAAGGACTGGCAGCAGCTCGCCATCATCCGGCGCATGGTCCGCGACCTGGATTTCCCGGTGCGCATCGAGGCGCAGCCCATCGTGCGCGAGGCCGACGGACTGGCCCTCAGCTCGCGCAACGTCCGCCTGGACGAGGCCGAACGCGCCCAGGCCCCGCAGATCCGGCAGGGCCTGCTCATGCTCCAGGAGCTGGCCTCCGGCGGCGAGCGTTCCGCGGCCCGGCTGCAAGCCGCGCTGCACGAGCACTTCGACGCGCATCTGCCCCTGGGCGAAGTGGACTACATCGCCATCGTGGACCCCGTGACCCTGGCTCCCCTGTCGGAGGTCCGGAAGAAAGCGCTGGCCGCTGTCGCCGTGCAGATGAAGAATGCACGACTGATAGACAATTTTCTGTTGGAGGTGTAAGGAACATGCCCGGAAGGAGCTTTCTCAACGCCAAGCTGCACGGCGCGACCGTGACCCGCTCTGACCCGAAGTACCACGGCAGCCTTTCCGTGGACCCCGTGCTGCTCAAGGCCGCCGGGATTCTTCCGTACGAGCGGATAGACGTCTACAACCTCGGCAACGGCGAACGCCTCACCACGTACGCCATTCCCGGAGGCCCCGGAGAAATCTGCCTCAACGGCGCTGCGGCGCTGCGGGGCGAAGCCGGACAAAAGGTCATCATCGCGGCCTACGCTTGGCTCGCACCGGATGAAATCGAGAACCACGTGGCGCGGGTCGTGCTCGTGGACGACAAGAACGGAATCGAAAAGATTCTGGAACAACGCCCCTGCGATTGACCATATCCTTGAAGGAGGAGCACGCATGTTTTTTTCGCCGAAAGGAAAATACATCTTCACTTCGGAATCCGTGACCGAAGGACACCCCGACAAAGTCGCCGACCAGATTTCCGACGCCGTCCTCGACGCGCTCATCGGCCAGGACCCCAACTCCCGCGTGGCCTGCGAAACGCTCGTGACCACGGGCATGGCCTTCATCGCCGGTGAAATCACCACCACGGCCTACGCCGACCTGCCCGAAATCGTGCGCGGCACCATCAAGGACATCGGCTACAACTCCTCGGACACCATGGGCTTCGACTGGCAGACCTGCGCGGTGATCTCCTCCATCGACAAGCAGTCCCCGGACATCGCCCAGGGCGTGGACCGCACCAAGCCCGAAGAGCAGGGCGCGGGCGACCAGGGCATGATGTTCGGCTTCGCCACCAGCGAAACCGAACCCCTGATGCCGACCCCGATCTTTCTGGCCCACCAGCTTTCCCGCCGCCTGACCTACGTGCGCAAGCAGGGCATCCTCGACTTCCTCCGTCCGGACGGCAAGACCCAGGTGGCCGTGCAGTACAAGGACGGCAAGCCCGTGCGCATCGACAACGTGGTCGTTTCCTCGCAGCACGACGAGCACATCGCCTACGCCGACCTCGTGGAAGCCATCAAGAAGGAAGTCATCTTCCACACGCTGCCCCAAAACCTGCTCGACGACGACCTCAAGGTCTACGTCAACCCCACGGGCCGGTTCGTCATCGGCGGCCCTGTGGGCGACTGCGGCCTGACCGGACGCAAGATCATCCAGGACACCTACGGCGGAGCCGGAGCCCACGGCGGCGGCGCCTTCTCCGGAAAGGATCCCTCCAAGGTGGACCGCTCCGGCGCGTACATGGCCCGCTACGTGGCCAAGAACGTGGTCGCCTCCGGCCTGGCCCGCGAGTGCGAAGTGCAGATCGCCTACGCCATCGGCGTGGCCGACCCCGTCTCCGTGGTCGTGACCTCCCACGGCACCGGCGAGTGCGACGACGAGACCCTGACCAAGGCCGTGCGCGAAGTCTTCGACCTGCGCCCCTACTTCATCCAGAAGCGTCTCGACCTGCGCCGTCCCATCTTCCAGAAGACCACCAACTACGGCCACTTCGGTCGCGAGCTTCCCGAATTCACCTGGGAGCAGACCGACGCCGCGGACGATCTCAAGACCGCCTGCAAGCTGTAGAGCGGACCGCGCTGCGGCCCGACCCGGACCATCCAGGGCGGAAGCTTCGGCTTCCGCCCTTTTTTTGCGTCCGGCAATATTCCTCCGTTCAAGCTGCGGGGCCTGCGCATCGGCCATCCGTTTCCGCGCCTTGTGATATTTCCTCATCCGTTCGCGTCACAGCTCTTCGGCAAACCGGAAATATCCTTTCGTATCGGCAGGTTCATTCAAGCTTTCTTCGCGTTCACATCTCTTGACATTCCTTCGTCGCGGCGTTAGTCCCTGCTCTTCTATTAATTAGCACGCTAATTATTTCATACAACCCTCAGCTCAGTTCATCGGGAAATAAACGTGAAGATCACCAGCCTCCGCCCTTATTGTCTAGGCCTCCTGTCGCTCCTGGCCCTCGGCCTCGCCCTTTCCGGCTGCGGAGACGGCCAGCAGCAGGCGCAGATGCCCCCGCCCATGGTCAAGGCCATGACCCTGGAGCCCAAGGACCAGCCCCTGACCTTCGAGTACATGGGGCAGACCGCGGGCGCACGGGAGATCGACGTGACCGCGCGCACGGGCGGCATTCTGCTCGAACGCAAATACATGGAAGGCTCTTTCGTGGACGAGGGCGACCTGCTCTTCACCATCGACCCGGAAAAGTCCGACGCCAATCTCGCCCAGTATGCGAGCACCCTGGCCAGCGCCAGGGCCACCCTGGAAAACTCCCGGCGCGAGCGCGACCGCATCGTCAAGCTCTACAAGGACGGAGCCATCAGCGCGCAGGAGCGCGACGACGCCGTGACCGCCTACGAGACGGCCCTTGCCAATGTCCAGGAATCCGAAGCCAAGGTCCGCGACGCACGCATCGACCTGAAATACAACGAAGTCCGCGCGCCCATCGCGGGCGTGACCAGCAAGGAGGCCGTGAGCGAGGGCAGCCTGGTCATCGCCAACAGCAGCGTGCTGACCACCATCATCCAGCTTGATCCCTTCTACGTGAACTTCTCCATGCCCGGAGCCGAGGCGCTGCGCAATCGCCGCTGGCTGGCCGAGGGCAAGATGAGCCTTCCGGAGGAGGGCTACTCGCTGGAGCTGCGGCTCGTGGACGGCAGCATGTATGCCCCCAAGGGCTTCATCAACTTTTCCGACACCAAGGTCGATCCGCAAACCGGTTCCATCCGCGTGCGGGGCCAGTTCCCCAACCCGGAGATGATCGTGCTGCCCGGCCAGTACGTGCGCGTCTTCGTCAAGGGCGCGGTGCTCAACCAGGCCCTGCTCGTTCCCCAGCGGGCCGTGCTCTTCACCCAGCAAGGCCCCATCGCCTACGTGCTCGACAAGGACAACGTGGCCACGCCCCATCCCCTGACCCTGGGCATCGAGGTGGGCGAGGACTTCGTGGTCGAGGCCGGACTCAAGCCCGGCGACCGCATCGTCAGCGAGGGCGTCATCAAGGTCCGTCCGGGCACTCCCGTGAACGTCGCCCCGGACCAGCCCGCGGACGGCGGCAAGGCCGCTCCCGCCGAGGGCAAGAAGGACGAAGCCAAGCCCGAGGGCGGGGAGTAGTCGCATGTTCTCGCGCTTCTTCGTCAACCGACCCATTTTCGCCACGGTCATCTCGCTGGTCATCTGCCTCGCGGGCGGCATTTCCCTCTGGAACCTGCCCATAGCGGAGTTCCCGGAGATCGTGCCGCCCCAGGTCGAAGTCTCGGCCAACTACCCCGGCGCCAGCGCCGAGGTCATCGCCTCCACCGTGGCCGCGCCCCTGGAGCAGCAGATCAACGGCGTGGACAACATGCTCTACATCAACTCCACCAGCGCGGACAGCGGCACCATGAGCATGACCGTGACCTTCGCGGTGGGCACGGACCCCGACCAGAACACCATCAACGTGAACAACCGCGTCCAGGCCGCGGAGAGCAGCCTGCCCGAAGAGGTGCGCGCCCAGGGCGTCACCGTGCGCAAGAAGTCGGCCAGCATGCTCGAGGTCATCAACCTGGAATCCGAGGGCGGCCGCTACGACACGATCTACATGAGCAACTACGCGCTCGTGAACATCATCGACGAGCTCAAGCGCCTGCCCGGCGTGGGCGACGCCTCGGTCTTCGGCTCGCGCGACTACTCCATGCGCGTCTGGCTCCAGCCGGACAAGCTGGCCCAGCTGGGCATGACCCCGGCGGACGTGGCCAGCGCCATCCAGGAGCAGAACGCCCAGTTCGCGGCGGGCTCCATCGGCGCCCAGCCCCAGGCATCCCCCGTGGAGCTGCAATACACGGTCACGACCCAGGGCCGCCTCGCCAGCGCCGAGGAATTCAGCAACATCATCCTGCGCGCCAATCCCGACGGCACCATCCTGCGCCTCAAGGACGTGGCCCGCGTGGAACTGGGAGCCAAGTCCTACGGCATGACCTCCAAGCGCGAGGAAAACCCCTCCGTGGCCATGGGCATCTATCTGGCTCCGGGAGCGAACTCCCTGGCCACGGCCGAGCTCGTCAACGCCAAGATGGACGAACTGGCCCAGCGTTTCCCCGAAAGCATCAAATATACGGTGCCCTACGACACCACCACCTTCGTGCGCATCTCCGTCGAGGAGGTCCGGCAGACCCTGTTCGAGGCCTTCCTGCTCGTCTGCCTGATCATCTTCCTCTTCCTTCAGGACTGGCGCGCCACGGTCATCCCCGTGCTCGCCGTGCCCGTGTCCATCATCGGCACCTTCGCGGGCATGGAGATGCTCGGATTCTCCATCAACACCCTGACCATGTTCGGCCTCGTGCTCGCCATCGGCATCGTGGTGGACGACGCCATCGTGGTCATCGAAAACGTGGAACGCGTCATGCGGGTGGACAAGCTTCCACCCAAGGAAGCCACGATCAAGGCCATGAACGAGGTCTCCGGGGCCATCGTGGCCATCGTGCTCGTGCTCTGCGCCGTGTTCGTGCCCGTGGCCTTCATGGGCGGCCTGGCCGGAGAAATGTACAAGCAGTTCGCCGTGACCATCACGGTCTCGGTGGTCATTTCCGGCATCGTGGCCCTGACCCTGACCCCGGCGCTCTGCGCCCTGATGCTGCGCGACAAGCACGGCGCGCCGCCCCGGCCCCTGATGTGGTTCAACGTCTTCTTCGACCGCCTCACCAACCGCTACACCGCGGGCGTCCGCTTCCTGCTCAAGCGGGGCTTCCTGGTCGTGCTGCTCTTCGCCGCCCTCATCGGCTGCACCTGGAGCCTTTTCCAGCACGTTCCCGGCGGACTCGTGCCCGACGAGGACAAGGGCTACGTCATCGCCTACGCCATGCTCCCGGACGGCTCCTCCCTGAGCCGGACGGAAGCGGTAGCGAACGACATGACCAAAAAGCTCATGGCCCAGCCCGAGGTGGACACCCTGATCTCCCTGGCCGGCCTGGACCTGCTCTCCGGCACGAACAAGTCCAGCACCGTGACCATGTTCGTGCGGCTCAAGCCCTGGGAGGAACGCCCCGGCGCGGAGCACAGCTCCTTCAGCTTCGTCAAGAAGGTCTTCGGCCTGGGCTACCCCGTGACCGACGCCTACGTGCTCTGCTTCGGCATGCCCGCCATCAACGGCATGAGCAACACGGGCGGCTTCGAGGGCTACATCCAGAACCGTTCCGGGGGCAGCGCCGCCGACCTGGCCGACGCGACCCAGAAATTCATCGCCGCGGCCTCCAAGCGGCCTGAACTGGGACGCATCTCCACGACCTACTCGGCCAACTGGCCCCAGCTTCGCATCGACCTCGACCGTGAACGCTGCAAGGCCATGAACGTGCCCGTCAGCCGGGTCTTCACGACCATGCAGGCCACCTTCGGTTCAAGCTATGTCAACGACTTCAACCTGATGGGGCGGACGTTCCAGGTCAACCTCCAGTCGGAATCGAACTACCGCGACAATGTCAGCGACCTGAACAGCGTCTACGTGCGCTCGGACGACGACGACATGATCCCGCTCAGCGCCCTGGTCAGCGTGCAGCAGACCACCGGCCCTTACAGCGTGCAGCGCTACAACGTCTTCCCGGCGGCCAAGATCATGGGCAGCCCCGCAGACGGCTACAGTTCCGGACAGGCCCTCGCGGTCATGCAGGACGTGGCCGACGAGGTGCTCGGCCAGGACTACGCCCTGGCCTGGACCGGCTCGGCCTACCAGGAGATCTCCGCGGGAGACAGCTCCACCTACATCTTCCTGCTCGGCCTGCTCATGGTCTTCCTGATCCTGGCGGCCCAGTATGAAAAATGGACCTTGCCGCTGGCGGTCATCATGGTCGTGCCCTTTGCGCTCTTCGGAGCGATCACGGCCACATGGATGCGCGGGCTCTCCAACGACGTCTACCTCCAGATCGCCCTGCTCACGCTCATCGGCCTCTCATCCAAGAACGCCATCCTGATCGTGGAATTCGCGGTCCAGCTGCACAAGCAGGGACTCTCCATCGTGGAGGCGGGGGCCCAAGCGGCCCACCTCCGCTTCCGGCCGATCATCATGACCTCCCTGGCGTTCGTGCTCGGCGTGGTCCCGCTGGCCATCAGCTCCGGCGCGGGCGCGTCCTCGCGCCACGCCATCGGCACGGGCGTCATCGGCGGCATGCTCGCAGCGACCTTCATCGCCACCTTCTTCATCCCGGCCTTCTTCAAGATGATCATCGGGCTCACGGAACGGCTGCGCGGCGGAGGCGAGGACAAATGATCCCGGAAAAGCTGCCGGCCTGCTGCGGACGGGAGTGCATCGAATGGGGCAAGCGCGAGGGCTCGAACCTCCTCGGCCTGACCATCTACGAAATCTCCCGCGAGTGGCGCGCCCTGCTCGACCAGCGCCTGCGCCCCCTGGGGCTGAGCAACAGCCGCTGGATGGCCCTGAAGTCCGTGCAGTTCTTCGGAGGCCAGGCTTCCCAGAAGGAAATCGCCGAGAGCATGGGCGTGGAAGGACCGACACTGGTCCGGGCGCTGGATCAGCTTGAGAAGGACGGCTGGGTGCGCCGCCGGGTTTCCGACCAGGACCGCCGCGTCAAGCTCGTCAGCCTGCTGCCCAAGGCCGACAGACTCCTGGAGAGCATTACCCGAATCTGCTTCGAGGTGGAAAAGGAAGTGCTGGGAGGATTCGAGGAAAAGGAACTCGCGCTGTGCCATGGCATTCTTCTCCGGATGCGATCACGCATCTACGGGCTGAACGGCAAGGAAGAATAACGGATCATGATGCAAGGCCGGGCTGAAAAGCCCGGCCTTTTCCTTCCGGGGGATTCTCCCGATTCCCCGGACGCTGGCAGTCTTTTCCCTTATCGTGTACTTTCAAAGCGATATCCGAGATATCGTCACCGGGACCGAACCACGTCAAGGAGAGAGGCACATGAGCGAAGGATTCATAGGTCTTCTGGTCGTCATCGGACTGATCTGGCTGGCCATGCGGTCCAAGAAGCGCCGCGGCAGGAGCTACAACTCCGCCTACTACAGCACCTATCACCAGGGCGCCGACGGCGACCGGGACGGCGACGGGATTCCGGACAGCATGGATCCGGAACCGGACACCCCTGCTGATTCCGGCGGCTCCGACGACGATTAGTTCGAGAGGCCGACCTTGATTCTCGCCGTGGATGCGGGCCTGCGCACCGGACTGGCCTTGTTCGGCCCGGACGGTCGGCTGCGCTGGTGCCGCTCCCACAACCTCGGCCGCGCCTCCCGGCTGCGGCGCGCCGCAGCCGGGCTGCTGCGGGAATATTCGCCGGAACTGCTGGTCGTGGAAGGGGGAGGCGTTTTCGCGGAAATATGGCTGGACGAAGCCGCGTCCCTTGGAATGGAAACCATGCAGATCAGCGCCGAGCAATGGCGCGAGGTGCTGCTTCTGCCGCGCGAAAGGATCGACGGCAAGACGGCTAAACGTTCCGCAGACAAAGCCGCACGGAAGGTCGTGGAATGGTCCGGTGCGCGCCGCCCCACCTCCCTTCGCCACGACGCCGCCGAAGCCGTGCTCGCCGGATTCTACGCGGTACTCAGAAAAGAACTGGTCCAGGACTCCCCGCTGCCGTAAGCCGCCTGGACAGCACTTGTTTTCACTGTTAGATCAACGCTATATTCGTCCCCGGAGTAGCCAGAACGTGTTCAAACCCCTGCTCTCGCGCCTTGGGACCCGGTTTTCCCTCGTCCTTCTCGGCTCCATCCTGGCCACGGCGGCACTGGTGGCCTTCGTCTCCCTGGATCAAATCAACGATCTCGGTCAGTTCTCCGCAGAGCAAAACGAACGGAACATCCGCGCACTGGCCCGCGACGGCCTGACCACGCTCATCGCCGAGCGCGCCCGCCATTACCAATCCGTTTTCAAGCAGGCGGAAAGCGAGGCCCGGCTCATCGCCTCCGGCGTGGGGCGCGTCCTGGACGACAGAGAGTTTTACGGTGCGAAGAATTTCAACGAGAAGGAAACGATAGAGCGACATCCGGTCAACGGCGTATTCACCAACGACTACTCCAGCCTCGCCTCCGGCACCTACTGGGATTCGGACGCCGTGACCCCGAAGGTCATCAAGGAATTCAACGCCCTCTCGCACGTGGACCCGCTCCTCCGCCACGCCAAGGATTCCACGGCCGGATCCGTGGCCGCCTGGGCGATCACGGCGGACGGATATTCGCGCTATTTCCCGAACGTGCACCACGCGGACTTCATGCCCCGTCCCGAGACCTACGATTTTCGCGACGACATCTGCTTCACCAGCGCGGCTCCCGAGCACAATCCGTCCAAGAGCCTGGTCTGGAACGAAATCTACCAGGACTCCATGGGGCAGGGGCTCGTGGTCACGGTGAGCATGCCCGCCTACGGCAAGGACGGGCGCTTTCTCGCCTCCACGGGCATCGACATCTCGGTGCAGCGGCTGGTCCGAAAAGTGCTCGCGGGCCTCGGCGACACGGGCTTCAGCTTCCTGATCACGGGGGAAGGCAAACTCATCGCCTTTCCTGCCGGTCGGCTCGCCCTTTTCGGATTGGGTCGGGACACGCAGCTCATGCCCGGCGAACTTCTGCGCCACAAGCTCAATGACTCCAGCTCGATCCAGGTCCGACAGGTGGCCAAGAGGATGCTCTCCGAAGACGAAGGCATCGCGCCCCTGGTGCTGGACGGCGAACCCTACCTGCTGGCCTTTCAGCGCCTGCCTGCAACGAACTGGCGGCTGGGATACGTCGCCGCCGAGGACGAGCTGCTCTCCTCGGTGCACCGCACGCGCCAGGCCCTGGACCAGGCCCGCGTGGACACAACGCGCAGCATTCTGATGGTGACGCTCCTGCTCCTGCCCGTCTGCTTCGCCACGACCCTGTTCTTTTTCATGCGCAACCTGTTCAGCCCGGTGCGCCGCATTCTCGACGTGATCCGCCGTGTCGCCAGAGGCGACATGGACGCGCGCGTGCACCTCAGCCAGAACGACGAACTTTCGGAACTCGCCGAAGCGGTCAACGACATGACCGACCGGCTCACGGAAAAGCAGACCTTCCTGGCCAGGGCCGAATCCAAGTACCGGACCCTCTTCGAAAACGCCACGGTGGGACTCTACCGCTCCACTCCGAGCGGCCAGCTGCTCTCGGCCAACAAGACCATGGCCAACATGTTCGGATTCACCTCCCCTGCCCAATGCGTCAGCGAAATGGTCGATCTCGCGTCCCAGGCCTACGTCAATCCCCTGGACCGGGAGCTGTTCCGGCGCAACGTCGAGCAGACCGACAAGCCCGAACCCTTTGAGTTCCAGATGCGCCGCGTGGACGGGACCATCATCTGGGTCGAAAGCACCGCCAAGACCGTCCGGGGCACCGGCGGCGACGTTCTCTTTTACGAAGGGTCCATGATCGACATCACGGACCGCAAGCGCGCCGAGGAGTATCGCAAGATTCTCTCCCGCGAGCTGATCCGGATCCAGGAATTCGAACGACGGCGCGTGGCGCTCGACCTGCACGACAACGTGGCCCAGGATCTCTCGGCCCTGAAGATCGCCTTTGAAACGCTTTTCGACGACGAGGGCAGCCTGGCTCCGCGTACCCAGGAGCGGGCCACGCGCTGCGCCGACATCCTCGGCAAATCCATCGCCTCGGTACGCAACATGGCCCACGACCTGCGCCCTTCCGGCCTCGACCAGATCGGACTCGTGCAGACCCTCGCGGACTACTGCCGCAGCTACGGCGCGACAACCGGCCTGCGCGTGGACTTCAGCTCCGCGGGCATGGACAATGTCCGCCTCGAGGGGGATGCGGGCATCCATGTCTTCAGAATTCTTCAAGAAGCCTTGAACAACGTGCGCAAGCACTCGCGAGCCGACGAAGTCAAGGTGCGCCTGGTGGCCTCCCATCCCAACGTGATCCTGCGCGTCGAGGACAACGGCGAAGGCTTCGACCCCGCGCTGCGGACCACGGAGGCGCTTTCCGAAAAGCGCATGGGGCTGCTCGGCATGCGCGAACGCGCCGACATGCTCGGCGGCCGATTCGATCTGCAATCCCTGCCGGGAAAAGGCACGCGCCTGCTGGTGGAATTCCCCCTGCCCGGCCAGCCTCCGGCCAACGGCGGTCGGAACGCGAACGGCCAGCAACCAGCGCAGGGCGAGGAATCCCCGCCGCTCTCCCAAAAGGAATGGCCCCCGGACCCTGCGGACTGACGCTCGGACGCGAGTCCACGCGCCTTCCTGCGGGCGCGCGCAAAAAGGCCCCGCGGAGCAGCGCGTCCGCAGGGCCGTTCCCGGCTCGTCCCGCCAAAGGACAGCTGGCGCGACCTGCTCAGGGTTCGGCGTATTGATCGCCCAGCAGCAGGACGGCCAGATCCGCATCGCGATGGTAGGTGATGGAAAAGACGGCGCAGTTGTCGGTTTCATGCTCGCAGAGAATCCAGCGCGTGCTGACGCCGTCCCTGGTGCGCTCTTCGTCGCAGTAGCGATCCCAGAGCGAATCATACAGATAGACGCGACGATCCTCGGTGCCGTATATCCGGGCATATTCGCGCACCAGCTCGTCATAAGCGTCCCTGCCCCGCGCCTGCGCGCGGATGACGCATACATAGTCATCGCAAAAACCGAACTCCACGCGTTCGAGCGGCACCTTCCCGAACATGGAGGGTGCGGTCGCGGAAGTGTAATACATCACGTCGTAGTCGCCGCTGACCTCGTCCTGCACGTGCTCGGTGCGCACGAAGGTCATTCCCCCAAGGTCGCTCATGAACGCGCCCATGCGCACGCCCCCGAACTCGCCGGGAATGGTGTTGCCGTCGTCGGCCAAGGCCTCGCCCGAACCCACGGCGAGCGCAACGGCGGCGCAGATCAAGCCCGCCAGAAGCATTCCGGGCATTCGTTTCATAGTCCTCCCTCCGTCAAGCCCCCGCGAATCCGTCCGTGCCTGCGGCCCCGACCAGGGCCATGAAGAATCCTTGCGGAAAAGCATATCCCAGCTTCGCCGCATTTGCACGCGGTTGCCGAAGAAAAGGAGGAGGTTGGGCAAAAAATAAACGACAAAGAAACCGGGACTGCCGCGCTCAAGCAGGCGAACCTTGCTCGTCCTGCCCGCGCCGGGCTGCGGAACCGGGCCGAGGCAGCACCGTCAACAGCAGCCGTCCTTGGCCCGCCGCCGTCTGACGCACGAGGCGCGCCTTTGCATGGCGAATCACGCGGGCCACTATTTCCAGCTGGTCCGGTGCGATCTCCACCTCGAACACCGTCGCGGGATCGGCTGCGCGGAGCCCCGAACCGAGCTCCCGAAATCCGCTTCAACAATCCCGCCAGCATTCCACGCGGCGAATGCGTTCGTCCTGCGTCATTTCCGCTCCTTGCGGGCCTCGTCGAGCTTGTATTTGCGCAACGCGCCGAGCACGTTGCGCAGGAGCGCGTTCACGCAGTTGACGTGGTGGCTCTCCTCGTCCAGCGGCGGACTTTCCGGAAACTGCTGGAGCACCAGGGACAGCGTCATGATCGATTCCTCCACGGGATCACCGCCCGCCTGAATCAAATCCTGGAGCGTCGCCGCATACGCATACATGTTGTTCCAGCGGCTGTCCGAATAAAACGGGTTTGACTCCCCCATGAATCCGCTCCTGTTGGCGTGTGGAAAGCTGTTGTGTAGGGTCCGCAGTCCATGAACGTCAAGGCCGAGAAAACCCTGCGATTATTCTTCGGCAAACCTTGTACGTCGTTCCCTCTCTGTGCTATCCAGTAAACAGTCGTCTCTTTACGCTTCGCAGAAACCAACGGGGGTAGCTCGGCGGAATGAGGACAGTCAACACGGACGAACTCGCTCCGGGAATGATCCTGGCCGAAGACGTGCATGGACCGGACGGCCGCCTGCTGCTCGCGGCAAGCACCATCCTCGAAAAGCGGCACTTGCGCGTGCTCCTCGTCTGGGGCGTCACCGAGGCACTGATCCTCGGCGACCCCGACGGAACGTCGGCGCCGGAGGACGCCTTCCCGGCGGAGATCCTCCACGAAGCCCGGATACGCGTCGAAGCCCTTTTCGAACCCTGCGGCTCGCAGCACGAAACGCTCATCGAGTTGCAGCGCCAGAGCGTGCTCTTCCGGGCCCAAGCCCTGCTGGAAGGCCACGAGCCGCACCGGGTGCGGCGCTGCCCGCTCATCCCCCCCCAGGAAAGGCCGCTGCCCTCCCTGCGCGAGTTCCTTCTCGACGCGAACGTCTTCGTCTCCTTCCCGGAAACATTTTTCCGCATTCTCGAAGTCATCGACGACCCGGCGAGCACCGCCGGACACCTCGCCAACGTGGTCGGCAAGGATCCCGGCATGAGCGCGAAGCTGCTCCGGCTGGTGAACAGCCCGTTCTACGGTTTTCCGCAGCAGATCGACAGCCTGGACCGGGCCGTCGCCCTCGTGGGCACGCGGGAGCTGTCGCAGCTCGCGCTGGGCATCACCATCGTGCAGTCGTTCAAGGGCATTTCCACGGACGTGCTCTCCACCCGCGAAGTCTGGACGCATTCCCTGGCCTGCGGAGTCTTTGCCCGCGTTCTCGCGTCCCACGTCAAGGGACTCGCCGGAGAAAGCCTCTTTGTCGCGGGCATCCTGCACGACACGGGGCGGCTGGTCATGCTCAGCAAAATCCCCGGCGTGGTCGCGGAAGCCATGCGCATCTCCTTGCAGGACTGCATCCCGATGTACATGGCGGAGCGGCAGCTCCTGGGCTGGGACCACACCGACCTCGCACGCGAACTTTTCCAGTCCTGGGATCTGCCGCCAACCCTTCAGGAGACCGCCGCGGGACACCATTCCCCGGCCCTCTCCACGGAAAGGCGCAGCGCGTCCCTGCTGCATGTGGCGGACATCATCGCCATCGCCCTCGAATACGGCTTCAACGGCAGCTCCTGGGTGCCCCCGCTCAGCACCGGAGCATGGGAATGTCTCGGCATTCCCGTCAGCGTCCTCGGCCCCTCGATCCGAGCCGGAGCGCGACAAGTCGACGACATTCTGACCCTCTTTCTGCCATGACGAAAACGAATTCCGAAGAACAGATTCTCCGGCTCGAACGCCGCATCGAAAACCTGACCAGGGAAAAGACCGCGGCCATGCGGGCCTTGGAACTGGCCTCTTCCCTCGGCACCTTCGACATCGGCATGGGCAGTTGCTCCGAGCCCGAAGGAGTCATCCGCGAACTGACCCACCGCATCGGGGACATGCTCGACTTCTGTCACTCGGGCGTCTATCTGAGCGACGAGGAAACCAACGATTTCAGCCTTGCGCACACCCAGCACCCCGAATCCAGCAAGATTCTCGAAATCGAAACCGACGCCCTGATCCGCGACCATTCGTTCGCCTGGGCGTTGAAGCAAAGCGGCCCCGTCTTCTTTCTCTCCGCCAACCGCAAGCACCAGATCCTCATGCACGTGCTCGCGACGCGCTCGCGCATCCGGGGCATGTTCGTGGGGCTGATGGGCCGCAATCCCGACGAGATTCCGGACACGACCCTGGCCCTGCTCTCGGTGGTCTTCTCTTCCGCGGCCCACGCCCTGGAGAACTGCGAACTGCACAACCGCCTGGGCGAAATCAACCGCCACCTGGAAAGCCGCATCGAGCGCAGAACCCGCGAGCTTCAGGAAGCCAACGCCCAGATGAACGCCATCATCCAGACCGTGCCCGCAGGCATCGTCCTGGTGGACTCCGAGAGCAAGAACATCGCGGAAATCAACGCCACCGCCCTGAAGATGATCGGCCTGACCCGCGAGGAGGTCGTGGGCCGTCCGTGCAGCGAACGCTTCTGCGAAGGCGCCCAGGACTGCTGTCCCTGCCTCGACGGCAGGAAGTGCAACCGCTCCTGCGACAGGACCATGCGCGGCCCGGACGGACAGACCATCCACGTGATGCGCTCGGCCGTGCCCGTCGTGCTCGGCGGACGCCGCTACCTGCTCGACAGCTTCGTGGACATCACCGAACACAAGAAGCTGGCCAAGCTTCGCGAGGACGTGGAACAGATCACACGGCACGATCTCAAGACTCCGCTCAACGGCATCATCGCCCTGCCGGACATCATTCTCGACCGCTGGAACGTGGAGGACGCCGAGGCCAGGGGGATGCTCAGGATGATCAAGGAAGCCGGGCTGCGCATGCTCCGGATGATCAACCTCTCCCACGACCTCTTCAAGATGGAGACGGGAAAATACCACTATACGCCCACGAAAATGAACCTGACGCCGCTGTTCAGGTCCATTCTCGTGGAACTGGAAGACCTGATCCACTCGCGAAAGGTCGAAATGCGCATTCTCGTCAACGACAAGCCCCTGGGCAACCGCCCCTTCATCCTGCTGGGCGAGGAGCTGCTCGTCTACTCCATGCTCTCCAATCTCATGAAGAACGCGCTGGAGGCCGCGCCCTACGGGAGCACCGTGACCCTGCGGCTCGACGACGCGGACGGGACCACCATCAGCGTGCACAATCTCGGCGTGGTCCCCGAGACCATCCGGAAACATTTTTTCGAGAAGTTCACCACCATGGGCAAGGTCGGCGGCAGCGGGCTCGGAACCTATTCCGCGCGGCTGATCACCAGGACCATGGGCGGCGACATCGACTTCACCACGGATGAGGCCGAAGGAACCACCGTAACCGTCCGCCTGCCGGAAAACGCACCGGCTTCCGACGCCAAACGGTGATTGGCATTGACCGAACCGCTTCGAATGAATAACTATCTGTTGGAAGGCTGAAGAAGCCGGGCCAAAGCGCCAACAACAAGCAAAGGAGCCCGCATGATCAACGTCAAGAAGATACTCCTGCCCGTGGACGATTCCGAATATTCCACCCGCGCCGCGGAAATGGCCGCCCGGGTCGCCAGAAACTTCGGAGCCGAGGTGGTGGTGCTCTCCTGCTACCGCATCTACAAGGTGCCCCAGTTCGACGACGACACCCTCGGTCGCGCCATGGACGAGCTGATCAAGTCGCGCGTGGAAATCATCGAACGCCAGACCGCGCCCTTGCGCGAGATGGAAGTGGAATACGAAACGCAGATTCTCGGCGGGCGGCCCAGCGACCTCGTGCCCAAGTTCGCCAAGGAGCAGGGCGTGGATCTCGTGATCATGGGATCCAAGGGCCGCAGCGACCTCGAAGGGCTGCTCATCGGCAGCGTGACCCACAAGGTCATGCAGTCCGTGTCCTGCCCCGTGCTCGTGGTCAAGTAGCCCCGCAAGCGGGCAACACCGCCCCTTTCAGGCCGACGCCGCGCGCGCCGGCCTTTTTCTTGCGCTAGTCTTCGCTCCGGTCGTCCTGCACCCGCTTGGTCTTGGCGAAGCTGCGCGGCAGCGCGCCCGGCTTTTGCACCTCGACCTGCGTGCGCACGAGAATATGCCTGCGGATTTCGTCGGACAGGGCCTTGGCGAGGTTGGCGTCGTTGTCGCCGGGAATGTCGGGCAGGCGCTCCACGCGCACGAGCATGTAGTCGAGCCCCTCGCGCCTACTGAGCACGATCTGGTATTCCGAGGCCAGTTCCGGAAAATGCTCGATGACCGAGGCGATCTGTCCGGGATAGATGTTCACGCCCCGGAAGATGAACATGTCGTCGGAGCGGCCCATGATCTTGTCGTGCCGGGGCATGGCGCAGCCGCATTCGCAGCGCCCCGGCAAAAGCCGGGTCAGGTCGCGGGTGCGGTAGCGGATCAGGGGCGAAGCCTGCTTGCGCAGCGAGGTGACCACAAGCTCGCCCACTTCGCCGGGCGCCACGGGCAACAGCGTCTCCGGATCGAGGATTTCCGCGATGTAGAGGTCGGCCCAGTAGTGGATGCCGTTGTGCGCCTTGCATTCCAGGCCCGCTCCGGGGCCGTAGAGCTCGGTCATGCCGGAAATGTCGAAGCTGTCCTCCAGGCCGAGGGATTCCTCGAACTGCCTGCGCATCTTGGGAGTGTGCGCCTCCGCGCCGAAGATGGCCTTGCGCAGCTTGATCTTCCCGGCCAGTCCGCGCTTCTGGACCTCCTCGCCCATGAGCAGGGCCATGGACGCCGTGGAGCACAGAACCGTGCTGCCGAGGTCTTCGAGAATCTGGAGCTGGATGTCGAGCAGGCCCGGCCCCACGGGCAGGGCCATGGCTCCGAAGCGCTCGCAGCCGAGCTGAAAGCCCGCGCCCGCGGTCCAGAGGCCGTAGCCCACGCAGATCTGCACGCGGTCCAGCGTGGTCAGTCCGGCCAGCTCGTAGCAGCGGGCGAACATGTCCTTCCAGGTATCGATGTCGTCCTGCGTATAGGAGAGAATCTTGCGCTTGCCCGTGGTTCCGCTGGAGCCGTGGATGCGCACCACGTCGCTCTCGGGCACGGAAAGCAGCGGCAGAGGGTAGCCTTCCTTGAGGTCGTCGGCCGTGGTGAAGGGCAGGCCGCGCAGATCATCCAGGCTGGCGATGCCGCCCGGCTCGACCCCGGCCTCGCGCAGGCGCGCGGCGTAGAACTCGCTGCCCTGGGCGGCATGGGCCACGGTCCACCTCAGCCCTTCCAGCTGAACGTCCGCGATCTGTTCCTCGCTCATCTCCGGAATGAAACGATATTTGCCTGCCATGGCTCTCTCCTTCAGGGTCGGCTTGTGGCCTCCGGCGAAATCGGCTACGCCGAAGGTGCGGTTATTCATGCAGCAAATCGAGCTTTTCTTCAAGTCACGGAGCGTTCGTCCATGAACCACCAGTTGCTTCCTCCGGCGCTGTTCGCGCCCCTCGCCTTCCTGCTCGGCCTGATCATGGGCAGCTTCGGCACGGCCTGCGTGCACCGCTGGCTGAACGAGATATCGCTTTTGCGTCCGGCGCGCTCGTTCTGCCCCAAGTGCGAGGCGACCCTGCGCTGGTGGGAAAACGTGCCCCTGGTCAGCTGGCTGCTGCTGCGGGGCCGCTGCGGCCATTGCGGCGAAGCCATCGGCTGGCGCTACCCCGCCCTGGAACTGCTCTGCGGGCTCTGGGGGCTCGCCGTGGCGCTGAAATACGGTCCGGGCTGGGCCTTCGCCGCCCTGTTCGTGCTCGGCGGCATGCTGCTCATCGCCAGCTTCATCGACCTCGAATCCTTTCTGCTCCCGGACGTGCTCACCCTGCCGGGCGCGGCGCTCGCGCTCGCGTCGGCCGCCTTCCTGCTCGGCCCCGGTTCCGGGCCGGACGCTTGGCTGGCCAACGGCAAGACCGCGCTTTTGGGCGCGGCCATCGGCGGGGGCGGGTTCTGGCTCCTGCGCGTGGGCTACAAGCTCCTGCGCGGAACCGAGGGCCTGGGCCTGGGCGACGTCAAGCTGATGCTGCTGCTCGGCGCGCTCGTGGGACCGCAGGGACTGCCCCTGACGCTTCTGCTGGCCGGAATCACCGCCCTGCTCGCCAGCGTCATCTACATGCTCCGCTCCGGCCAGGGCGGCAAAACACCCATTCCCTTCGGCCCGTTCCTCTCCCTGGCGGGCATGATCCACGTGCTCTGGGGCCAGGAAATCTGGCTCTGGTGGCTGCGGGTCATGCGCTGACCCCGGCACGCGCACCGTCCTTCTCCCGTTGTTTGTCCATTTCCGCTCGCCTCCGATCGGGAGTCCGCTTGCGGATCCACTCGTACCTTCCGATAATAATTACTTCTTTTTCAAGAAAATCCCTCCTCCCTATAGCGCCCTCCGCGTCGGGGTGATAGACTGCTTGATGATGACATAATATGGACTGTTATTGCGCAATTATTCTGCGAAGGCTGGCTGAACAGAGAGGAACCCATGCGCCGGATCGAGCTCCCGAAATTGTCCGTATCGTCCATGCTCGCCGGGCTCGTCCTGGGTTCGGCGGGCCTGCTGGTCGCCGCCCTGCTGACGATCATGATCGTCGAAAGCCGCTCCACATCGCTGAAGTCCGCGCAGGTGCTCTTCACCGAAATAGCAGGCAAGACGGTCCTGGACACCGCCCTGGCCCTCGATTCCGTCTCCACCCTGACCGACACGGCGTCTCTTGCCTTCTCCGCCTTCGCGGAAGAGCCCACCCACGAAGCCATGCGCCGGGACACCCCGGCCCTGAAGGCGCTGCTCGAATCCAACGAACAACTCATGTCGGCCTACATCGGCTACGGGGACGGCGCGTTCCACCAGCTCATCGCCATACGGGGCAACGCCTTCCTGCTCAAGAAATACGCCGCGCCGGAGCACTGCGCCTACATCGATCGGACCATCGCCCCCGGCGAGGGGTCGGGGCGCTCCCAGGCATGGCGCTTTCTGGATTCCAGCCTGGCGGAACTCTCCACCCGCACGGACGACGCCGTCACCTATGACCCGCGCTCGCGGCCCTGGTTCGCCAAAGCCAGGGAAAGCCGCAACAGCGCGTTCACGACGCCATACGTCTTCAGCAGTTCCCGTCTGCCGGGCATCACCTGCGCCAAGGCCTTTCCCGGCGGCGTGATCGGGGTGGATGTCGCCCTGGCGCAACTCGGAGAGCTGCTTGCGCGGCAGCACGTGGCCGAGCACGGGCGGATCTGGATTTTCGACGAGCGGAACCGCCTGGTGGCCTTTCCGGGACAGGGCCGCGAGGAAGCCTACGGGGACGAAGCAGAGCTTCCCTTGGCGGGCGACGTCGCCGATCCGGTGATCCGGGCCGTGTCCGCGCGGTTCGATTCCGAGGATATCTCGAAACCCCGGCAATTCTATCTGGATGTCGAGGGCGAGCCGCACCTTGTCAGCCTGACCCCCACCGACGCCCGTTACGGCCTGCGCTTCGTGGTGGGCGTGGCCGCGCCGCTCAAAGACATCACCGGGCACATCAGCCGCATGACCCGGCGCATCGCCCTGGCGTCCGCAGCCTGCCTGCTGCTGCTCACCCCCGCGTTCCTGCTGGTCTCGCGCCTCGCCTCCCGCTCCGTGGAAGCCCTGGTCCGCCAGGCGGAACGCGTCGCCAATTTCGATTTCTCGCCCTCTCCTCCGCTCCGAACGCCCGTGCGCGAAGTGCGGCAGCTGGCCGAGGCCTGCGAAGCCATGAAGCAGACCATACGCGACCGGACCGAAAGGCTGCACCAGACCCAGGAGCGGCTGGAACTGCTGGTCCGGGAGGGGGTGGCCCTCTCCGCGGAAAAAGACCTTGCAACGCTGGTGACGCTGATCTTCGAAACCGCCAGGGATCTGACCGGCGCGGACGGAGGCGCGCTCTACCTCATGGAGAACGACGAACTCGGCGTGGAGATGCTCTCCCTCGGTTCCGAGAGCGTCGTGCTCGGCGGCCTTTCCGGCCACCCCGCGCCCCGGGTCATGGTCCGGCCCGCCATCATGGCCTTTCTCAACGCCAATTCCGTACTGCGTTCCGCTTGCGAGGCCTACAACGCAAAGGACATGATCACGATCCGCGAGGCCGACCTGAAGCTCTTTCCCACCGGACTGCCCGAGGAGCCCACGGGCCATGCCATCCACTCGCTGATCGCCGCCCCCATCGTCACGCGCCAGGATGAGGTGCTCGGCGTGGTCCAGCTCTTCAATCCGACCTGTCTCGCCACCGGGCACGACTGCGGCGAGGTCGCCGACTTCGTCAGCTCCCTGACGGCCCAGGCCGCCGTGACGCTGGACAACCGCAACCTGCTCAACTCCCTGCGGGACATCTTCGACGCCCTCATCCAGGTCATCGCCACCTCCATCGACGCCAAGTCTCCCTACACCGCGGGGCATTGCGCGCGGGTGCCGGTCCTGGCCGGGATGCTGGCAGACGCCGCCAACGAGACCGAGGACGGGCCGCTGGCCGCATTTCATCTGGACTCCGAGGAGGATCGCCGCCAGCTCTGGATCGCCTCCTGGCTGCACGACTGCGGCAAGGTCACCACGCCCGAATATGTCGTGGACAAGGCCACCAAGCTGGAGACCATCTACAACCGCATCCATGAGGTGCGCATGCGCTTCGAGGTCTTGCGGCGGGACGCCGAGATCGCGCACCTGCGCAGGCTGCTGGATGGCGGCAGCGAACCCGTGGATTCGCTGCGGCGGCTGGAGGAAACATTGCGGGAGCTGGAAGAGGAGTTCGCCTTTGTCGCCAAGTGCAACATCGGCGGGGAGTTTCTTTCCGAAGAGCACGAAAGACGCCTCGAAGCCATTGCCGGGCGAACCTGGCAACGCCACTTCAGCGACCGCCTCGGCATCTCCTCCGAGGAGCAGCGCGCCCGGAGCGGCAAGGAAGAACCGCCCCTGCCCGCCACAGAGCGCCTGCTCAGCGACCAGCCCGAACACCTCGTCCCACGGCACAAGAATTACAAGGACATCCTGGACGCCACCGGACATCCCGTGGAAACCCCGCAATACGAATACAACCGAGGCGAACTCTACAACCTGCGCATCCAGCGGGGCACCCTGACCGCGGAGGAGCGCTTCAAGATCAACGAGCACACGCTCAGCGGCATGGAAATGCTGCAGAAGATTCCCTTCCCGGCAAACCTGGGCCGCGTCGTGGAAATCGCCACCGAACACCATGAAACGCTCATCGGCACCGGCTACCCCTTGCACAAGCGCAAGGAGAACCTTTCCGTCGAATCGCGCATCCTGGCCATCGCCGACATCTTCGAGGCGCTGACCGCTTCGGACCGTCCCTACAAGCAGCCCAAGCGACTCTCCGAGGCGTTGCGCATCATGAGCTTCATGTGCAAAGACAAGCACATCGACGCCGATCTGTTCGAAATATTCCTCAGGAAGGGCGTCTTCCGGCAATATGCGGAACAGCATCTGGCCCCGGAGCAGATCGACGATATCCAGGTCGAGGACTACCTGGGGCGAAAGGACTGATCCGTCAACCACAGACAAGGGGAGACACATGGCAATGCTGGACTGGAGCGATTCGCTCTCGGTGCATGTGGAGGAAATCGACGCCCAGCACAAGAGTCTCGTGGGCATGGTCAACCGGCTCTACGACGCCATGACCGCGAACCACTCGAAGCAGGCGCTGACCGAAATCGTCAATGACATGCGGGAATACTCGGAAGTGCATTTCGCCACCGAGGAACAGTATATGGATCGCTGCAACTACCCGGATCGAGACGCCCACAAGTCCGAACACCGCGACTTCATCGCCAAGGCCGCCGAGGTGGAACGCGACTATCGGCAGGGCAAGATTTCCCTGTCCATGGACGTGCTCAACTTCCTCAGCAACTGGCTGGTGACGCACATCAACGACACGGACAAGAAGTTGGGGGAGTTCCTGAGCACCCAGGGACTGGACTGACCTGTTCTCCAGGGCGGGAGACGAACGGAAGACGGGGGCCTTGCGGCCCCCGTTTTTTTTCGTCCTATCTCCAGCGGTCCATGAACTCGCCCACGGTGCCGCCGTCGTCGATGTGCGCGATGAGCGCGGAGCCGAACACGGCCGCGTCCACCAGTCCGGCAAGCTCCTTGAGCTGGTCCGGGTGCTTGAGCCCGAAGCCCAGCGCCAGGGGCACGTCGAAGATGGACCGGGCCAGCTCCAACTGGGCGCGGACCTCGGCGGGCAGGGATTCGCGCGCGCCCGTGGTGCCGAGCACGGACACGAAATAGGCGAAGCCCTTGGCGTCCTTGGCGTAGAGCGCCATGCGCTCGGCGCTGGTGTTCAGGCCCACGAGCGGAATCAGGGCGATGCCTTCGGCGTCGAGCGCGGCGCGGACAGCGTCGGACTCCTCGTGGGGCAGGTCGGCGAGAATGACCCCGCCCACGCCCGCTGCCGCGGCGTCCTTGGCGAAACGCTCAAGCCCGTATTGCAGCACGGGGTTGAGGTAGCCCATGAGCACGATGCCGGCGCGGAAGTCGCGTTTTTTGAGTTCCGTGAGAATCCATTCCAGGTTCACGCCGTTTTCCAGGGCCTTCAGCGAGGCCCGCTCCACCACGGGGCCGTCGGCCACGGGGTCGGAAAAAGGCATGCCGATCTCGATGATCGCCGCGCCCTTGGTGTCCAGGCCGACCAGCTCCTGCCAGAAGGTTTCCTTTTCGGGATAGCCGCCGGGCAGGAACGGGACAAGAGCCGGGCGGCCCTTGGCCTTGGCCTCTTCGATACGCTGGGTGAGTTTGTCTGCGGGTGCGCTCATTTGAGATAGTCCTCCACGATGCCCATGTCCTTGTCGCCCCGGCCCGAAAGACAGACCAGCACGGATTTCCCCTTGAGTTCCTCGGCGTTTTCCATGACCCAGCCCACGGCGTGGGAGCTTTCCAGCGCCGGGATGATGCCCTCGGTGCGCGAGAGGGTCAGGAAGGCGTTCAGCGCCTGGGCGTCGTTGCACATGCCGTAGTGCACGCGGCCCGAAGCGTGGTGCTGCGCGTGTTCCGGTCCCACGCCCGGATAGTCCAGCCCGGCGGAGATGGAGTGCGACGGCATGATCTGGCCGTCCTTGGTCTGGAGCAACTTGGTGACCATGCCGTGCAGCACGCCGTCCGTGCCCAGGTTCAGCGGCGCGGAATTGTAGCAGCCCGGCTCGCCCGTGCCAGCGGCCTCCACGCCCACGATGCGCACGGAAGCGTCCGGCACGAAGTGGTGGAACATGCCGATGGCGTTGGAACCGCCGCCCACGCAGGCCGCGACCACGTCCGGCAGCTTGCCGTTCTTGTCCAGAAACTGCTGGCGCGCCTCCCGCGAGATCACGGCCTGGAAGTTGCGCACGAGCAGCGGGAAGGGGTGCGCCCCGGCCGCCGTGCCGAAGCAGTAGTGGGTGTCCTTCTGGTCCGCGATCCAGCGACGCATGGCCGCGTTGATGGCGTCCTTGAGGGTCCGGGTGCCGGACTGCACGGCCACCACTTCCGCGCCGAGCAGCTCCATGCGCCGCACGTTCACGTTCTGGCGCTCCACGTCCACCGCGCCCATGTAGACCACGCATTTCAGTCCCAGGAGCGCGGCGGCCGTGGCCGTGGCCACGCCGTGCATGCCCGCGCCGGTTTCGGCCAGCAGGGTCGTCTTGCCCATGCGCTTCGTCAGCAGGGCTTGCCCGATGGTGTTGTTGACCTTGTGGGCGCCCGTATGGTTGAGGTCTTCCCGCTTGAGCCAGAGGTCCAGGCCCAGCTGGGTCGAGAGGTTCTTGCAGAGGGTGATGGGCGACGGGCGGCCCACGTAATCCTGAAGGATCGCGGTCAGCTCGTCGTGGAATTCCTCGGTGGCGACGATATTCTCCAGAGCCTCTTCCAGCTCCAGCAGCGGCGGCATCAGCAGTTCGGGCACGAATTGCCCGCCGAAGTCGCCGAAATACCCTTTTTTCATGGTTGCTCCTTATTCCGCATCCGCCGGTCGGCCCGGCGCGCCGTTGCGTACCAGCCGGATGACCCGGCGGACTTTTTCCATATCCTTGGTTCCGGGCGCGGATTCCACGCCGGAACTCATGTCCACGCCATGCGGCCCGGCCAGAAGCGCCTGGGCCACGTTGTCCGGTCCGAGACCGCCCGCGAGCAGCCAGGGCCGCGCGGGTGCGATGCCCGCGAGCAGCCCGGCGTCGAAGCTCTTGCCGTGCCCGCCGCCGCTCGTGCCCGCGTCGAAGAGGTAATAGCTGCAATGCGCGGCGAAACGGTCCAGGTCGGGCTGAAGCTCCGCGACGGCGGCGTAGCGTTCCGGCCAGAAGACCTTGACGATGCGCCCGGGGTCGAACTCCGCGCCGAGCGCCGCGCAAAACGCCTCGTCCTGCCCGCCGTGCAACTGCACGAAATCCAATCCCGCCGCCTCGGCCAGGGCCGCGACCTCGTCCGGCCCCTGCTCCACGAACACGCCCACCTTGCGGGCCTTGCCCGCGTGCACGGCCCGGACCATCTCCGGTGCCGCGTTGCGGCGGCTGGCCGGGTGGAAGATGAATCCGAGCAGGTCCGCGCCCGCGTCGCGGCAGGCCTCGGCGTCGCGGACGCTGGTCAGGCCGCAGATCTTGACCAGGAGGGCGTTCACCTTGCCTCCGCCAGGGAGCGGACCACCGCGCCCGGATCGTCGGAGGTCATGATGGCCGTGCCCACGAGCACGGCGTCGTAGCCGCCCTCGGCGGCCTCGCGCACCTGCTCCGGGGTGGAAACCCCGCTGGCCGCGATCCAAAGCTCGCTCGGCCTGCCCTGGCTGATGAGCCTGCGCACGTTGCCGTGGTCCACCTCCAGGGTGTCCAGGTCGCGGGCGTTGACCTGAATGATCTCGGCTCCGGCCTGTCGGGCCAGCTCCAGGTCGCGCTCGTCGAATATCTCCACCACGGCTTCCAGCCCCAGGGCGCGCCCGGTCTCGATCATCTCGCGCAGCTGCTCGCCCTCCGGGAACATCCGCACCACGAGCAGGTAGGCCGAGGCCGGGGTGGCGGCGGTGGCCGCCACCTGAAGCGTGTCGAAGAGGAAGTCCTTGCGCAGGAGCGGCAGGGCCTCCCCGGCGCAGGCGCCCAGATAGTCCAGGCTGCCCTTGAAGTGGGTCTCCTCGGTGAGCACGCTCATGGCTGCCGCGCCGTTGGCGGCGAAGAGCATCGCGGCCTCGCGCGGTCCGAGTTCCAGGTTCAGGTCGCCCATGCTGGGCGAGGCGCGCTTGAACTCGGCGATGAGCGCCGCGGGACCGCGGCTGCGCAGCCGCGCCGCAAAGGGCGGGCGGTGTCCGTACCAGGCGCGGGGCATTTCCCCGCGCTCCGAAAGCGCCCGCAGCGCGGCAATTTCCGCCTGCTTGGCCTCGCGAAAACGGTTCAGCATGACACGACTCCGTTCCGCAGGCCGCCCTTGACGTATTCGCGCGCCGTGGCCGAGCACTGCTCCAGCTCCCCTTCTCCGAGGATGTGCAGGCAAGCCGCGAGGTTCAGGGCCACCATCTGCATCATGGCCTCCGGTCCCTTGCCCTGGAGGATGTCCCGCAGCACGGCCACGGCCTCGTCCTTGCCGTCCACCTCCACGGCCTCCGGCGAGAAGCGCGAAAAGCCGAGCCGATCCGGATCGACCACGGTCTTGTCCATGCGCCCCTTGTCGATGAAGTAGCCGCGCGCCGGGCCAAAGGTGGTCAGCTCGTCGAAGCCTCCGGCCCCGTGGATCAGCAGGGCGCGCTGCACGCCCGTGAGCAGCAGGGTTTCGCCCATGAGGTTGAGCTTGTCCGGGTCGCTCACCCCCAGGAGCTGGTGCGTGGGCCGGGCCGGGTTCAGCAGCGGACCCATGAAGTTGAAGAGCGTGCGGATGCCCAGATCCTTGCGTACCGGGGCGATGTGCTTGAAGGCGGGATGGTAGGCGGGAGCGAAGAGGAACACGAAATTGCTGCTCTCCAGCGCCCCGGCCACGTCCTCCGGCTCGGTGTTCAGGCTCACGCCCAGGGCTTCCAGCGCGTCCGCGCTGCCGCAGGACGAGGACACGGCGCGGTTGCCGTGCTTGACCACCTTGTGGCCCATGTCCGCCAGGAAGAGCGACACCGCCGTGGAGCAGTTGAAGCTGTGCTGACCGTCGCCGCCCGTGCCGCAGGTGTCGATGCGCGGGCCGGAAAGGCCGGGGATCTGCCGGGCGTGGGCCAGCCCGGCGCGGACGCCCGCGGCCAGATCCGTGGAATCCTCGCCCTTGGCCCGCAGGCCCATGAGGAACGCGCCCGCGGCCGCCTGTCCCAGTTCGCCCGAAAGCAGACGATCGAACATCAAATCCGCCTGGTCGTCCGAAAGCGCCTTGCCCTCAAGCAGGCGTTCCAGCACTTGCGCTACCGTGATCTTCATTTCTCTCCCCCCTGTGATTTCGAAATCTTCAAAAAGTTGTCGAGCAGCATGGGCCCGTCCGGCGTGAGAATGGATTCCGGGTGGAACTGCACTCCGTGCCAGGGCCTGTCCGCATATTCCAGCCCCATGACCTCGCCCTCGGCGGTGCGGGCCGTGATCTTCAGCAGGTCGGCTCCTTCGGGCCGCACCACCAGCGAGTGGTAGCGGCAGACCTCGAAGGGCTGCGGCAGCCCGGCGAAGATGCCCTTGCCCTCGTGCTCCACGGGCGAGGTCTTTCCGTGCATGATCCGCTCGTTGCGGTTGACCACGGCTCCGGCGAAGCGGCCCAGGATCTGGTGCCCCAGGCAGACTCCGAGAAGCGGGGTGCGCTTGGGCAGATTGTCCAGAAAACGTAGGCAATACCCGGCGTTGTCCGGGTGGCTGGGGCCGGGCGAAAGACAGACGCGCCCGCATTTCGCCGCGAAGTCCGGGTCCAGAAGCTCCTCCCGGTCATTGCGCAGCACCACGGGGTCGGCCCCCAGCTGCTGGAAGGCCTGCACCAGATTGAAGGTGAAGGAATCGAAGTTATCGATCAGCAAAAACATCGCCGCCCTCCCTGCCGCGCACCACTTCACGAAGCACGCGGGCCTTGTTGTTGCACTCCTGCCATTCCTTTTCCGGGTCCGAGTCGTAGACGATGCCCGCTCCGGCCTGCCAGTGGCAGACGTTGTCGCGGATCCACATGGAACGGATGGCGATGCCCGTGTCCAGGCTCACGGGGCCGGACCCAAGGCCGATCCAGCCGATGCAGCCCGCATAGGGTCCGCGGGGCCGGTCCCGGCCGTCCACCTGCTCCAGCTCGGCGATGATCTCCATGGCCCGGATCTTGGGCGCGCCCGACACCGTGCCCGCCGGGAAGGTGGCCGCGAGCACGTCCAGCGCGTCCAGGCCGTCGCGCAGCTTGGCGTCCACATAGGACGTCAGGTGCATGACGTGGGAGAAGCGCTCCACCTGCATGAACTTGCGCACGTTCACGCTGCCGGGGGTGGCGATGCGGCCCAGGTCGTTGCGGCCCAGGTCCACGAGCATGACATGCTCGGCCCGCTCCTTGGGATCGGCGAGCAGTTCCTCGGCCAGGAGCTGGTCCTCGGCCTCGTCCGCGCCGCGCGGCCTGGTTCCGGCGATGGGCCGCACTTCCAGGTGGCCCCTGTCGCAGCGGACCATCATCTCCGGCGAGGAGCCGAGCAGGGTCACGCCCGGCAGGTTCATGTAGAACATGAACGGCGACGGGTTGGCCTGCCGCAGTCGGCGGTAGATGCGGAACGGCGCGTCCGAAAGCGGCGCGGAAAAGCGCGTGGAAAGCACGACCTGAATGCACTCGCCGTCGCGGATGAGTTCCTTGGCCCTGGAAACGGCGGCCATGTATTCCTCGCGGCCCGGCGCGGCCACGGGTTCCAGCGCTTCGGGCGCGGTCAGCTCCTGGAACCACTTCACGGGCGCGGGCGCGGGCGTGTCGTCCCGGTCCAGGCTCAGGAAGCAGCACTTGTGGCGCAGGTGGTCGAAGAGCATCATCCTGCCCGGCAGGGCCAGGGCCAGATCGGCCTGGTCCGGGGGCAGCGCGGCCTCCAGCTTGGGTTCGAGCATTCCGCCCACCCCGTAGCCGAGGTAGCCGATCAGCCCGCGGGTGATGTCGGGCAGGCCCTCGATGTCCTGGCGCACCTCGATCCGCTTGAGCACCTGGCGCAGTCCCTCGGCGCAGGGCTGCCCGTCGAGATCGGCCAGGGGCTTGAGGCGCTGGTCCAGCACCTCCACGGCCAGCCTGCCCTGCCTCTGGGTGAAGAGGCAGCGGAAATCCCAGGCGATCAGGCTGTAGCGTCCCAGGCGGCCATCCACCTCGGCGCTTTCCAGCAAGATTCCCGGTCGATCGCCCACCAGTCCCAGATACAGACTGATGGGGGTCTGAACGTCCGCCGGCAGCCATTTGCCGAACTGCGTCAACGTCAGGGTCAACATGATCCCTCCCCGGCGGGCACTCCCGCCGCTCGCTTTGCCGCTCGCATTTCTTTGCAGGTGCCCCCTGCCCGGCGAGGCGGCGCAGGATGAATTCGGGAAGGGGGCCGCCGAAGGGCGGCGAGCCCCCGGCGAAAATCAGGACTCGTTACGCCACCACCATCGGGCGCGCTCGGCCAGCAGGTCGAGATCGCCGCCCGCGGCGATGTTCAGGAACCCCGTGAACTGACGCACGGTTTCCTGGAGTTGCGGGTTGGATTCGGAAATGGTCTCAAAAAGATTCGCGTCCTCCACGAGCATCTTGTGCGCGGAATCAAGCCGACGCTGGAACGAGGGCGTGAGATAATTCTCGATGCCCTCCACCTGGCGCATGGCCGCGAGGTGGGCCACGGTGCCGATGAAGTTCAGGCCCTGCACGTAGGCCACGGCGCGGTCGTGCTCCTCGGCGGTGGACAGGAACGGCACGAAGCCCATGTCCTCGAGCAGCTCCAGCACGGGAGCGGGATCGTCGCCCTGCGCAGGGGTCACGGCCACGCGCGGCTCGAAGCCGTCCGGGATGACCGGGCCGAAGAGCGGATGCGTGCCCACCACGGGTCCGCTCCAGGCGCGGCGCATGCGGCGCATGGGCAGGGTCTTGACCGAGCAGACGTCGGAAAGGATCGTGCCCGGCTTCATGTGCGCCGCGACCGCTTCCAGCACCTCGCCCAGGGCGGGCACGGGCACGCAGAGCAGCACCAGGCCGCACTCGCCGAGGCGGGCCAGCCCTTCGGGCTCCAGAGGCTGGTCCAGCCCGACCACGCCGCGCCCGGCCGCCACGGCGCGCCCGGCAAAGAGCGTGCCCATGCGTCCCCGCGCGCCGATGATGCCGATGGTGTTGATGGTGCCGATGGACCTCTCGCGCATGGCCGCCCTACTCCCTTCCGCCCTTCGGCGCGACCATGGCCCAGTCCTGCCAGAATCCCGGGTAGGACTTGGATACGCACTGCGGATCGTCCAGGACCACATCCACGCCCGCGAACGCAAGCAGGGAAAGGCTCATGGCGATGCGATGGTCGCCGAAGGTGCTCAGCTCGACCCGCCCGGCCCGCAGGCCTTCCGGCCCCCGTCCCAGGATGCGCAGCCCTTCCTCGGTTTCCTCGATCTCGCAGCCAGCGCGGGACAATTGCGTCCGCATGGCCGCCAAGCGGTCGCATTCCTTGATGCGCAGGTGCGGCACCCCGCTGATGACCGTTTCGCCGTGGGCGAAGGCGGCGGCCACGGCCACGGTGGGCACGAGGTCCGGGCAGCGGCCCATGTCCGCGCGAACGCCCCGCAGCCGGGCAGGACCGGCGGTCACGCCCGTGAAGTCCGTCTTGATGGACGCGCCCATCTGGCCGAGGATGTCCAGGATGGCCCGGTCGCCCTGGAGCGAGTCCGCGTGCAGCCCCTCCACCCGCACCGGCGCGGGGCCGAGCGCCCCGGCGGCCAGCAGGTAGGAGCCGTTGCTCCAGTCGCCTTCCACGCGGTAGTCCGCGACATCGTACTCGCCGGGCCGGACAACGAAGCGGATGCGTCCCGGCTCCGCGCTCTTCAGCGCCCGCCAGGGCACGGCGACCCACTCGCCGCCGTCGTCCAGGCTCTGGACCTCGAAATCGATGCGGTGGTCCTGCATGACCCGCAGGGTCAGGGCCACGTAGGGCCAGGACAGGGCTTTCTTCCCGGTCAGGCTGATGGTCACGGTTCCCCGCGCCAGGGGCGCGGCCAGAAGCAGGCCGGAAAGGTATTGGCTGGATTCCTCCAGGCTGATCTCCACCTCGCCGCCGGAAAGGCCCGACGCCTCGATGACGCAGGGCGGGCAGCCCGGCTTGTCCAGCCACCGGAAGCGCGTGCCCAGCTTTTCCAGCGCCGAGGCCAGCTCGCCGATGGGCCGCTCGTGCATGCGCGCCGCGCCGTGCACCTTGAAGGTGCCCTGGCCCGCGGCCAGCACCGCCGTGAGCAGGCGGCAGGACGTTCCGGATTCGTTGACGAAAATGTCTATCGGTTCTCCCCGTCCCTTGGCGTCCTGGCCCTGGCCGCCGCCGAGCGGCCCTTCCTTGAATCCAGAAACGCGCAGTTCCGGGCCGCTGCCCACGATCACGGCCCCGGCGGCCTCCAGGCAGTGACGCGTTATCTCGATGTCCACGCTCTGCAGGGCCTGCTCCACGACGCTCTCGCCCCTGGAAAGCGCCGCCGCGATGAGCGCGCGGTGCGAAAGGGACTTGGAGGCCGGAGCCGTAACCGTGACGATTTCCATATTCCCCTCCATGCTAGACGCCCTCCAGATGCGGCCCGGCAGGGTAGGAACCGAGCAGGCGCAAGGTGTGGCAATGATCGCGCAGCTCGCGGATCAGCGGGTCGAAGGCCGGGTCCGTGAGGTCGCAGTCCAGGTCCGCGAAGAACACGTATTTCCAGCGCTCGCCCCGGAACGGACGCGATTCCAGCTTGCTCAGGTTCACGCTGCGGCGGGAGAAGATTTCCAGCGCCTTGGCCAGCGCGCCCGGCTTGTCCGGCGTGGTGAAGAGAATCGACGTCTTGTCCCGGTGCTGCTCCTGGCAGGCCCGCGAGCCGATGATGAAGAAACGGGTCCAGTTGTCCGGCAGATCCTCGATGTGCTGCGCCAGGATGTTCAGCCCGAACATTTCCGCCAGCCGGACATGGCCCACCACGGCAGCGCTTTCGTCCGTCTGGCAGAGACGGGCCGCCGCGGCCGTGCTGGACATGGGCAGGCGCGGCGCGTCCGGAAGGTTGGCCTGGAGCCAGTCGCCGCACTGCCCCAGCGGATTCGAGTGCGAATACACGTTGGCGACGCCGGAAAGCGTGCGCGACTTGGAAAGCAGCGCATGGCTGATGCGCGAGTAGAGTTCGGACTGGATGGAGACCTGGTAGCGCATGAACAGGTCCACGGTCTGGCCCACGGTGCCCTGGAGCGAGTTCTCCAGCGGAACGATGCCCATCTCGGCCTCCCCCTCGGCCACGGCCCGGAAGATCTCTTCCAGGTTCGGCTTGGGGTTCAGTTCCGCGAGGTGGCCCATGTACTCGATGCCCGCGAAATAGGAAAAAGTACCCTCCGGTCCGAGGTAGAGCACGCGCTCCGGACGCTGGAGACGGCGCGACGAGGACATGATCTCGCGGTATATGTTGTAGAGGTGGCGGTCCGGCAGCGGGCCGGGGTTGAGCACCTGAAGCCTCGTGATCACGGCTTTCTCCCGGCTCGGCTTGAAGATCGGGTCGTCCGATCCCGCCTTGCAGCGGCCGACCTCGAGGCTGATCTCGGCCCGCTGGTTGAGCAGCTCGAGAATGCTCTCGTCGATGGAGTCGATGCGCTCGCGCAGCCCGCCGAGCCCGCCCGCGTCGCCGGCTTTGCCCTGGCCGCCTCGCCAACCGCTGATGTCATCTTGTTCCCTGCTTTTGGTCATGGCTAGCCTTCCTTGATGTCCTCTTTGATGCGCATGCCGAAATGGCGGCCCGCCGCGTCCGTGCGGCAGAGAATCTCGTCGCCTTCCTTGAGCGTGACGACGCTCACGGGCGAGCCGTCCGCGCGGACCACGCGGATGGTCTCCGCGTTCTGCAAAAAGACCTGGCCTTCCACCGGCCCCTCCGGACCGTCCACCCGCGCCTTGATCAGCAGCATGGGCCGGACCTCGACCTTGACCCGGCCCACCGTGGCCAGGGAGGTGTCGCCCTGCGCGTCCACGATGAGCACGTCGCGGCCCGCGGCCAGCTCTTCCAGATACGCAGTCTTGTCGCCGGGCATCTGCGCATAGGCGTGCACGGCTCCCGCATTGACCCGGAAAGGCCGGGCCGCCACATACGGGTTGGATTCGGTTTCGGCGTGCACCAGGAAGGTGAAGGCCGAGGAATTGCCCACGAGCATGCCCTGGCCGCGCCGCAGCATGGAAATGGTGTCCACGCAGACGCGGTGGCCGAGGCCCGCTGGCTCGATGGCCGTGACCGTGGCTTTGGAAAGCTGCATCTTGCCCTGCGAGAGTTTGAGTTCGGATACGATGGCCTTGAGATCGGCGGCGGCCTGGGGCAGGACCACGACGCAGGACACGCCGCGTTCCAGCACGCCCGCGGCCAGCCTGGCCCGCTTCAGCGAATCCGCTTCCACGGCCACGTCCGCCACCTGGGCCAGGATGTTTTCCAGGGGGATGATCTCCCAGCCCTCGGCGAGAACGATATTTTCCCCGGCGCACATGCGCCGCACGGCCTCTTCCTCGTCCGCCTTTTCGTTGACGGCCTGGGTCGGCATCTCGGTTTCGGTCACGACCTGGACCCGGCCCAGCGCGAGCACGTCGTCCACGCGGTCCGGCTCGACCATGACCGCGTCCACGCCGGATTCCAGCGCCAGCGTCAGCAGATGCTTGTCAAAGGGAATGGCCTTGAAGATGATCTTTTTCATTGCATTGTACTCGCGGAGCTATTTTTCGACCAGGGCAAGGGCATCGTCCACATCCAGATCCTCGTGGACCACCTTGGACAGGGCCTGGACCAGCCGGACCACCTCGGCGTGCTGGAAGACGTTGCGCCCCACGGAAAGGCCCGCGCCGCCTGCGGTCAGGGAGTCGTGCACCATCTGCAAAAATTCGCGCGTGCTGTTCATCTTGGGTCCGCCCGCGATGACCACGGGCACGCAGCAGGCGTCCGTGACCTTGGAGAAGGTTTCGGGGTCGCCCGTGTAGTTGACCTTGACCACGTCCGCGCCGAGCTCGGTGCCCACGCGGGCGCAATGGGCCACGACCTTTGGATCGTACTCGTTGCCGACCTTGGGGCCGCGCGCGTAGACCATGGCCAGCATGGGCATGCCCCAGCGGTTGCACTCCGTGGCCACCCGGCCCACGTCGCGCAGCATGTCCGTCTCGTTGTCGTCGCCGAGGTTGAGATGCACGCTGACCGCGTCCGCGCCGAGGCAGATGGCGTCTTCGACAGAGGCCACGAGGCCCTTGTAGTTGGGACGGGGAGACATGCAGGTGGAGGCGGAAAGATGAACGATCAGGCCGATGTCGCGGCCCTTGGCCCGGTGGCCGCAGCGGACGTTGCCCTTGTGTTCGAGCACGGCGTTGGCCCCGCCTTCCACGATCCTGCTCACGGCCTCGCGCATGTCCTCGATGCCCTCGATGGGTCCGACGGTCATGCCGTGATCCATGGGCACCACGATGGTCCTGCCCGTGTCGCGGTTGAAAATCCGCTCAAGTCGAATCGCTTTCCCGATGTGCATGGCACTACTCCGTTAGGTTGCGGACCGCAGGCACCGGGGGCTCGTCAAGACAAAGGGGCCGCCGGCTTTCGCCTGCGGCCCCTTTGAAGAGATTTACCCAAAACCCGTATGTTAGGCTGTACCTCTCCCGTGACCGCAGACGCGGCTAAACCAATACCAAAAATAAAAGGAGGCGAAGACGCCGAGGTCACGGAGGGAGTTCATGGTTTGGAGCTACTTCATACGCCTCGATACTGTCAACACATTTTTTAGAAAGAACACAATAGTCACAAAGAACAGGGTCTTCGAGCCGAAACGAGCGTTCACACGCCTGCTCCCCGGCACGCCCCGAATGGTCCGCCCCGCTTGGCAGAAAAGGATCGGACGCATTGGAGAACCAAGCCCGGCAAAAACGAACCGCCGACGCTCTTCCATGCCGCCCCCGCCCAACGCCCACGCCCGGCAATCATGCCCGACAAACCTGCCCAACGACCTCGACCACCGATCCAGATCTCCAGCTTCGCACGCTACAGCCTGGCCACTCCACGCCTCGACTTGCCGCCGCACCGAAGCGGACAGCGATCCCGTTCCATATTTGCCGGACGCCGGACCAGGCCCGTGCGTTCTGGTTTTCCCGCCGCAAAGGGCGGAACCGGCCCGTGAGGAACACGCAAACGCGCGCATCCGCAAGGCTGGGCGCTCGCTTGGCGGATTCGCCGCAAAAGTTCTGGACTAGCAATTTTGCGACTATTCGGACAATTTTACCGCATTTATTCGCGCAAAATCATGACTACATACCACTATCGCGCATATAATCGAACAATAAAACAGACATTATACTCAAAATCAGCCAACTCCATCAACAAAAAACCAAAATGCAAACTGCTCTCCACGTTGGCCGCCACAAATGTTCGAGGCAAAAAAAGATGCGGCATAACGAATGGTTCTTTACGGAAATGATTCGAATCCGGAGATCGGTAACGCATCCACTTCCTGTTGCCCATTGCAATCCACACGCAAATACCAAGATAACAGCTCAATATTAAAAGATATTTACATAATCGAACAATATCTCGAGCAAGGCCAGATTTATATCTTTTAGAATTTACAATTTTGTTTTTCTCTTATTTTTTGCGAGACTATTTTTGTCATTTTTTAACATTTTTGAAACAAGTATTTCAGGCAAGATACTAACAAATTCAATAAATACAGACAATTATCAATGTTGGCACGGCGATTGCCTTAGGAGTGCAGTAACCAACGCCAACCCCCCAACAGGAGGAGTCGTCGCATGTTTAACCTGTATCGGTCGCGCAAGGGAGTCCCGTCCGGACTCGCCACAGGGGCCATCGCCCTGGCCCTGACCCTGATCCCGTCCCTCGCCATGGCGCAGGACGCCGCCCCTGAAATGCTCACTCAGGACAACGCCAACATTCTTTGGACGCTCATCGCGGCCATCCTGGTCATGTTCATGCAGGCCGGATTCGCGTGCGTCGAGTGCGGCTTCACCCGCGCCAAAAGCGCCGGCAACATCATGATGAAGAACTTCCTGGACTTCGGCGCCGGGCAGATCATCTTCTATCTCTTCGGCTTCGGCCTGATGTTCGGCCTGGGCTCCGAGTACGTCGGCTTCTCGCACTTCGCCCTCGGCGGCGTGGAAGAGGCCGACCTGCCCTGGGCCTACACCTTCTGGTTCTTCCAGTCCGTGTTCGCGGCCACCTCGGCCACCATCGTTTCGGGCGGCATCGCCGAGCGCACCAAGTTCGGCTCCTACATCATCGTTTCCTGCATCGTCACCGGCCTGATCTACCCCATCTCCGGCCACTGGGCCTGGGGCAGCCTCTTCGGCGACGCGGGCTGGCTTGAGTCCACCTTCTCCGTGGCCTTCTGCGACTTCGCCGGCTCCTCCGTGGTCCACTCCGTGGGCGGCTGGGTCGCTCTGGCCGGCGCCATCGTGGTCGGTCCCCGTCTGGGCAAGTACAGCGAGGACGGCAAGGCCCGCGCCATTCCCGGCCACAACATTCCCCTGGCCGCGCTCGGCGTGTTCATCCTCTGGTTCGGCTGGTTCGGCTTCAACCCCGGCTCCACCACCACCGCGGACAGCTCCATCGGCCTGATCGCCATGAACACTTCCCTGGCCGGCTGCGGCGGCTCCCTTGCGGCCCTGATCTTCTCCTGGCTGCGCTACGGCAAGCCCGACATGTCCATGAGCATGAACGGCGCCCTGGCGGGCCTGGTGGGCATCACCGCGCCCTGCGCCACGGTAACCCCGGCCGCGTCCATCGTCATCGGCCTGATCGCCGGCGTGCTGGTCGTCCTGTCCGTCGACTTCATCGACAAGGTTCTCAAGATCGACGACCCGGTCGGCGCGGTGTCCGTGCACGGCGTCTGCGGCGCCTGGGGCACCCTGGCCTGCGGTCTGTTCAACGTGGACGGCGGCCTCTTCTACGGCGGCGGCGCGGCCCAGCTCGGCGTGCAGGCCGTGGGCGTGGCCGCCTTCTTCGTCTGGGCCTTCGGCATGGGCTACCTGACCTTCTCCATCGTCAAGGCCATCTTCGGAGTGCGCGTCAGCCCCGAGGAAGAACGCAAGGGTCTGGATATCTCCGAGCACGGCTCCGAGGCCTACAACGGCTTCCAGGTCTTCACGGTCGAGTAAACGGCGCAGACTAACGAAGCCAACAAGGAGGACATCAATAATGAAGCTCGTAATCGCCTATATCCGCCCCGAACAGCTGAGCCTGGTCAAGCAGGCGCTCTACGCCGAGGGGTTCTACTCCATCTCCGTGACCAACATCCTGGGGTCCGGTCGTCAGAAGGGATTCACCGAAACCTACCGCGGCGTGGTCATGGAAGTGAATCTGCTCAAGAAAGTCCGCATCGAGCTGGGCCTGCCCAGCGACAAGGCCGACGTGGCCGTGGCCGTGATCCGCGAATCCGCGCAGACCGGCAAGGAAGGCGACGGCGTGGTCTTCGTCCTGGACGTGGCCAAGGCCGTGCGCATCCGCACCGGCGAGGAAAACATCCTGGCCTAGCGGAGAGAAAGTGCAACCAGAGGCCGGGACGGACTTTTCGTCCCGGCCTTTTTCATTCCACACCCAGCCCCTCCAGGAGCCGCCATGTTCTGCCTCGACGCCGAGCTGGTTCGCGGAGTGCTCGACTCCGACGGCATCGAAATCCACTTCCAGCCTCTGGTCTCCCTGCGACGGGGTTCGGTCTTCGGAGTGGAGGCGCTTTGCCGGGCCACGGATTCCGCCACGGGCAAGCCCATCCCCCCCGGCGATCTTTTCGCGGCGGCGCAAAACCCCGGCCTGCGGCTCGAGCTGGACCGCCGCTGCCGCCAGGAAGCCCTGGCCGCCTTCCGTCCCCTCTACGACCGCAATCCCGGCCTGGTGCTCGCCATCAACGTGGACGCCTCGGTCATCGATTCCACCAGCGTGCATTCGCGCGTGCTGGACAGGCAGGTCAGCGAGGCGGGCATTCCCCCGGAAAACGTGGCCATCGAGATCATCGAATCCCAGGCGGGAAGCGCTCTCGCGCTCATGGAATTCGTGCTGGACTACAAGCGCCGCGGCTTCGTCATCGCCCTGGACGACTTCGGGGCCGGACACTCCAACCTCGACCGCATCCCCCTGCTCCAGCCGGACATGATCAAGCTGGACCGTTCCCTGATCAGCCGCATCGACCGCCACTTCCACAAGCAGGAAGTGGTCAAGAGCTTCGTGCGCCTGGCTTCGCGCACGGGCTGCCTCGTGCTCGGCGAGGGCGTGGAGCGCGTGGAGGAAGCGCTGACCCTCCTGGAATGCGGGGTGGACGTCTTTCAGGGCTATCATTTCGGCAGGCCCGCGCCGGACACGGGCGGCTGGCCCGACGCGGTGTCGGCCCTGACCCAGGTGGCCGACCTGCACAAGCGCAGCAGCATCCAGCGCTACAATGCGGAAAAAATCCGGCACTCGCACTTCCACACCCTGGTGGAGCGCATCTGCGCGCAACTGGCCAGGGGTTCCGGGCCGGACTCGCTGGAGCGCACGCTGGAGCAGCGGCTGATCGCCTGCATGGAGGATGATCCGCAGATCGAATGCCTCTACGTCCTGGACATGCACGGAACGCAGATTTCCGACACGCTCTGCCGCCCGGATCGGCTGCAAAAGAGCCGCCGCATGCTCTACGAACCGGCCGTGCGCGGCACGGACCACTCCTGCAAGGAATACTTCCTGCCGCTGCGCTCCGGCCTGAGCCGCTTCACCACCGAGCCGTACCTCTCGCTGGCCTCCGGCAACCGCTGCATCACGATCTCCACGGTCTTCGTGGACGACTCCGGCGAAGCGCGCATCCTTTGCGTGGACCTGGCCGGGGAATAGCCCGCCCGGCACGCAACCCTCCCAACGCGAAACCGCCCCGCACACGACGAGATGTGCGGGGCGGTTTTCCCGTTTGCGGATGGCGGCGCTAGCCCGGAGAATTCTCCAGGCGGCAGAACTGCGCATAATACGCGCACTGCCCGGCGAGGTCGGCTTCGTGCGGCCCGATCAGCGCGTTGATTCCCCGTCCGCATTTCATCCAGCCGCCGCGCTCGGCCAGAACCGCCTCCGGGTGCAGGCCCGGCAGCAGCTCCAACTGCACGGGCAGGCTCCCCTGCTCCGTGACCAGCCGCACGGGCCGATCCATGTCCAGCCCGGACAGGGAAGGGCTGTCCGGGGATATGCGCACCAGGCAGGGGCGCTCGCGCTGCACGGACTCCGGTATCTGCGACAGCAGGTGCGCCTTGTTCACGAGGGTCAGGAGCCGCAGGGGATATCCCGTCGGAGGCGCGGGCTCGTCATGCAGGGTTTCGGGCAGCCGGGCCTTGCCGTCCGCATGGCCGAAACGCAGGCCCGCAAAGGGCGTCGGCCTCGGCGGCGAGGGAAGCCAGGTCCGTTCGCGCAGCTCCGCCAAGGAGGTCTTCAGGTTGGGCGCGTCCAGAGCGCCTTCCATGACCTCCTCGGCAGTCGGAAATTCCAGGGGCGGGGTCAGACGCCGGGCCACCTGCCGGGATATTTCGAAATTGGAAAGGCAGCCCTCCGGCGGCTCGAGCACCTTGGCGGAATGATGCACCCAGCCATGGGAAGAGCAGCGCGTCACGTCCTCCCATTCCAGCATCAGCGCGGGAGGCAGGATCAGGTCCGCGATTTCCGCGGTGTCGTTCATGAACGCCTCCACCGCCACGACAAAGGGTTTTCGCAGCGCCCCGGCGAGCCGCGCGCTATCCGGCGCCTGGCTGACGGCGTTGGTGCCCTCGATCCAGACCAGCTCCACGGGTTCGCCCTGAGCTTCCGCCCTTTCCAGAGCCCGGCCCAGGTCGTGCACGGGCAGCGTGCGAGGCGGCGCTTCGGGCCGCTTGAACCAGGAATAATCGATGTGCCCCCGGTCGCCGGAGCTGAAATACGTCCCGCCGCCGGGCAGGCCCATGTTCCCGGAAAGCAGGGCCAGGGCGTCTATGAAGCGCACGTTCTCCCCGCCGAAGCGATAGCGCTGCGCCCCCCGGCCCAGAATCGACGCGCAGGGGCCGTCGGCATACGCCTCGGCCAGGGCTTGCGCGTCCGCCGCGGCCACGCCGCAGGCCGCGAGCAGCTCCTCCTGGGAATGGGCGTGCAGCACCTTCTGAAAGCAGCCGAACCCGGAAACGGCCCGGAGCGCGTCCTGCGAAAGCGCGCCGCGCCGTTCCAGGATGCGCAGCACGGCCAGAGCCAGGAAGCGGTCCATGCCCGGCCGGATGGTCACGATGCGGTCGGCAAAGGACTCGTAGCCGGGGTCGCCGGGGGTGACGGCCAGCACGGAGGCGCCGCGCCTGCGGGCCTCCCGCACGCAGCGCCCCGCGAACATGCCCTCGGCATCGAGATTGCGCCCCCAGTTGACGATGCGCCGGGACAAGGCCAGATCGTCCAGTTCCGGCTCGGTGAGCACCCCGAAATCCAGGATTTGAGCCTCGATGCCCGCATCCAGGCAATAATCCCCCGAAGTGGCCGCCGCTCCGAGCCGCCCGAAAAGATAGGAGGACGCGCGGAAGAGCACGCCGTAGGAAGCCACGTAGAACACGTGCAGCATGCGTTCGGGAACGGCCCGCAACGCCTGGATGCGCTGCGCGGCGAGATCCAGGGCCGCATCCCAGGAGATTTCCCGCAGGTTCCCGCCCTCGCGCAGCAGGGGCCGGGTGATCCTGTCCGCCGCGTGCAGGCGCTCGCCGAAGCGCGCGGTCTTGCCGCAGACCAGGCCGCGCGTGGCCGGATGGTCGGGGTCGCCCTTGACGTGCAGGCGCTGGCCGTCGTAGGCCGCCAGCAGGGCGCAGCCGTTGCCGCAGTGCCGTGTACAGCAGGTCTTGGTGTAGTGCATGGTCTGGTGTAGCCCGGAGCCGGGCCTGCGTAAAGCTCCGTCGCCGCCCTGAAACGGGCCGGGCAGAGCGGTTCGCTTCCGACGCGATCGCGCCGGAGCAAAGACGGTCGAAATCCTTGATCGAAACGGGGCGCAAGCCGAACGAAGCGGACGGAAAGGCCGAAACCGGATCAGTCCCCGGTCCGCTCCCTGTGCTCCACCCACTTGTTGATCGCTTCGAGGTAGAGATAGGTTTCGGTGGAAACCACCCCGCCCAGGGCTTGAAGGTCGTCCACGAGAAAGCGCTTGAGGTTGGAGCGCGAGGACACGGACAGCTCGACCATGAGATCGTAGCGGCCCGTGACGTTAATCACGGACTGCACGCCGCTGCACCGGGACACGCGGTCCATGATGTCGCGGTCCACCTTCTTTTCCAGGTTGATGCCGATGACCGCGGTGAGCGTGTTTTCGAAGTAGAGCGGGTTCACCGACGCGGAGATGCGCAGGTAGCCGCATTCCATCATCCGCTCGGTGCGCAGGCGGACCGTGCCGTCCGACACGCCGAGCTTGCGGGCGATGCTCTTGTAGGAGGCGCGGCCGTCGCGCTGCAATTCCTCGATGATCGCCCTGTCGATATGATCCAGGTTCAGCGGTTTTTCCATTTTGCTCCCTCGAACGCGTACGCGCCGAAGATCATTCTCCCGCAAACGCGCCGCGTCTGTTTCCGCCCCATCTTGGATGCGATACGAGCAATTTATCCATAGTTTTTTTTCTTGACAAGAAAAATAATGTCGGTTTCCCTCTCGATCGAGCACAATGCCTGTCCAGGAGAAATTACGATGCAGCATCCTTTGCTCGCCATGTTGGCGGATCAGACGCGTGAATTGCGGGAAACCGGCCACTACAAGGCCGAAAGGGTCATCCATTCGCCCCAGCAGGCGAGCATCGCCCTTGCCGACGGCACGCGGGTTCTCAACTTTTGCGCCAACAATTATCTCGGCCTGGCCAACCATCCGCGTCTCGTGAGCGCGGCCAAGGCCGCCCTGGACGACTGCGGCTACGGCATGGCCTCGGTGCGCTTCATCTGCGGCACCCAGGCCGTGCACAAGCGCCTGGAAGAGCGGCTCACCGAATTCCTCGGCACCGAGGACACCATCCTCTACGGCTCCTGCTTCGACGCCAACGGCGGCCTCTTCGAGACGCTGCTCGGCCCCGAGGACGCGGTCATCTCCGACGCGCTCAACCACGCCTCCATCATCGACGGCGTCCGGCTCTGCAAGGCCCGGCGTCTGCGCTACGCCAACAACGACATGGCCGACCTGGAAGCCCAGCTCCAGGCCGCCTCGGACTGCCGCCACAAGCTCATCGTCACGGACGGCGTGTTCTCCATGGACGGCATCGTGGCCGACCTGAAAAGCATCTGCGACCTGGCCGAGAAGTACGGCGCTCTGACCATGGTGGACGATTCCCACGCCACGGGCTTTCTGGGCGAAAACGGCAAGGGCAGCCACGAGCACTGCGGGGTCATGGGCCGCGTGGACATCCTCACCGGCACCCTGGGCAAGGCCCTGGGCGGCGCTTCCGGCGGCTACACTTCGGGCCGCGGGGAAATCGTCGAATGGCTGCGCCAGCGCTCCCGACCCTATCTGTTTTCCAACACGCTCTGCCCGTCCATCGCGGCGGCCTCCATCGAGGCTCTGGACATGATCGAGGGACTGGCGGACCTGCGCGAACGGCTGCGCGAAAACAGCGCCGCGTTCCGCGCGGGCATGACCGAAGCCGGGTTCGATCTCGTGCCCGGCGAGCACCCGATCATTCCGGTCATGCTCGGCGACGCGCGCGTGGCCCAGGAAATGGCCGCCCGGCTGCTGGACGAAGGCGTCTACGTCATCGGCTTCAGCTTCCCGGTGGTGCCGCAGGGCAAGGCCCGCATCCGCACGCAGATGAGCGCCGGACACAGCCTGGAGCAGGTCCGCACGGCCGTGGCCGCCTTCGTCAAGGTCGGCCGGGATATGGGCGTCATCGGCTGATTCGCAGCGCAACCCAAGGAAGACCAAACGTGAGCGAGAACATTTCCCTCCCCGCGACCATGAAAGCCCTGGTCAAGAGCCGGCCCGAGCCCGGCATCTGGCTGGAAGAGATTCCCGTGCCCGAATGCGGGCACAACGACGTGCTCATCAAGGTCCGCAAGACCGCCATCTGCGGCACGGACGTGCACATCTTCAACTGGGACAAGTGGGCGCAGCAGACCATTCCCGTGCCCATGGCCGTGGGCCACGAGTTTTCCGGCGAAATCGTGAGCGTGGGCGGCGAGGTGCGCGGACTGAACAAAGGCGACCGCGTTTCCGCCGAGGGCCACGTCACCTGCGGACACTGCCGCAACTGCCGCGCGGGCAAGCGCCACCTCTGCCGCAACACCGTGGGCGTGGGCGTGAACCGTCCCGGCTGCTTCGCCGAGTACGTCAGCGTTCCGGCCTCCAACGTCTTCAAGCTGCCTTCGGCCGTCACCGACGAGCTCGGCGCGATTCTCGACCCCCTGGGCAACGCCACGCACACGGCCCTCTCCTTCGACCTCGTGGGCGAGGACGTGCTCATCACCGGAGCCGGCCCCATCGGCATGATGGCCGCGGCCATCGCCCGCTACGCGGGCGCGCGCCACGTGGTCATCACCGACGTGAACGACTACCGCCTCGGACTGGCCCAGCGCCTGGGCGCGACACGCGCCGTGAACGTCACCCGCGAGAACCTCAAGCAGGTCATGGCCGAACTGGGCATGGTCGAGGGCTTCGACGTGGGCCTGGAAATGTCCGGCAATCCTTCGGCTTTCCGCCAGATGCTCGCGGGCATGAACTACGGCGGCAAGGTCGCCCTGCTCGGCATCCTGCCCGAGGAGACGGCCATCGACTGGAACCAGGTGGTCTTCAAGGGCCTCAAGCTCAAGGGCATCTACGGCCGCGAGATGTTCGAGACCTGGTACAAGATGGCCACCATGCTCCAGAGCGGACTCGACGTGAGCGAGGCCATCACCCACCGCTTCCCGGCCTCGCGCTTCGCCGAGGGCTTCGAGGTCATGCGCTCCGGCCAGAGCGGCAAGGTCGTGCTGGACTGGGAGAACCTGGAATAAGATTTACAAAATAGTTCAGGAAGATGGGAGAAATACCGCGCAACGGACTTCGAACATCGACTCCTCCTGACGCGGGCGAGTGAACGACGCCCGGACACGGACCGGGCCCGCACATGGTGTGCGGGCCCTTGTCGTATCCGCCATTCTCCCCGGACAAAAAAGAGAGGCCTGCAAGTTTCCTTGCAGGCCTCTTTCTTTCCGGATGGTGCCCCCGGCGCGATTCGAACGCACGGCCTACCGCTTAGGAGGCGGTCGCTCTATCCATCTGAGCTACGGGGGCTCCGCGATTGCGGGACGTGCAACGTACGTCATTCGCGCGCGAGGTTCAAGGAAAATCCTGCCGATCGGCCCGCAAGCCGCCGCCCGCGCGGCTGCCCGGCCCGCCGCCCCCCCCGCGCGGAAGGGATTTTTCCGGCCCTTCCTATTTACATCCCTCGGAAACGTTTTATACTCCTCTTTGTTCCCGCCACGCTTCGTCATCCCCACGTACGCGGAAACGAAGGAGATCCCATGTTTTCATTCAAAAAGTCATTTTCGATCCTCGTCCTTTTCCTGGCATTGGCTGTCCCGATGCAGGCCCAGGCAGGCTTCCCCTTCCTGTCCGAGGCCGGCTCGCAGGCCGCCCTGCCCGACTTCGCCAACCTGGCCGAAAAGGCCGGAAAGGCGGTGGTCAACGTCTCCATCACCAAAACCGTGCAGGGAGGACAAGCCTTCCGCTTCGGCCCACAGGGCCAGCGCACCCCCCTGGACGAGTTCTTCGAGCAATTCTTCAACGACCCGCGCATGCCCGCCCCCTTCCGGCAGCAGCCGCGCGAGCAGAGCTCCCTCGGCTCCGGCTTCATCATCAGCACCGACGGCTTCATCGTGACCAACAACCACGTGGTCGAAGGCGCGGACACCATCTCGGTGAAGCTGCAAAGCGGCAAGGAATACGACGCCAAGGTCGTGGGCGCGGACCCGGAAACGGACATCGCCCTGGTCAAGATCGAGGCCAAGGATCTGCCCACGCTTGAATTCGCCGACTCGGACAAGGTCCGCGTGGGCCAGTGGGCCCTGGCCATCGGCAACCCCTTCGGCCTGAGCAACACCGTGACCGCGGGCATCATCTCGGCCACGGGCCGCGTCATCGGCGCCGGCCCCTTCGACAACTTCCTGCAGACCGACGCCAGCATCAACCCCGGCAACTCCGGCGGTCCGCTGCTGGACACCAGCGGCAGGGTCGTGGGCATCAACTCCGCCATCATCCCCTCCGGCCAGGGCCTGGGCTTCGCCATTCCGAGCAACATGGCCCAGAAGGTCATCGCCCAGCTCAAGAAGGGTGAAACCGTGCACCGCGGCTGGCTCGGCATCCAGATGCAGGACGTGGACGACGACATGGCCAAGGCGCTCGGTCTCGACGAGGCCAAGGGAGTGCTCGTGGCCGATGTCTTCGCGGGCAACCCCGCGGACAAGGCCGGCATCAAGCCCGGCGACGTGATCGTTTCCGTGGACGGGCACGACGTGGCCGACATGCATGCGCTCGCGCGCGTCATCGCGGGCATGCTGCCCGGCGACAAGACCGAGGTGGGCCTGCTGCGCAAGGGCGAGTCCAAGACCGTGACCGTGACCCTGGAAGAGCGCGCGGACAACATGGCCAAGGCCCAGAACGGCCAGCCCGAATCCCAGGTCGAGCCCGCAACCAAGCTCGGCGTGTTCCTGCGTCCCCTTCAGGAAGCCGAGGCCAAGCAGCTCGGCATGGAGAAGACGCGCGGCCTGCTCGTGACCAACGTGCAGCCCGGTTCCCCGGCGGCGACCCAGGGCCTTTCCCGCGGCGACGTGATCCTCGAGGTCAACCAGACCCCCGTGAACAGCGTGGACGAATTCCTCAAGGCCGTGGAGTCTTCCGGCAACCGTCCGGCCCTGCTGCTCGTGCGGCGCGGAACCCGCAACTTCTTCGTCACCGTCCCGGTGGCGAGCGAATAGACCGACCAGCACGGGGGGCCGCAAGGCCCCCCGTTTTCATGAACCGCAGCCAACGAAAGCGACATGCTCCTTCCGACCCGGCTCACGGCCCCGGCCAAGATCAATCTGAACCTGCACATCGAGGGCGTCCGAGCCGACGGCTTCCATGAGCTGGACACCCTTTTCCTGAAACTGCACGCCCCAGCCGACATCCTCTCCGTCTCCCCCCTGGACGAGAAGGCCGGGCTGGTTCTGGACTGCGACATCCCCGGCCTCGCTCCGGAGAAGAACATCATCCGAAAGGCCTGGGACGCCTACGCCCAGTCCACGGGCTTCCGCCCCGGCCTGCACGTGGCCGTGGAAAAGCGCATTCCCCAAGGCATGGGCCTGGGCGGCGGCAGTTCCGACGCGGGCGCCATGCTCCGCCACCTGAACTCCCTTGCGGGAAGCCGCGCGCTCGGCCGCGAGGCACTGATCGAACTGGGCGCCTCCCTCGGCGCGGACGTGCCCTTCTTCCTCATCGACGCCCCCGCGGCCAGGGCCGCTGGCATCGGCGAGCGGCTCACCCCCGCGGACGTGGATCTATCCGGATTCACGCTGCTTCTGGCCTGTCCGCCCGTCCACGTGAACACGGCCTGGGCCTATGCGGAATGGGATCGGCGAAACCCCGCCCCGCAAGCCTTGACAACCCCGTATTTGGATAATAAAAGTCCGGGTTCCGAATCTGGTCCGGTCTTGCACAACGACTTTGAAGACATCGTCTTCCGTGCATTTCCGCAGCTTCGGCAGATCAAGGAAAGTCTGCTGGCCGCAGGCGCTGCGGGTGCGGCCATGAGCGGAAGCGGAGCCGGGATTTTCGCCCTCTACCGCCAGCGGGGAACTGTTGACGATTCGGCGTCTCTCCTTGAAGCGGAAGGTATTCCGTTCTATATCCATACGTACTGATCCTGGGGTGTAGCCAAGCTGGTAAGGCAACGGGTTTTGGTCCCGTCATCCGTGGGTTCGAGTCCTACCACCCCAGCCATAACCTATCCAGGGGTTGATGCCATGTCCCCGATGCAGGGTGAATTGAAGATCATTTCCGGTTCGGCCAACAGCAAGCTGGCCGAAGACATTTGCGAACATCTCGGAACCCGTCTCTGCCCGATGCTGCGCGAGCAGTTCAGCGACGGGGAGATCCGCATCGAAATCGGCGACAACGTGCGCGGCGACGACGTCTTCGTCATCCAGCCGACCTGCACGCCGGTGAACTTTCACCTCATGGAGCTGTGCATCATCCTCGATGCGCTCAAGCGCGCCAGCGCCAACCGCGTCACCGCGGTGGTGCCCTACTACGGCTACGCCCGGCAGGACCGCAAGGTCGCGCCGCGCGCGCCCATCAGCGCGAAGCTCGTGGCCGACTTCCTCACCACGGCGGGCATGAACCGCATCGTGACCATCGACCTGCACGCCGGGCAGATCCAGGGCTTCTTCAACTGCCCGGTGGACAACCTCTACGCCGCGCCCGTGCTCCTCGACTATCTCAAGAAGATCGACGACGAGCCCGTGATCATTTCCCCGGACGCCGGCGGCGTGGAACGCGCCCGCGCCTTCGCCAAGCATCTCGGCGCGGGGCTGGCCATCATCGACAAGCGCCGCGACAAGCCCAACCAGGCCCAGGCCATGCACGTCATCGGCGACGTCAAGGACAAGGTCGCCATCATCATCGACGACATGATCGACACCGCCGGAACCATGTGCGCCGGAGCCAACGTGCTCATGGACCACGGAGCCAAGCAGGTCGTGGCCTGCGCCACGCACCCCGTGCTTTCCGGCCCGGCCATCCAGCGCATCGAGGAATCCGTGTTCACCAAGGTGCTCGTCACCGACACGATTCCGCTGCGCGCCGAGGCCAAGGCCTGTTCCAAGATCGAAGTTCTCTCCGTGGCCAGCCTGCTGGCCAAGGCCATCAACAACATCCATACGGAAAGCTCGGTAAGCGTGCTTTTCGTCTAACACACGCCCGTCCGTCAATGGGTGGCGGCCAGGGCAAACAAGGAGCAAACTCATGGCTAAAGACATTCTCAAGCTGACCGTCAACGAGCGCACCGCCACGGGCAAAGGCCCGAACCGCCGTCTGCGCATGCAGGGCATCGTCCCCGGCGTGTACTACGATCAGCACGGCGCCAACATCATGGTTCAGGTCGCCGAAGTGCCCCTGCGCAAGGTCTACGAGAAGGTCGGCGGCGCCCAGGTCTTCCACCTGATCATCGACCGCGGCGGCAAGGCCGAAACCCTGCCCGCCCTGATCTGGCGCCTCAAGCACGACCCCGTCCGCCCCGTGCTGACCCACGTGGACTTCTTCGGCGTGGACCTGGACAAGGACATCAAGGTCAACGTCAACGTGACCACCGTGGGCACCGCCAAGGGCCTCAAGCTCGGCGGCAAGCTGGAGATGTTCCGCGACCACATCGAGGTCATCTGCAAGCCGCTCGACATTCCCGAGCACATTGAAATCGACATCACCGAGATGGACGTCAACGACCACGTCTATGTCGAAGAGATTCAGCTGCCCGAAGGCGTCTCCGCCGTGTTCGATGAGAACTTCGCCGTTCTGGGCGTGGTGCCCATCTCCGACGGCGAGGACGAAGAAGACGAAGAGGAAGCTGAATAGCAGCCTTTTCCGCCCCCGGATTTGCCGGCCCCGGACGGAAAGAACCGTCCGGGGCCTTTTGCCTTGCCCATCGCGTACGCAACGGAGATACCCGGCATGGAATATAAGGCCCTGATCGCCTGCCTGGGCAATCCCGGTCCCGAATATGCCGCCACACGGCATAATTTCGGCTTTTTCGTTGCAGACAAGCTGCTGGAACTCGGCGCGCAGCGCAAGAGCATGCGCCTGGAAAAGCTCGCGGAAACCCCGGACCTGCACCTCTGGTCCCTGCATCTGGCCGGCGCGCCCCACCTGCTGCTCAAGCCCATGACCTACATGAACCTCAGCGGCAAGGCCGTGAGCAAGGTCGCGGGACAGCACGCCCTGCCGCCGGAACGGGTGGTGGTGCTGCACGACGAGCTGGACCTGCCCCTGGGCAGGATCAAGTTCCGCCAGGGCGGCAGCACCAACGGACATCGCGGCCTGGAATCCATCGTCGAGCATCTGGGCGCGGCGAACTTCTGGCGCATGCGCCTCGGAGTCGGGCGGCCTGCCGCATCCTGGGAGGTGCGCGACTGGGTGCTGGAGAACTTCCCGGAAAGCGACATGAAACTCGTCGCCGCCATGACCGAGGCAGCCGTCAAGGGTCTTGACCTCTACGCCCGCAAGGGAGCGCGCTTCGCCGTCCAGCACCTGCACTCCCTGCCGCTGCCCGAGCAGGCCGAGCGATCATCGCAAGAACCGACTCCGGGCGAGGACGCCTGAACGGCCTCCCCTCCTCGTCCGCGGACTCCGACGCCGCTCCCGTATCGGCGAATTCAACGGTCCGCCGGGCATGGACTCCCCGTCCATTTTAGCGTATCATAAAAGCTGTCGCCACGTTTCTGCACGGTTCCAAGGAGTCGAAATCTCGTGTTCCATATCAACGAACTGGTCGTCTACCCTTCCCAGGGCGTGGGCAGGGTGGAGCGGATCGAAAGCCAGGAAATCGGCGGCGCTACCGCCGAGTTCTACATCGTCCGCATCCTGAGCAACAACGTCACGCTCATGGTTCCCGTGACCAACGCCAAGAACGTTGGCCTGCGCTCGGTCTGCGACATCCAGACCGGACGAAGCATCTTCGAGTCCCTCAAGGACCGCTCCGACTTCACCGGGTACACCGGGCAGAACTGGAACCGGCGCTACAGGGAATATTCCGAGAAGCTCAAGTCCGGCGATCTCGGAGACGTGGCCTACGTGCTCAAGGAACTCTTCCTCATCGGCAACGACAAGGAACTCTCCTTCGGCGAAAGACGCCTCCTGGAGCAGGCCATGAGCCTCGTTTCCATGGAGCTGGCCTTCGCCCTCAGCCGCGACCAGGAAGAGGTCCGCGTGGAGATCGAGGAGATGTTCGCCGATGTGCTCGTGGACGCGGAAAATGTCGAGAAAACCAATTAGCGGGCCTTGTCAACAGTCTTCCTTTCGGGTAGTCCGATGGAAACGCTTCAATCAAGTTCCCGACCCTGCCGGGTTCAACCGATAAACTAGCCCTCAGCCAACGTACAGGAAAGCGAACGGAACAACGCTGCGCCCGCAGCGTACACCGTCCATAATTGCTCCATGCAAGCGCACTCCGTCACAGCATGTCTCCCCTCCGAGGGGATTGTAGATATTCGTGCCCGCGATTTCAGCATGATCTCCGGCGCGAGAAGAACGACTCACGCAAAGCACAATCCACGCCTCCCGAACCTCTAACCTCATCAAAGTTATGGGCCGAGACAAAAACTCACAACCAGAAAAAATCAATCTCACGGACCTCAAGCAAAAGAGCATGCAGGAGCTGATGGACCTAGCCATCAGTTTTCAGGTGGAAAACCCCTCCGGCATGCGCAAGCAAGAGCTCATCTTCGGCATCCTGCAACAATGCGCGGCGCGCAACGGGCAGATCTTCGGCGAAGGGGTTCTCGAGGTTCTGCCGGACGGCTTCGGCTTCCTGCGCTCCCCCATGTACAGCTACATGCCGGGCCCGGACGACATCTACATCTCCCCGTCGCAGATCCGCCGATTCGGCCTGCGCAAGGGCGACGTCATCTCCGGACAAATTCGGCCCCCCAAGGAGGGAGAGCGCTACTTCGCCCTGCTTCGCGTCAGCGACATCGGCATGGAGCCGCCTGAAAACTCCAAAAATCTCGTTCTCTTCGACAACCTGACCCCGCTTTATCCCAACGAAATCCTGAAGATGGAAAACGGAGGCGACAACTACACCTCCCGGATCATCGACCTGCTCGCGCCCATCGGCAAGGGGCAGCGCGGCCTGATCGTGGCCCCGCCCCGCACGGGCAAAACCATGATGCTCCAGTCCATCGCCAACTCGATCAACGCCAACAATCCGGACGTCTACCTCATCGTGCTGCTCATCGACGAGCGCCCGGAAGAGGTCACGGACATGGAACGCACGGTCAATGCCGAGGTGGTCAGCTCCACCTTCGACGAACCGCCGCAGCGCCACGTCCAGGTCACGGAAATGGTCATCGAGAAGGCCAAGCGCCTCGTTGAACGCAAGCGCGACGTGGTCATCCTGCTCGACTCCATCACCCGTCTTGGCCGCGCCTACAACGCCGTGACCCCCTCTTCCGGCCGCGTGCTCTCCGGCGGCCTGGACGCCAACGCCATGCAGCGGCCCAAGCGCTTCTTCGGCGCCGCACGCAACATCGAGGAAGGCGGCAGCCTGACCATCATCGCCACCGCGCTCATCGACACCGGCTCGCGCATGGACGAAGTCATCTTCGAAGAATTCAAGGGCACCGGCAACCTGGACATCTACCTGGACCGCCACCTTTCCGAAAAGCGCGTCTTCCCGGCCATCGACCTGAACCGCTCCGGCACCCGCAAGGAAGAGCTGCTTCTGCCCGAAGCCGTGCTCAACCGCGTCTGGATTCTGCGCAAGCTCCTCGCGCCCATGAACCCCATCGACTCCATGGAGTTCATCGTGGATCGCATGAAGGGCACCAAGAACAACCGCGAATTCCTGGACATGATGAACAAATAGCTTTCCCGCACGAGAAAGACCACGGGGGGACGCAGCGCGTTCCCCCTTTTTTTTTGCCTGCCGCGATGCGGATCGCCTGGCATCAAGGAGAGAGGGGACGCGACGCTGCGCGCCGAGTTCGACGCCAGGCGCGGACGGCATTGACCCCCGCCGCCGGAAGAACTACCTTGATCAATGACTTCAACCAAACCCCGGAGCCTTTCGCTGTGAAATCCATCGCCCTGGCGACCGCCGGCCTGTTGCTCTGGCTCTCCCTGGCCACTCCGGCCCTCGCGCTCTTTACCGAGGTCACGATCTCGGACGAAGCCGAGATGGGACGCGAGTTCCACGAAAAAATCACCAAGATGATGCCGCTGGTCGAAGATCCCATGATCAACGACTACGTCAAGAGCGTCGTCGAGCGGGTGGTGGCGGCCATGCCGCCGCAGCCCTTCCGCGTGACCACGACCGTGATCCGCAACGGCTCCATGAACGCCTTTGCCGTGCCCGGCGGCTACGTGTACGTGCTCACGGGCCTTCTGCTCAACCTCGAGACCGAGGACGAGCTTGCGGCCGTGCTCTGCCACGAAATGGCGCACGTATCGCAGCGGCATGTCGCCAAGCGCATGGAGGACATGGAGCTGGCCAGCCTCGGTGCCTACGTCGGGCTCATCGCGGGCGCGTTTCTCGGCTCGGGCGGGGGCGACAACTCCCGCGAACTGGGCCAGGCCCTGATGGTCACCTCCCAGGCGGGCGCGGCCACGGCCTTTCTCGTCTACACCAAGGCCAACGAGGTCGAGGCCGACCACGTGGGCATGAACTACCTCGTGAATGCGGGCTACAATCCCGCAGCCATGGCCGAAGTCTTCAAGATCATGCTCGACAAGCGCTGGGGCGCGGCCACCAGCAGCAGCCTGCCCTCGTACCTCTCGACGCACCCCGCCCTCAGCGAGCGCATCGACTACCTGCACACCCGCGTCAAGGAGCTGCCCGCCAAGCTCATGGCCCAGCGTGCGGACAACGACCGTTTCCTGCGCGTGCAGGCCCTCGTGCGCGGCAATCTCTCCGACTCGACCTCCAGCCTGGCGTATTTTTCCAGCAAGAAGCCCACGGAATTCAGCTGCCTGGACTACATGTCCGAGGGCATGGTCCTGGCGCGGGTCAAGAAGCAGGCCGAAGCGGCCCAGGCATTCGACAAGGCCCTGTCCTGCGGCGGCGGCGACCCGCTGGTTCTGCGGGAGGCAGGCGGCTTCTTCTTCTCGCAGGGCAATTTCGAGAAGGCCACGACCCTGCTCCAGCAGGCCCTGATCCGCAATCCGGAAGACCCGCTGACCCTGTTCTACAACGCCCGCCTGCTCGGCGAGCAGAAGAAATATCCCCAGGCCATTTCCAGCATGGAACGCGTGCTCAAGCAGGTGCCCAAGGATTCCGAAGTGCATTACCACCTCGGCAGGCTGCTGGGCGAATCCGGCGACCTCTTCCACGCCCATCTGCATCTCGCGTACTCCGCGTTCTACGCCAGGGACGAGAAGCAGGCCCGGTTCCACTACGACAAAGCCGCCTCCCAGGCGCGCACGCCGGACCAGAAGGCGGAACTGAAGGAACTCGACGACCTGATGCACGGGCGCGGCCCGGATCAGACGGGCAGCGGGTCCAAGGGTTGATGCCCATCCCGAAATGTTGTACTCAATCCGCCTTTGCAACCTTTCCGGTACGGAATCAGGGCGATGATCGTCGCAAAATCCATTAATGACCTCCGGGACGCTGTTGCCGAATCCGTGGTGACCATCGGCAACTTTGACGGCGTCCATCTCGGCCACCAGAAGCTCATCGGCATGACCTGCGCCAAGGCGAAAGCCCGAGGCGCGATCAGCGTCGTGGTCACGTTCGACCCGCACCCCATGCGCGTGCTCGTCGGAGCGCAGACCCCGCCCTTCATCACCCTCACGGACCAGAAGCTCGAACTCATCGAAAGCCAGGGCCCCAACGCGACCCTGGTCATCCACTTCACCCGCGAACTGGCCGCCCTCAGCCCCGAGGAGTTCGTCAAGACCTACCTCGTGGACGGCCTGAACGTGCGCGAGCTGGTCATCGGCTACGACTACCACATGGGCAAGGGGCGCAGCGGCGACTTCGCCACGCTCAGCGCCCTGGGCAGGAAATACGGCTTCGACGTCTTCCGGCTCGATCCCGTGACCTGCGAAGGGGCCGTGGTCAGTTCCACGCGCATCCGCGACCTGGTCCAGGCGGGCGAGGTCTGGGAGGCGCGGCCCCTGCTCTCGCGCTTCTATCAGGTCGCCGGAGAGGTGGTCCACGGCATGGACCGGGGCGGAAAGCTGCTGGGATTCCCCACAGCCAACCTGAAACTCGTGGACGAGCTCGTACCCAAACGCGGGGTCTACGCCATCTGGGTGGAGCTGGACGGCCATTTCCTGCCCGCCGTGGCCAACATCGGCACCAATCCCACCTTCGGCAACGACGCCGTGTCCGTGGAAGCCCATATTCTCGATTTCAAAGGGGACATCTACGGTCGCCGCATCCGCGTGCACTTCGTGCAGCGCCTCCGCGACGAGCGCAAATTCTCCGGCCTGGACGAACTCAAGGCCCGCATCGCCGAGGACGTACATCTGGCCCGCGCGATTCTCTCCGCGCCCGAAGCCCAGCCCGCCCTTCCCGCCACCTGCCCCGGCAGCGCGCACAACCGGGGCCAAGCGCCCGAAGATCCCGCGGAGAACAACGCGTGAATTTGCTTTTTGCCCTGCTTCGGCCCTGGCGTGATTTTCTGCGCACCTATCGTCATGTCAGCTCGGTGCGCTGGCTGCTGCTCGGCGTGGTCGTCGGCGTTTTCTCCGGCCTTGCGGCCGTGGCCTTTTTCGGCGCGGTGGAATTCGGCAAGTTCGTCATCCAGCACAAGCTGGCGGGCCTGACCCTGCCCGCTCCCGCCGGGGAGGAGATCTTCCACGGCGAGGCCGGTCCGCTCCGGCTCTGGGTCATTCCCGTGACAACCACCCTCGTGGCCCTGGTCACGGGCTGGCTGATCACGCGCTACATCCCGGAAAGCGTGGACAGCGGCACGGACGGCACCGACGCCATGATCAAGGCGTTCCACGTCCAGGGCGGCATACTCAAGCCCCGCGCCTGGATGATCAAGGGCCTGACCTCCGTGGGAACGATCATGTCGGGCGGCAGCGCGGGCCGGGAAGGACCGATCTCGCAAATCTGCGCGGGCATCGGCTGCTGGCTGGCCCAGCGTCTCAAGCTGACGGTCAAGGAGCGGCGCATTCTGCTGCTGGCCGGCGCGGCCGGAGGCCTGGGGGCCATCTTCCGCGCCCCGCTGGGCGGCGCGCTCACCGCCGTGGAGGTCATCTACCGCGAGGACTTCGAAGCCGAAGCCGTGCTGCCCGCGGTGCTTTCCTCCGTGGTGGCCTACAGCCTGTTCACGCTCTTCTACGGCACCGAGCCCATCTTCGGGATACCGCACTTCAGTTTCCGCGACGCCCGCGAACTGATCTTCTACGCCGTTCTCGCCGTGGCCTGCGCGCTCACGGGCTGGCTCTACGTGCGGACCTTTTATTTCGTGAAGTATTCCGTCTTCCGCAAGCTCCAGGAAAAAGTCGGCCTGATGTGGGCCACCACCGTGGGCGGCCTGCTCATGGGCCTGATGGGCATGTACTATCCGCAGCTCCTCTCCGGCGGGTACGGCTGGCTCGAAGGCGCTATCATGGGCCAGATGACCATCGGCATGATGCTGGCCATCCTCATCGGCAAGACCATCGCCACCTCCGTGACCATCGGCTCCGGCATGAGCGGCGGCATGTTCGCCCCGGCCCTGTTCGTCGGCGGCATGACCGGCGGGCTCGTGGGCCAGGCGGCCCACCACTACTACCCGCAGATCGCGCGGGAGCCCGGAGGGTACGTGCTCGTGGGCATGGCGGCCTTCTTCGCCGGCGTGGCCAACGCGCCCATCGGCCCGCTGATCATGGTCACGGAACTGACCCAGGGCTACGGCCTGCTCGCCCCGCTGATGCTCGCCTCGGCCCTGTGCATCGTGCTCGGCCACAAGTTCTCGCTCTACGAAAACCAGGTGGACAACAAGTTCGATTCCCCGGCCCACGTCATGGACGCGACCATCAACATCCTCGAGGAACTCAAGGTCGAGGCCCACTACAAGCCGCGACTCGTGGTCACGCTGGAGGAATGCACGACCCTCAAGGCGCTTACGGACATCATCGCCAACACCAACCAGCTCGTCTTTCCCGTGCGCAACACGGCAGGCGAGTTCACCGGCCTGCTCTCGCTGTCCAACGCCCGGCGCGTGCTCTTCGAGCGCACCCTCTTCGACCTGCTCGTGGTCCGCGACCTCGCGGGCAAGCGCGCCTACCTGCGGCCCGACTACGACCTCTACACCGCCCTGCTCAAGTTCGTGGACACGGACTACGACCAGATTCCCGTGGTCGCTCCGGACGACACCAACACCATCCTCGGCCTCATCGACCGCGAGTCCGTATTCAAGGCATACGCCGACGCCATTCGCGAAGTCCGCAGCGACGAGGGGGAGTAGTCACTCGCAACCTCCTTGGATTTTTGAATCAATCCTGATACGCGATATTTCTTCCAAATGTTGTTTTTTTCTTTTTCTTCAGGTAAGGTTCGTACAACTTTGTGTCGTGCATTCCGAGAGGGAGGGAAAATGAAAAAACTGATCGTTTCGATTCTGGTTGTGGGACTGACCTTCTGTGCGGGGCTCGCCTTTGCCGGCGACAACGGCGGTTACACCTTCGCCATCAAGGGCGGCTATTCCTTTGCGGGCGGCGACGGCAACGACCTCACCGGCCCCCAGGCCAACACCGCCAACAACGCGACCACGGGCAACTGGGACTCCGACGACGGCTGGCTCGGCGCGGTGGCCGTGGGCTACGACTGGTCCGGCATGGGCGTGGATATGCGCACGGAGCTGGAATACACCTATTACGGCAGCGACCACGACTTCGACGCCCAGAACGCCACTTCCGGCGGCAGCACCGCCACGGTATCCGGGTCCATCGACAACATCCAGACCCTGATGCTCAACGCCTACTACGACTTCGACACAGGGTCGGCCTGGACCCCCTATGTCGGCGCCGGACTGGGCATGGCCTTCATCAGCGCGGACCTGGACTTCAGCAGCAACTGGCGCAACGCTCCTGAAGACAACAGCTTCACCGAAACCAACTTCGCCTGGCAGGTCGGTGCCGGAGTCGCCTACGACATCACCGATTACTGCGTGCTCGACTTCAACGCCCGCTACGTGCACCTGGGCGATGTCGACTACAGCGAGAACTCCAGCGAAGGGAAGTACACCTGGGGCATGGACGACCTGAGTTCGTTCGACACGATCCTCGGCGTCCGCTTCACCTTCTAGCCGGAATTCCGGATAAATCCCAAAAGGGCTCCGCTTCGGCGGAGCCCTTTTGGTTCCTCTCCGCCGCGATTCTCGGCCTCTTGCCTTTCCCATTCTGCGGGCGTATTATTGAAATTCAAATACTGAACCTCAACGGAGCAACGCCATGCAGCGCCTTTTGATCCTGATCGCCTTGCTCGCCCAGCTCGGCTTCTGCCTTCCTGCCCTGGCAGGCCAGGGTCTGCACCTGGACATGGCCGGCGGAAGCGGCGCGCAGGACGCCTACTCCATGGATGCTCCAAGTCCGGCTGAGGGGGAATCCACCGAGGAAGGCAGTTCCTTTCTGCGCGACAGCCTTTCCGAGATTCTCGGCGACTTCACGGTTCAAAGCCAAATGTTTTCCCTCATTGCGGAACAGGGCAACAACGAGATGCCTGCCTCCCTGCTGAGCGCGACTTCCAGCGTGGCCAATGTGTTCGTTGGTTTCAAGATCCTCAGCTTCGATGCCGCCAAGCCCGGACAGCCCGCCAGGGTCAGCCCGTGGAACGCCTACATGGGCTTTTCCTACGGCCTGCCCGGCGACGAGGACGCCCCCAGCCTCTCCCCCTTCGGCAACGGCTACAACCAGGACGAAGGCGGCATCACCACGCATTTCGGGGTGAACATCACCTTCTGAGCCTGGGTATTTCTCAAAGCCCGGCCCCTTGCCAAGCCGCGATTCGGCATTAGATCAATGCCCATGCGGACCTGGACTTTTTCCGGAAACACACTCCAACTCGAAAACAACGACCTTTTGCAGGTCGATGCCGAGGCCATCGTCAACGCGGCCAATTCCCGCCTCGCGGGCGGCGGCGGTGTGGACGGTGCCATCCAGCGCGCCGCCGGGCCGCGGCTGCTCCGGGCCGGGCTGGAGCATGTCCGCGAGAACGGTCCACTCCAGGCGGGCGAAGCCGTGCTCACGCCGGGCTTCGACCTGCCCTTCGGGCACGTCATCCACGCTGTCGGTCCCATCTGGCGCGGCGGCCACGAGAATGAGGCCGAGCTGCTGCGCAGCGCCTATCTCGCCTGTCTTCGCATCGCCGACCAGAACGGCATCCGATCTCTGGCCTTCCCCGCCCTGTCCTGCGGCGCCTACGGGTATCCCGTGGAGCTTGCCGCCCCCGTGGCTCTCTGCGCGCTCCGCTCCGGCCTGGGCCAGGGCCTCGTGCGCGAGGCGCGCATGGTCCTGCGCGGCGAAAAGGCCCTGGCTGTCTGGCTTCGCGCCGCCGAATCCACGTTTTGAGCCCTGACCCGACGTTCATGGCTCCGTGACCATTTGACACGAACGACTCACCGCCCCCAAGGAGAGCACATGGAAATCAGAGGAACGACCATCCTGGCGGTCAAGGACGAGCACGGCACCGCCGTGGCCGGAGACGGCCAGGTCACCTTCGGCCAGAACATCGTCATGAAGCACGGCGCACGCAAGGTCCGCACCATCTACAAGGACCGCGTCACCGTGGGGTTTGCCGGAGCGACCGCTGACGCCTTCACCCTCTTCGAGCGGTTCGAGAAGAAATTGGAAAGCTTTTCCGGCAATCTTGTGCGCGCCGCGGTGGAGCTGGCCAAAGACTGGCGCACGGACAAGTATCTGCGCCGCCTGGAAGCCATGCTCCTGGCCGCCGACGCCGAGAACATCCTCATCATCAGCGGCACGGGCGACGTGATCGAGCCGGACGACGGGCTCGCCGCCATCGGTTCGGGCGGACCCTACGCCCTGGCCGCGGCCCGCGCCCTGGCCCGCGAAACGCAGCTCCCGGCCCGCGAGATCGCGGAAAAGGCCATGCGCATCGCCTCGGAAATCTGCGTCTTCACCAACGACAACATCATCATCCAGACCCAAGAGAAAGCATCATGAGCAACCTGACCCCGCGCGAGATCGTCTCGGAACTGGACAAATACATCATCGGACAGGACGCGGCCAAGCGCATTGTGGCCATCGCCATGCGCAACCGCTGGCGCAGGCAGCAGATCGAGCCGGAACTGCGCGACGAAATCGCGCCCAAGAACATCATCCTCATGGGCCCCACCGGCGTCGGCAAGACCGAGGTGGCCCGCCGCCTCGCCAACCTGACGGGCTGCCCCTTCTTCAAGGTCGAGGCCACCAAGTTCACCGAAGTGGGCTACGTGGGCCGCGACGTGGAATCCATGATCCGCGACCTCATGGAGATCGGCGTGACCATGGTCCGCAAGGAGGAGATCGAGCGCGTGCGCATCAAGGCCGAAAAGGCCGCCGAAGACCGGCTCCTGGATCTGCTCCTGCCCGGTTCGCGGCCCAAGACCGCGGGTGCCGGGTTCTACATGTCCCCGGCTGAAGGGGATGCCGCGCCCCTGCCCGGCAAGGACGAGGGCACGCGCGAGAAATTCCGCAAGATGTGGCGCGACGGCCTGCTCGACGACAAGGAAGTGGAACTGGAAGTCTCCAGCCAGGCCGACCCCGGCGTGAGCATCATGGCCATCCCCGGCATGGAGGACATGGGCATGCAGATGCAGGACGCCCTGGGCCGACTCTTCCCGAACAAGAAGAAACGCCGCAAGATGAAGGTCAAGGACGCCTACGAGGTGCTCATCCAGGAGGAATCCGACAAGCTCATCGACATGGACAAGGTCATCGAGCAGGCGCGCGAACGCGTGGAGCAGACTGGCATCCTCTTCCTGGATGAGCTGGACAAGGTCGCCTCGCGCCAGGAGCACGGCGGCGGCGTGGACGTCTCCCGCGAGGGCGTGCAGCGCGACCTGCTCCCCGTGGTCGAAGGCTGCGTGGTCAACACGAAATACGGCATGGTCAAGACCGATCACATCCTCTTCATCGCGGCCGGCGCTTTCCATTTCGCCAAGCCCTCGGACCTGATTCCCGAACTTCAGGGCCGCTTCCCGCTCCGGGAGGAACTCCAGGCCCTGGGCAAGGACGAGTTCTACCGCATCCTCACCGAGCCCAGAAACGCCCTGACCGTGCAGTACAAAGCCCTTCTCGGCACCGAGGGGGTCGCGCTGGACTTCACGCGCGAGGCTCTGGAAGAGATGGCCGCCATCGCCGAGAAAATCAACGAGGACACCGAGAACATCGGAGCGCGCAGGCTGTACACGATCATGGAAAAGCTGCTTTCCGAGCTTTCCTTCGAGGCTCCGGACAAGTCCGGCAGCAAGGTCGTCGTCGACCGCGAATACGTGCGCTGCCGCCTGGCCGACGTGGTTGAAGATCGCGACCTTTCCAGGTACATCCTTTAGGATAGGGTTCCCCGGTTCCGGGGAGCGCCAAAAAAGGAGGTCTCCGTGGGAATCATCTGGTATCTGCTCATCGGACTGCTCGCCGGCTTCCTGGCCGGACAGATCATGAAAGGACGCGGCTTCGGACTGGTCGGCAACCTGATCATCGGCGTCATCGGCGCTGTGGTCGGCGGATTTTTGTTCGGCCTGCTCGGCTTTCACGGCAGCGGATTGATCGGCTCGCTGATCACGGCCACGGTCGGCGCCGTGGTCCTGCTCTTCCTGCTCGGACTGGTCAAGCGCTAGCTTCATCACTCCCTGATGACGAAGCCCGCACGTCTCACGGCGTGCGGGCTTTTTTTCGCCTCCGCGGCAAAAGGAGAGGCCGCCCTTCCCGCAACGCATCGGGAAAGGCGGCCTCTGACCGTTTTCGCGGTTGGATCGGAGCGGGGGATGGGGCTCGCCCCGCTCCGGATTCGCGCTATTGTTCCGCGCCGCCGCTCAGCGGGATGCCGAAGAAGTCCTTCTGGACATGGCACTCGCCGCAGGTGATGGGGCCTTTCTTGGCCTCATTGTGGCAGCCGATGCACTGCGTGTGGTAGGCGGCGGCCAGGTTGACCTCGCCGTCTTTTTCCGCATGGCAGTCCTTGCACGGGGCCGGATCGCCCTCGACGAACTTGCCGTCCTCGACACCGCTGTGGTGGCAGGGCAGGCACTCGCCGTTGACCATTTCCAGATCCATGTGCGCGGTATGGGTGAAGCTCACCGGGGCGCGCTCAGGCATGACGAACCCATAGTCTTCGCCGCCGATGGTCATCACGTCGTCCTGGGCCACCGCGGGCAGGAAGCAGAGCAACGAGGCCAGGGCCGCGAGGGCGATGCTGATATACAGTTTTTTCATGGCTGTTCCTCCTTACTCCACGGCCTTGGTCTTTTCCATGTGCGCGTAGATGATGTCGCCCAGGAACTTGAGTTCCATGTGCAGATCGTAGGCATGGATGATGTCTTCCAGGCCGCCGTGGCAGTTGTGGCACGGCGAGATGATCGTGTTCACGCCCTGATCCTTCATCCGCTTGAGCTGTTCGGCCTTGATCTTGTTGCCCTTGATGCGGACGTTCTTGAACGGAGGCCCGCAGTTGATCACGCCGCCGCCCGCGCAGCAGCAGTAGTTGTGCTCGCGGTTGGGGGTCATCTCGATGACCTCGGTGGCGATCTCGCTGGTCACGTAGCGCAGCTCGTCCATCAGACCGCGACCGCGAATCACGTTGCAGGGATCGTGAATGGTCACGGGGCCTTCGAACTTGGTGGCCATCTTGATCTTGCCGCTGCGCAGCAGGTAGGCGAAGAACTCGATGGAGTGCACGACCTCGACCGGGTAGTTGTCCCAGCCGCACCAGCGGTTGCCCATGTCGTAGACCGAGCGGAACGCGTGGCCGCATTCGCCCATGACGATCTTCTTGACCTTGAGCTTCTGGGCGCACTCGAAGTGGGCGCGCTTGAGCCGGCCCATCATCTCGAAGTCGCCGGTGAACATGGCCATGTCCGAGTTGTCCCAGCCGGGCAGGCTCGGCATGGTCCAGTTCACGCCGGACTCATGCAGGATGGCCGCGGCCTGGTAGATCAGCTGGGTGCGGAACTTGGGTTCCGGCGCGATGACCGAATACATGTAGTCCGCGCCTTCCACGTCCAGGGGCACGCGCAGATTCGGGAACTCGTCGCGGGCTTCCTCCTCCTGCCAGAGCAGGGCGTCCGGCCATTCGTCGTCCTTGACCCACATCTGGTTGAAGGTCGCGGAGTGGGAATGGGCGGTGTCCTGGATGTACAGGGGCGTCACGCCGAGCTTATGGCAGAAGCGGCGCACCATGGACATGATGTAGCCGGTGTCGATGCCGAGCGGGCAATAATGGATGCAGCGACGGCAAAGGTTGCACTCGGTGTAGGCGATCTGGGCGCATTTGTAGATGAACTCCGGATCGACGAGGCCCTTTTTCTTCAGCAGGACGCCCATGGTCTGGGTGACCTTGCCCACGGGCGAATAGCTGGGGTCGCCGTCGTGGGACATGAAGTAGTGGCAGGCCTCGGAACACATGCCGCAACGCACGCAGGTTTCGGAGTAGACCTTGAGCTTGGCTCCGGTCTCGCCCTCGATGAATTGCAGGAACGTTTCCTGTATCTTCTCAGGGGTCAGCTTGGCGATTCCCTCGCGCAACCCCGCGTCGTCGATTTTTCTGTCGAACTTGATTTCTTTCACTGGGATAACCCTCCTTAGGCCCGGTTTACCAGTCCTTGGCCTTGCGCACGCCACCGAACTCGGAGCCGATGTAGGCCCTGGAGAAGAGGATGAAGAGCATGTGCGCAAGACGGGAGAACGGGATGAGCGCCAGCCAGGCCAGGCCGGTGATCACATGCAGCACGATCATGATCTGGTACTGGAAGACCTGATGGTAGGCCAGGAACCCCGTGATGAACGGGCTGACCACCAGCAGGAGCACCCACCAGTCCTTGGCCTCGGTCACGAACCTGACCCGCGGATAGGCCAGGCGCCGCACGGCGAAGAACACGCAGGCCGCGATGACGGCCAGGGTCATGTAGTCGGCCACGTTGTCCGGCAGGGTCCAGAAGAACTCCACTCCGAAGAACTGCTGCCAGAGCACCGCGTGCGCGCTCAGGAAGACGGGCACCAGGATCAGGCAGATGTGGAACACGAAGGTGACGACCGTGACCAGGGGGTTGTTTCTCCAACCCAGGGCGTTAAAGGGCACCAGCCAGGCTCCGATGGAGCGCAGGCCGTACTTCCAGCTCATGTAGGGAGCGGAAGTGCCGTCCTTGGTGACGAATTTGTTGTAGGCGTAGACGAGTTTGAAGATCGAGCCGAGGATGAAGACGCCCCAGCCGAACCACGCCAGGGGGCCGACGACGAAATTGTAGATATCGTGCATGGTTTCCCCCTTGGGTTAAAAGCCGGTGGCGTCGAGGACGCTGCGGCTGTACTCGGTTCCGGAGACACCCTTGACCAGCACCTTGGTCGAGTCCGGGCTGAACGCGGGCGTGAAGGCCCGGTCGTAGGACTCGCCGCAGGGCTTGCCGTTGACGAGGATGCTGTACTTGCCGTTCTTCTCGGCCACGCAGCCGACCTTCTCGCCGTCCGGGCTGAAGACCGCCGGGAAGATCATGTCGTAATCGCCTTCCCAGGCCTTGCCGTTGACGACCATGGTGTACTGGCCGTTCGTCTTCTTGGCGATGGCCGCCGCGCCCTCGCCGCAGGGACAGAGCACGAGGTCCGTGATCACCGGGAAGTCCACGGCCCAGGGGGCGTTGTTCTTGACCACGGTGAACTTGCCGAAGCCGTTCGCGCCGATGGCGTAGAGGTTTTTGCCGTCCTTGGAGAACTGGGGCTGCCAGAGCTGGGTCCACTTGTTCGGCCATGCGAGCTGGGCGTTGCAGGCCATGCCCCACTTGCCCGCGATGCGGACCGGGGCGAAAACGTCCTTGGTGCCGGGCTTGAAGACCGGTTCCCAAACGCAATTGTAATTCTTGTTCCAGACCTTGCCGTCCACTGCGATGGTGTAGTCGTAGAGGCTGCGGCGCACCTGGCAGGCCACGCTGGCGCTGTCGTCGCTGAAGACCGGGGTGTAGACGTTGACGAAGATCTCGTCCCAGGGTTCGCTGTTCACGGCCAGCGAGAAAATGCCGGATTGGAACTTGAAGACCTCCGCCTGTCCCAGGGAAATGACCTGCACGGCGGCCGCCGAGGTCTTGCCGTCGGGCGCCAGGGCGAAGTTGTTGGCGTTGTCGTAGAGGTTTTCCCAGAGCTCGCCGTTCACGCACATGCCGTACTGCATGTCCTGCTGTACGGAGACCGCGACGTTTCCGTCACGGAACAGGGTATTCCAAAGAAATCCGTACCCTTCGGGCCAGAGCTCGCCGTCCACGGAGAGATACCACTCCATGTCCTGGGAAACCATGACCGTATACTGTCCGTCGGGGGAGAACTTGGGGCAGATGGCCTTTTCGTACCGATCCTCGCCGAAGTCGCCGTTGACGCAAATCCCGAACTCGGCGTCGTCCGTGCAGCAGATGGCCGCAGCGGTTTCGCCGTCAGGACTGACGTGCAACTCCTCCATCCAACGGACCCCTTCGGAACACACGGCCGTATCCAGTACGGCCCGTTTCCCGGGATCCCAATCCCAACCACTTCTGTCCTGCATGGTATGCCTCCAGATACGATGTGCCGTTGATCGACGCGGACGGCGTCGCCGTCCCATCACGCTCAGCGCAATTCCCCGGCGCGGACACGCCGAAGACTTTTGTGCTAAAATTCCCAAGACGTTTACACGAAAAAAAGCGATGAGGGAACCAGTTTTTCAAAGGAAATTTACTAATCCCTACGCTTTAGGTCGGAAATAAAACCACAAGAATCCGATTTTCCTACTGAAGAGGTTCCTTGATTATTTCAACGACATTCCGATCATTGGCAGCCGCATCTTCTGCCGGGGCTTGCGGCCCGAAACGCAAAAAGGCGGTCCCCGATCCGGGAACCGCCTCATGCAGGACGAACGCAGAGGCTCGCGCTAGATGCCGAGCTTGGCGCGCAGCCGGGGGAAGTCCAGGGACGAGCCCACGAGCTGCGTTCCGTGGGTGACCTTGATGGTGTCCCGCAGCTTGTGGCTGGAAAGGATGGCTTCCATTTTCTTGGCCACGGTGTAGGTGTCGTCGCGGACCATGATGATCGGCGTTTCCAGCACTTCGGACCGGGTCATGATGATGTCGTTGGGATAGAGGTTTCCCGTGAGGATCAGGCAGGGGCAGGCCCCTTCCAGGGCCACGAGCTGCACGTCGGCGCGGTCGCCGCCCACGATGATGGCGGAATTCTTGTGCCGCCGGAAGTGGGTCATGAAATTCTCGACCTGCATGGTGCCGATGAGGAAGTTCTCCACCACGCGGTCGGCGCGGCCGTGGGCGGAAACCACCTTGCCGGAAAGGCGGGCCGCCAGGTCCGAGACCTTGATGGCGCCCATGACCGGATCCGAGGGGATCACGCCGAACACGTCCAGGCCCTGCCGTTCCAGGAAGGGAACGATCAGCTCGTCCACCTCGGCGCGGTAGCCTTCGGGAACGTCGTTGAAGACCACGCCCGCAAGGTCGTCGCCCAGGCGCTTGCGCGAGCGCAAAAGCGAGTCGTAGCGCAGTTCGCCGAAGAAGCGGTCGATGAGCAGAGTCTTCAGGCCCAGCTCGCGGGCCACGCGCACCCCCTCCACGCCGCAGTAGGCTCCGGAGTCCATGTAGGCTCCGGACCCGGCCACGATCATCACGTCCATGCCCTCGGAGAGCTTTTCGTAGGCGCTCTTGATCTCGCCCATGAGGTCGCCCACCCCCTCGGTGAACGCCTTGACCTTGAAGTCGCGGGTCACGAGCACGGGCGTGACCAGGGCGGGATCCGCGTCCAGGCCGAGCACGTCGAGCATGAAGAAGGCGTCCTCGTCGCCGACCTTGTCGCCTTCGCGATGGGGCACGGCGCCCACGGGCTTCATGTAGCCGACCTTGAGGCCGTCCTTCTGCAGCCGCAGGCCCAGGGCCACGGCCACGAGATTCTTTCCGGAATATCCGGCCGTGGAGCCTATGTAGATGCCGACCATTGCGATTCCTCCTGCTTCAAGCGCTGCGACTATTCCCCAAAGACCTCAAGAATGCAAGGTCATGCGCACGTCGGCCACGATGGCCGTGTCGTGATCCACAAGCACGGGGTTGAACTCGGCCTCCAGGATTTCCGGGAAATCCACGGCCACCTGGGAGATGGTCAGAATGATCCTCTCCAGGGCCTCGAAGTTCACGGGCTGCTCTCCGCGCACGCCCTTGAGCAGCATGTAGGACTTGATCTCGCGCACGATCTCGAAGGCGTCCCGCGCCGAAAGCGGTGCCAGCCGGAAGGCGATGTCCTTGAGCACTTCCACGTAGATGCCGCCCAGGCCGAACATGATCAGCGGGCCGAACTGCTCGTCGCGCTTGAAGCCCACGATGACCTCCTTGACTCCGGGAGGGGCCATGCGCTGCACGAGGCAGCCGACCACGTAGGCTTCCGGGCGCAGCTTGGCCGCGCGGGAGGTGATGTCCCAGAAGGTCCGGCGCACCTCTTCGGCGTTGCGCACGTTGACCGCGACCCCGCCCACGTCGGATTTGTGGGAGATGTCCGGCGAGGCGATCTTGAGCACCACGGGCCAGCCCATGGCCTCGGCGGCGGCCACGGCCTCGTCCGAGCTGCGGGCCAGCTTCGTGGGCGGCGTGGGCAGGCCGTAGGCGGCCAGAAATTCCTGGGCCTGGAATTCCACGATCTCCAGCGTTCCCTTGGCCCTGGCCTCGGCCACGACCCTGGCGGCCCGCTCCCGGTCCCGCTCCATGGAAAAAGGTTCTGGAAGGCCCCGCCTGCTGCGCAGGAAATGATCGTACATGGCCTTGATGCTCTGCACGGCAGGCTCCGGAAACTCGAAGCAGGGCACGCCCGCGCTGTCCAGAATCCGTTTCCCGGCATGCACTCCCTTCATGCCCATGAAGCAGCAGAACACAGGCTTGTCCGTGCGCCTGCGGCCGACCTCCACCACGGCCCGCGCCGTGGCCTCCACGTCCGCCTGGGGCGTGGGCGTGAGAATCACGAGCAGGGAATGGGTCATGGGATCGTCGATGACGATCTCCAGGGCCTTGCGGAACCGCGCGGCGTCCGCGTCGCCGATGATGTCGAAGGGGTTGTAGAAGCCCGCATAGGGCGGCAGGAAGGCCTGAAGCCGCTCCACGGTGCGCTGTTCGGGCCGGGCCATGTTCAGGCCGAAGCGGGCGCAGTCGTCCGCGGCCAGGATGCCGGGACCGCCCGCGTTGGTGACGATGGCTAGGTTCGGCCCATGCGGCAGGGGCTGCGCGGAAAAGGCCTGGGCGAGATTGAAAAGGGTTTCCACGTCCTGCACGCGGATGATGCCGCATTTCCTGAAGGCGGCCTCGTAGGCCTGGTCCGACCCGGCGATGGCTCCGGTGTGGGAGCTGGCCGCCTTGGCTCCGGCCGCCGTGGTGCCGGACTTGATCATCAGCACGGGCTTTTGGCGACAGACCGCCTCGGCGCTGCGCAAAAACGCCTCGCCGTGCTCCACGTTCTCGATGTAGCCGAGGATGACCTTGGTTTCCGTGTCCTGCGCGAGATATTCGAGCATGTCCGCCTCGTCCAGCAGGGCCTTGTTGCCCAGACTGACGAACTTGGAAAACCCGATGTTCGCGCCCACGGCCCAGTCCAGGATGGCCACGCAGAGCGCGCCGGACTGGGAAAAGAACGCGATGCTGCCGGGATTCGGCTGGCCCGCGGCGAACGAGGCGTTGACCCCGGCGGAAGCGTTGATCATGCCCAGGCAGTTCGGACCGAGCAGGGCCATGCCGTGTTCGGCGCAGACCTCGCGGATCTCCTGTTCCAGATACCAGCCCTCCTTGCCGACCTCCTTGAACCCGGCGGTGATCACGATGGCCGAGCGGGCGCCCAAGGCACCCAGCTCCCGCAGCGAATCGACCACGAACCGGCGCGGAACGGCCACCACGGCCAGGTCGAGCCCCCGGGGCAGCTCGGCGATGGTCGCGGCCACGGGCAGTCCCTCGATCTCCCCGCCCTTGGGGTTCACGGGAATGAGCCTGCCCTTGAACCCCGCGCCGATCATGTTGGTCAGGACCGTGTGGCCGACTTTGCCCGGCGACGCGGACGCGCCGACCACGGCCACGGTCTGGGGGTGGAAAAAGGGGTGCAGGTCCGGCTTCCGGTCCGCATTCTGTTGGGCCACGCTACCTCCTTGCGCCGCGCCGGAGCGCGGAACGCGCCCCGGCCTCGGCCGGGCGCACGCACTTGGCAAACGGCTCTTTCCGCCTTCTGCCAAGCTTATTAATCATCATTGTTCATCACTGTTCAAAATATCGTCTTGGTTGTGGGCAACGGCGTCATCCCGCTGCGGACCTGCGCCTGCGCGCGGTTTCACGCATTCTTCGGGCAGCGGCTCACCGCACGCCCTCCAGCCGACGGGCCAGCTCTTCCGCGTCCCGAATGCGCCCTGCGATGCGCTCCATGCCCTCGGCATAGAGACGCTTGGGGTCGAGGTCAAAGGCTCTATTATAATATGATTGCGCCTGGCGAAGGTTGTCCGCTGCTCCGCGCCGCTCCTGCTCCACTCCGAGATTGTACAGGGCCGGAGCGTTGCCGGGGTTCGCGGCCAGAGCCTGACGCCACAGCGCCGCTGCCGCGGCCCAGGAATCGTCGTCGGCCAGTTCCGCGCCCCGGCGCACCAGATCGCCCCCGTCCTCGTCCAGGGAGACGTGGACGGTGTATGCTTCGGGCAGAATGCGCCGCGCCAGTTCCGCTCCCACGGAGCAGGCCAGCTCGGACAGCACCTCGCACTCTCGGGGCATTTGTCGCAGGGGCAGGCAGTCGTCGTAGCGGTCGGAATCCTTGTCGTCGCAATCCACCCCGCCGTAGCGGCGCTCCAGGCTCTCGGATTCGCTCTCCTCGGCCAGCAGCCTGCTTCCGGACTCCACGCGCAGCCGCGCTTCCACGCGGGCCGAGCGGTCCACGTAGACGAAACGCCGCACGCGGCGCACGGGAACCTCTTCGGTGTACGTGCGGATCACGTTGCCCTGTCCGTCCCGTTCGGTGACGACGCGGGAAATCGTGTCGTGGAAATTTTGGTTCTCTTCGCCGCGCCGATCATGCAGGCCGCTGGAGACCTCCGCACGGACCACGGCCACCCCCGGCGAAGAGCCTTCCGTTCCCGGCGCGAGGGAAAACCGCTGCGATTCCGCGAGCCGCTCCCGGAAACACCGCCTGGCTTCCTCGCCGTAAGGACCGACGAAGTCGGCCACGGCCAGGGCGCGCACGCCCGGCAAGGGCACGGCGGCGGGACGCAGAGCGTCCATTCGTGCAGAAGGGCCGCATCCCTGCGCGATCAGCAGGGCGAACAACACGACGATGCTTGCGAGGAAGTTTGCAGGGAGGCGCATGTCCCTTCATACTCCCGGAACTGCGAGGAAATCAAGCCGAAGCGGCGGGAACGGCGAAGCAGCGGACAGAGGGGCGCTCCGGGAACCGCCAGACCAGGAGGCCTGACGGCGGAGGCGATCATATGCGCATGTCGCGCAACAGCCCGGAAAGGGCGGAGGCGGAGCCGAAGCTGCCGTATCTTGAGGAAGCGGCGTTGTAGGCTTCGCTGCCGAAGGCGTCCGCCTCCGCAGTCACGAAAAGTACCCGCGCGCCCGCCAGCGCGCCCAGGCTCGGATCGGCTTCCTGCGCCTCTGCGATCACCGCAGATTCCTCTTCAGCGGCCATGTCCGCGACATCCGGCAGAAGCGAATCCAGGCCCTGCTTCCCGTCTTCCTTTTTTTGCGGAGACTCCAGCCACATGTCGAACTCGATGCGCAGGCTGTGCACCCCGATGCCGTCCTTGAGCATGGACTCGGCATGGGCCGCCATCTCATCGGCGGAATCCTTGAGGGCCGTCATGGTATCCGAATCCCAAAGAGTGCCGTGCTTCACGAGGGAAGCGACGTCAGCCAAAAGATTTCCCGTCACTTCCGGCTCGTCGTCCTTCGTGTCCTGCCCGGCTCCGGCAAGCGCGGTATCGGGTTCCTTGCTTGTGGCGCCGGCCCGCAGCAGGGCGGCCCGCCCCTCGGTCGTACAAGAGCCCCTGCGATCGTCCGAGAGCAGCGCGTCCACGCCTTCCACGGTCGCCTGGGTCAACGCGCCGAGTCCATCGCCCCCGCCGAGCAGCGCTCCGCGCAGGGCTTCTTCCACCAGCTTGCCCCCTTCCTCGGCGCTTCGGGTCATCATGGCCGTGAAGTCGCCGCCGAAATTCATGCGCACATGTCCGAGACTGTGCTTGAGGCTCGCCTCGAACGCCTTGCCCGCCTGTTCCGCAAGCCCCTTGAAGCGCTCGGCATTGTCTTTGTTGAAGAGGTCGATGGAACCGGTCAGCAGTTTTTTTGCGTCGTCGAAGCGCTCGTCGTCCAATGCGGACTGAACCTTCTCCATCAGCTTGACCTGCTCCGGTGAATCCATGCTGAAGAACTGTTCCGAATCGTCGCCGGAGAGCAGCCGGGATTCCATTTTTCCGTCGTCGCCCAGCCCATAGAACACGGACATGGCTTCGCCCACGGCGTTGTCGAAGGCCTCGCGCAACGCTGCGCGGGTGAATACGCGGGAAACATGAATGCGGGTCAGCGTCGGCTGCTCCGTGTTCCGGACGTGCAGCGTCGGTTTCTTGGAACTCGAGGCGCCGTTGAGCAAATCCTTTACCGGGTTGCTCTCAGCGCCTGCATTTCCGGCCTGCCGCGCCGCCGCGCCCGGGCGCGCGGAAACCGCCGCCGAGGCGGAAAGGGAGCCAAGTTGGGTGATGGGTAGCGCCATGCCCATGATATCGGCTCTTCTATCGAAAATCTTTAGGTATCTTGAGAGATTTTCTCGTTTTCGCTGCGGATGGTCCCGCCGATTCCGGCTTGCGGGGATTCAGCCGTTCCACTCGCCCCGGTCCAGGGTGCCGAGGAACGGTCCCGGATGCAGATAGGTCCAGGCCTGGACGACTCCGCCCCGTTCCAGTTCCACGGCCAGCAACTCGCGACGGTATTCGCGCGGATGCTCCTCCAGGCGATCCAGCTTTTCCAGAATCGGAAAATCCACTTCGTAGACCTCGCCCTGGATCGGATAGAGCCGCAGCGTGCGCGAGGCGAACGGATATCCCGGCCCCGGATGCAGGGCGAAACGGCCGCAGGTCCGGCCCCTTCCGAGATATGCCGCGCCTTCGAGAAAGCAATGGTTGCGCAGCCCCCGCTTGAGCGTGCCGTAGACGAAGACCACCGTTTTCGGATACATGGAATCTCCCGGCTCCATCGCTGCGGAGCCCCTCCCCGTTTTATCCCAAAGCATGGAAGGAGAAAAGCGTGGCCATTGTCGGCGCGGACACGGGCGGCACCTTCACCGACCTCATCCTGCTCGAAAACGGAAAAATCCGGGTGCACAAGCTGCTTTCCACGCCCCACGACCCGGCCGAGGCCATCCTTGCGGGGCTGGACGCGCTGGACGCCGGGCTAGACGCGGACGTGGTCCACGGCTCCACCGTGGCCACCAATGCCGTGCTGGAGCGCAAGGGCGCGGTCACGGCCCTGGTCACCAATGCGGGCTTCGAGGACGTGCTGCTCATCGGCAGGCAGAACCGCACCGACCTCTACGACCTGCACTACCGCCGCTCTCCCGGCATCGTGCCGGAACATCTTCGTTTCGGGATTCCGGGCCGCGTCGCCTCCACGGGAGAAGAAGTCGAACCCTTTGACGACGACGCCGCGCGCCGCGCTGCCGAAGCCGTGCGCGAGAGCGGAGCCGAATCCGTTGCCGTCTGCCTGCTCTTTTCCTTTCTCGCCCCCGCCCATGAGCTTCGCATGGCCGAAATCCTGCGGGAGACCTGCCCCGGCGCGACCCTGTCCCTTTCCCACCGCGTCCTGGCCGAGTTCCGCGAATACGAGCGCACGGCCACGACCACGATCAACGCCTACGTCGCCCCCAGAATGAACCGCTATCTCGCCAATCTTCGCGCCGCCGTGCCTGCGGGGCTGCGGATCATGCAGTCCAACGGCGGGACAATCTCCGCTGCCACGGCCGCCGAGGAGCCCGTGCGCACGGTGCTTTCCGGCCCGGCGGGCGGGGTGGTCGGGGCGCTGGCAGTGGGCCGCGCCGCCGGGTTCGACCGGCTCATGACCTTCGACATGGGCGGCACCTCCACGGACGTGGCCCTGCTCGACAACGGCCTGCCCCTGGCGACCGGCACGACGCTCTCCGGCTACCCGGTGCGCACGCCCATGATCGACATCCACACCGTGGGCGCGGGGGGCGGCTCCATCGCCTCCCTGGACGCGGGCGGCTCCCTTGTGGTGGGGCCGCAGTCCGCGGGCGCCGATCCCGGCCCGGTCTGCTACGGCAAGGGCGGGCGCGTCACTGTCACGGACGCGAATCTCTTTCTCGGACGGCTTTCCGCCGAACATTTTCTCGGCGGGCGCATGCGCCTGGATGCGGAGCGAACGCGCCGGGCCGTGGAACGCATGGCCCGGGAGGCCGGACTCGCGCCAACAGCCCTGGCCGAAGGCATCCTCCAGGTGGCGGACTCGAACATGGAGCGCGCCCTGCGGGTCATCTCCGTGGAGCGGGGCTTCGACCCCGGCGAGTTCACCCTGCTTTCGTTCGGCGGCGCCGGAGGGCTGCACTGCTCGTCCCTGGCGCGCCTGCTGGGCGTGCCCCGCGTGCTCGTGCCGAACAATCCCGGCCTGCTTTCGGCCCTGGGCATGCTCATGGCGGACGTGGTCAAGGACTATTCGCTCACGGTCATGCACGACGCCGCGGACCTTGCTCCTGCCGCGCTGGAGCGCGCCTTTGCCCCGCTGGAGGCGCGCGCCCTGGACGAGATGGCCCTGGAAGGCTTCCAGGCCGGGCAGGTGCGCCTGGAACGCGCCCTGGACATGCGCTACGCCGGACAATCCTTCGAACTGACAACGCCTCTGGAACCGGATCGCGCCCCTGCGGAGACGTTCGCGGAGCTGCACGAACGCGCCTACGGCCACCGCATGACGGGCCGGGCCGTGCAGGTCGTGACCCTGCGCCTGCGCGCCGTGGGTCCGGCCGCAGTCGCCCCGCCCGCCCCGCGCCGGGAAGGCCCGCCAAAAGTGGCCGCCGCCGCGCGCAAGGGATTCGTCCAAGCCGTGTTCGAAGGGCGGGAGCACGAGACGCCGGTCCTGGACCGCGACCAGTTGCTGCCCGGCAACGCCTTTGCCGGCCCGGCCCTGGTCGTGGAATACAGCTCCACCGTCGCGGTTCCGCCCTGGGCGCGGGCGGAGGTGGACGCCTGCGGCAACCTGCTGCTGTTCGTTTCATGAAGTTGCAGAAATAATACTCTTCCGGTGTTGCGACAGGGGTCTTTCTGCCGTACCTTTCCGCAAATGAGTCTGAAAACCATCCGAGAGGCGGCATGGCGGCAAACTTTCAAGGAACGTATCAGATTGCCTACAAGGGCCAGTTCGGCAGCCGGACAGCCACGGTCCGCCTGAACGACGGCGCGATCTCCGGCATGGACACGGGCGGCGGAATCTGGAAGGGAAACTACCGCCGCAGCGGCAACAACCTCCACGTGGAAATGGCCGTGACCAATCCGGGGCTGGACGGCAAAGCCAGCGTGCTGGACGGCTATTCCGGCGAAGGAATCCGCAGGATCACCTTTGAGCTGCCCATCGACCTGAGCGAAGTCAAAGAGTTGGCCGTACGCACCAATCACGGCAGCTTGCAGGTCTTCCTGGAGCGCCTGGAAGGCTGAACGCAAGCCGCAAGACCATACGCGCGAAACGGCGCGGCTCCGCATGCGTTGCGGGACCGCGCCGTTCTCTTTCGCCCCGGTCGGGGTCTTTTTCAGGAATTCTGGCCGATGCCCCTTCCGGCCAGGCAGTTGGCCTGATCGTTGACGAGATCCGCGAAGCTGATGGAGTCCAGCTTTTCGAACATGGCCTCGCTGGCGATGCGCCAGAGCTTGCGGGTCAGGCAGTCCTCGCTGCGTTCGCACTTTTCCTTGCCGCGCACGCAGTACACCAGATGGCGATTGCCTTCGAGCACGCGCACCACCTCGCCCACGGAGATGTCCTCCGCGGCTCTGCCGAGCACGTGGCCGCCCTTGGGCCCCCTGCGGCTGGTGACCAGTCCGGCGTCACGCAGCTCCCGAATAAGTTTTTCCAGATACTTGACCGAAACCTTCTGACGCTTGGCAATGTCTCCGATGCGGACCGGGCCTTCGTCAGCGTGCTGGGCGATGTCCAAGACCATGCGCGTACCGTAGCGGCTTCTCGTCGTCAGCTTCATCACTCCTCCGTGCGCAACATTGTGGACCGCCGTATGCGCGTATCCCTCACAATCCCCGGCTTTCCATACCAAAGACCTCCCGTGATTGGAAGCAATCCCATCATCTTTTCCTCCTTGCACGGTGGAAAACACCTTTTGCATTCGGCACGTCTCTGATACTCTTGGGAATGATCCGCTCAGGCAGCACCCCACGGGGACGACGCGCCCGGAGGTAGATTCCCTTGCGCAGACTGTTCAGATTCTTCCGCCACAGCCTCTTCACCAAAGTGGTCTTCACCGCCGGGCTCGTATTGCTCCTGAGCATGGCCGTGGGCGCGTTCCTGGTCATCCGCTACCAGACCAACGACAGCATGGAGCACGTGCTCGACAGCGCCAGCCGCCTCTCGGACACCATCCGGCTCGGCTGCCGCTACGCCATGATGATCAACGCCCGCGACGACATCCAGAACATCATCAACGACACGGCCCGCCAGACGGACATCGAGCACATCCGCGTGCTGAACAAGCGCGGGGAAATCAAATTTTCCAGCCGCACCGACGAAATCGACAGGACCATCCCCGTGGACGACGAGGGCTGCGCCGTCTGCCACCGCACGGACCCGCCCCTGGTGGACGTGGACGTGCACGCGCGCAGCCGGGTCGTGGAGCTGGGCGGCCACCGCGCCCTGGCCGTGATGACCCCGGTCTACAACGAACCGGGCTGCTCGCCCGGTCCCTGCCACTTCCACCCCGAAGACAAGCAAGTGCTCGGCCTGCTGGACGTGACCTTCTCTCTGGAGAGCACGGACCGCAAGATCGCCGGTTTTTCCCAGCGCTCCTTCCTTCTGGCCGTGACCATCTTCGTCCTGACCTTCCTGGCCATGTACTTCTTCCTGCGCGCCTTCGTGAAGCAGCCCGTGACCAAGCTCATGGAACTGACCAGGCGCATCGCCAAGGGACAGGAACTGCCGCGCCTGACCGTGTCCCAGGACGACGAGGTCGGCGAGCTGGCCACCTCCATCGACCGCATGGGCCGCCAGATCCAGGCCAAGCACGCCGAGCTGGTGCGCCAGAAGGAGGAATACCAGAACCTCTTCGAGCTGGTGCCCTGCATCATCACCGTGCAGGACCGGGACTTCCGCCTGCTCAGCTACAACCAAGAATTCGCTGACAAGTTCGCGCCAGAACCAGGCCAGCACTGCTTCGAAGCCTACAAGGGACTCAGCGCCCCCTGCGAGGACTGCCCCGTGGCCCGCACCTTCGCCGACGGGAAGTCCCACGTCAGCGAGGAAAACGGCTACAGCCGCGACGGCTCCCGCAGCCACTGGATCGTGACCACGTCGCCCATCCGCGACAACGACGGCGAAATCGTGGCCGCCATGGAAATGTGCCTCGACATCACCCCGCGCAAGGAACTGGCCGAACAGCTGGAACGCTCCGAGGAGAAGTATCGGGCCATTTTCAACACCATTCCCAACCCGGTCTTCGTGCTCGACCCGGAAACCCTGGAAATCCTCGACTGCAACGAGGCCGTGCACGCCGTCTACGGCATTGCGAGGGAAAAGGCCCTGGCCATGTCCTTCGCCGACCTTTTCCTCGAAGAAGACAGGGAGATGTACGCGGAGAAGATCCGCGCCGCCCAGGTCATCCCCCAGGCGCGGCAGCGCGTCGGCGACCCGGACGCCCTGCCGCTCTATGTCTTCATCCGCGTTTCGCCGTCCGACTACCTCGGCCGCCGGGTGCTCCTCGTGACCACGTCGGACATCACCAAGCGCCTGGAAACCGAACAGCAGCTCATCCAGGCCAGCAAGATGGCCACGCTGGGCGAGATGGCCACGGGCGTGGCCCACGAGCTGAACCAGCCCCTGTCCGTGATCAAGACCGCGTCCAGCTTCTTCATGAACAAGATCCGCAAGCAGGAACCCATCCGCGAGGACATCCTCTTCACCATGGCCGAGGAGATCAACAGCCACGTGGACCGTGCGGCCAAGATCATCAACCACATGCGCGAATTCGGCCGCAAGCCGGAAATGACCCTGGAGCCCGTGGACGTGAACCGCGTGCTCCGGCGGGCCTTTGAAATCTTCTCCCAGCAGCTCAAGCTGCGGGAAATCGAGGTGGATTGGGATCTTGACGAAAACCTGCCCCTGATCCAGGGCGATTCCGGGCGGTTGGAGCAGGTCTTCATCAACCTGCTCATCAACGCCCGCGACGCCATAGAGGAGAAGTGGGACAAGCTGGAGCGCGTCAAGGGTTCCAAGCGCATCGCGCTTTCCTCGCGCACGGAGCGCGGCCGGGCCGTGGTCGAGGTGGCCGACACCGGACCGGGCATTCCCAAGGCCATTGCCGAACGCATTTTCGAGCCGTTCTTCACCACCAAGAAGGTCGGCAAGGGCACGGGCCTGGGCCTGTCCATCAGCTACGGCATTCTCAAGGATTGCGGCGGCGACATCCGCGTGGCCGCGCGCAAGGACTGGGGCGCGGTTTTCCTGCTCAGCTTTCCCCTGCCCGACCCGCAGGAACCCGACCTCGGCCAAGCCGGAAGCACGGTGAACGAGTGAACGTGCGCCCAAGGGATCCCCGCGTGCTGCTCGTGGACGACGAGGCAGGCATCCGAACCGTGGTCGGCCTGACCCTGCGCGACCAGGGCTACGACGTGTACGCCGCCTCCGACGCCGAGGAGGCTCTCGCGCTTTTCGAGGAGCACGCGCCGCCCGTGGTCGTCACGGACATCAAGATGCCCGGCATGGACGGCCTGGAGCTGCTCGCGGAGCTGAAGCGGCGCGATCCGGACGTGGAGGTCGTCATGGTCACCGGACACGGCGACATGGACCTGGCCGTCAAGAGCCTGCGCCGTCTCGCCGCCGACTTCCTGACCAAGCCCGTGAGCGAGGACGCCCTGGAGGTGGCCCTGGATCGCGCGTTCGAGCGCATCGCCCTGCGCGCGGAGCTGCGCGAACATACCGAACATCTGGAAGAGCTCGTCGAACGCAAAACCCGCGAACTGCTCGACGCCGAGCGCATGGCCGCCGTGGGCCAGACCGTGACGGACCTCTCCCACGCCATCAAGAACGTGGCTTCCGGCCTGGAAGGCGGACTCTTCGTGCTCGGCAAGGGCATCGAGCTGGACGAGCGCGAATATCTGCACCAGGGCTGGGACATGGTGCGCGGCAATGTGGAGAAAATCCGCAACCTCTCCCTGGATCTGCTCAACTATGCCCGTTTCGCGCGCATGGCTCCCCGCGCCTGCGACCCGGACGAGCCAGCCCGCGCCGCCGTCGAGGCGCTGCGCGACCGCGCCGAGGCGCTCGGCTCGCCCCTGCGCTTCGCCCCCGCCGCCGGACCGGAGCACGCGAACATCGACCCCGACGCCGTGGAACGGGCCTTGCTCAACCTGCTGGCCAACGCCCTGGACGCCCGCGAGGCGCGAGGCTCCGGCGAAATCTCCCTGCGCACCGAGCGCCTGCCCGCATCAGGCAACGCCCACGAGCGCATCGAGTACGTGGTCGAGGACACCTGCGGCGGCCTCTCCCCGGACGCGGTCCAGAACGCGTTCGCGGCGTTTCGCACCACCAAGCCTTCGGGCACCGGCATCGGGCTGATGACCGTGCGCAAGATCGCCGAGCAGCACGGCGGCGACGTCGCCCTGGAAAACAATCCGGGAAAGGGCGCGCGCTTCCGGCTCGCGCTCCCGGCCTAGACCCCAAACCGGAGCGAAGGCAAGAGCGAAAACTCTTCCCGGCCTTATCCCCTCAGTCCCTTCCCCACGAAGCTGCCGACTCATTCCTGTTCCGTCACACCCCATCCCCGCAACGTCGCATCGCTGGTTCTCCCTGCCTTCTTCCCTCCTTTTCCCGTCCCCTCGCTTGATCTCCGACGCAGCGGAGGCCCGGAGGGGATTTCGCAGGCGGGCGGTCCCTGCGGAACCCAGCGCAGCGGTTCCGCCTGGAGCGAGCGCCGAGAAATTCCGACGCGCCCCGCGCACGCCCTCAACCGACTCATTCCAGTTCTGTCACACTCCATCCCCGCATCGCCGCATTGATGGTTCTCCCTGCCTTCTTCCCTCCTTTTCCCGTCCCTTCGCCCGATCTCCGACGCAGCGGAGGCGCGGAGGGGATTTCGCAGGCGGGCGGTCCCTGCGGAACCCAGCGCAGCGGTTCCGCCTGGAGCGAGCGCCGAGAAATTCCGCCGCGCCCCGCGCACGCCCTCAACCGAATCATTCCAGTTCTGTCCCCCCCCATTTCCCCCTCTGCTTCCGGCCGATTCCGAACCGCATTCCCCGGTCCCTCAGGGCAAGATTTCGCCATGCAAAGCCGACAATCCGAATTCGTCTTAATTCTCGCGGCCATCAACGGTTTTTGGAGAAATCGATTCTCCGACACCATGATTCTAAAAGACAGCAGATTTCCGACCGATTAGGTTACGAACCTGCGCTTGTTCGCTCTTTCACAAAGAGCTGTCTTTTGAATCGTGATGGATTCAGGGTATTTACAGCGTAACCTGGGCCGTTTTCCGGCCTCGCAATCTCTTTCCTACTTGACTGGTATGAAATAATTCTATACCGCTCGCGGAGGAATTATTTCCGCGCAAGGCGGGAGCATGGCCGAAAGGCCGAACTTCACGATCAACCATCTGATATTTCTTACTTTTAAGAAAGCTCAGAGGGTTTGTTTGTTGAAACAACCTGAGGGACTGGGACTATGGAGAAACGGAAAACTTTTCTGCACTGTGCTGGATTCCTGATCCTGTTGGTCGCGCTCACCGGCGTCTGCGTGGTGGCCGGAGCGACCGAGCAGACAGGCCCGGACGCCGAACAGGCGCGCACGGACATGGTCAGGATCGACGCACTGGGAGCCCTGGGGGGGCTCGAACTCCCGGCCGTGACCTTCTATCACGACCGGCACACCGAAGCTCTGGCCAAGAACGGCAAGAGCTGTGACACCTGTCACAAGGTCAAGGACGGCAAGATGTCCACGAAGTACATGCGCTTCGAGGACAGCGACTTCGAGACCGTCAAGAACACTTACCACGACAACTGTTTTTCCTGCCACGCGGATCTGCGCGCCAAGGGCGAGAAGACCGGCCCCGTGGACGGCGAATGCCGCCGCTGCCACGACGCCAAGCCCGAGCCCGCCGCCCGCGTGACCGCCGGTTTCGACAACGTCCTGCACTTCCGCCACTGGGATTCCAAGCTCATCGCCGTGAAGGGCGACGAGCAGAACTGCGGCGCCTGCCACCACGTCTACGACGCCGCCGCCAAGGAAACCAAGTACGAGAAGGGCAAGGAATCCACCTGCCGCTCCTGCCATGAAGCCAAGCCCACGGAAGTGGACGGCGTCAAGGTCAGGGCTCTTTCCGAAGCCGCCCACGCCGCGTGTGTGTCCTGCCACCGCGAGCTCGCCGAGGCCAAGAAGGAGACCGGACCCCTGACCTGCGCCGGCTGCCACTCCGCCGAGGGCCAGGCCGAAACGGCCAAGCACGACGCCGAAGCCCTGCAGAAGGTCGGCGGGGAACTGCCGCGACTGCCCATGAAGCAGCCCGACACCGCCCTGCTCTTCCCGACCCCGGCCAAGGACGCCCAGCCCGATGCGCTGAAGACCGCCATGCCTCCGGTGGCCTTCGACCACCTCGCCCACGAGAAGCGCAACGACACCTGCCGCGCCTGCCACCACAAGGAAACCACGGCCTGCGGCACCTGCCACACCGTGACCGGCGACAAGAAAGGCGATTTCGTGACCCTGGACCAGGCCATGCACCAGCCCGACTCCGGGCGCAGCTGCATCGGCTGCCACCGCCAGGAGCAGGAAAAGCCCCAGTGCGCCGGCTGCCACGCGCAGATGAACACGGGCGCTCGTCCCGCCGACTCCACCTGCGCCTCCTGCCACAAGAAGCTGCCCGAGGGCGCGACCCTGCCCGCTGACGGCAAGATGGCCCCCGAGGCCAAGGCTTCCGTGGCCGCCATGATGCTCCAGACCGACAAGGCCGGCCGCACCGCCTGGGCCGTGGAAGACATCCCCGAGACGGTGAAGATCGACGGCATCTCCAAGCAGTACGCCGAAGCAGCGTTCCCGCACCGCAAGATCGTGCTCGCTCTGACCAAGGGCATGGAGAAGGACGGACTGGCCCAGGCCTTCCACGAAGGCGACAAGCTGGTCTGCCAGGGCTGCCACCACAACAGCCCGCTCTCGGCCACTCCGCCCAAGTGCGCGAGCTGCCACGCCAAGCCCTTTGACCCGGTCAATCCCGACCGTCCCGGCCTCAAGGCCGCCTACCACGGCCAGTGCATGGGCTGCCACAAGAGCATGGGCATGACGGTCCTGGAGAAGAACGGCCAGGAACAGTCCGCCACCTCCTGCGTTGTCTGCCACGACAAGAAAACCGACTAGCCGCGCTTCGGCTGGAGAACGATAGAGGAGCATGAGTATGAAACGCAGAACCTTCCTCGGGCTCATGGGCGCCACGGTCGCGAGCGCGGCCGTCGGGACAGGCGTCACCGCCACGCCCGCCGAGGCGGCGCATTTCGACGGCTACCCCGATGCCAAGGGCGTGCTGTTCGACGCCACCCGCTGCATCGGCTGCCGCCAGTGCGAGGCCGCCTGCAACAAGGTCAACAACCTGGCCAAGCCCGATACGCCCTTCGACGACCTCTCCGTCCTCGAGGAAAAACGCCGCCCCCACGCCGAGACCTTCACCGTGGTCAACAAGTTCCAGCCCGAAGGCTCGAACCTGCCGGTCTTCCTGAAGACCCAGTGCAACCACTGCCAGGAACCCGCCTGCGCCTCGGCCTGCTTCGTGCGCGCCTTCAAGAAGAACCCCGACGGCTCCGTGACCTACGACGCCAGCGTGTGCGTGGGCTGCCGCTATTGCATGATGGCCTGCCCGTTCAACATCCCGGCGTACACCTACGACGACCCCATCACCCCGGAAGTGCGCAAGTGCCACATGTGCCACCCGCACATCGCCGCGGGCGAGCGCACCGTGCCCGGCTGCGTCGAGGGCTGTCCCAAGGAGGCCCTGGTCTACGGCAAGCGCGACGAGCTGATCAAGATCGCCCGCGAGCGCATGGCCAAGAACCCCGGCAAGTACGTGGACGCCATCTACGGCGAGACGGAAATGGGCGGCACCAACTGGCTGTACATCTCCGGCGTTCCCTTCGAGGAACTGGGCATGCGCACCGATCTCGGCGTCAAGCCCGCCCCGGAAATGACCAAGGGCGCCCTGGCGGGCGTGGCCATGGTCGTGGGCCTCTGGCCCGTGCTGCTGACGGGCGTCTACGGCATGAGCAAGCTCAACGCCAAGGACGCCGACTCCGCCAAGAAGCAGGCCGTCGAGAACGCGCTCGCCGAGGCCGAGGCCAAGCACCAGGCCGCCATGAAGCAGGCCCAGGACAAGGCGGCCAAGGACAAGGAGGCCACCGTGGAGCGTGAAGTGAAGAAAGCCCTTGAAGAGGCCAAGAAGGCCGCCGAGGCCGAGCAGGCCGAGGACAAGGACGGGGAGGCCTAATGAGCACCGAAACCAAACAGAGCCTGATCACGCCGTTCAACGTGATCGCCTTCGTGATCTGTTCCGTGGGCCTGTACCTGACGGTGATGCGTTTCACCGGAGGTCTGGCCGCCGTGACCAACCTTGACGACAACAACCCCTGGGGCCTCTGGATCGGCTTCGACCTGCTCTGCGGCGTGGCCCTGGCCGCCGGCGGCTACGTGACCTCCTCGGCCGTGTACCTCTTCGGCCTGAAGAAGTACCACGGCGCGGTGCGCCCCGCGATTCTGACCGCGTTCCTGGGCTACGCCTTCGTGGTCTTCGCCCTGCACTTCGACGTGGGCCGTCCGCTGCGTCTGCCCTTCCCGCTGTTCGTGCAGTCCGGCCCGACCTCGGTCCTCTTCGAGATCGGCCTGTGCGTGTTCCTGTACCTCTCGGTGCTCTTCCTGGAGTTTTCCCCGGCCGCCCTGGAGTGGCTGGGCTTCAAGAAGCTGCGCAACCTGCTGCACAGCGCCACCATCGCCCTGACCATCATGGGCGTGGTGCTCTCCACCATGCACCAGAGCTCGCTCGGCGCGCTCTACCTGATCGCCCCCAGCAAGCTGCATCCGCTGTGGTATTCGGGCTACCTGCCGGTGTTCTTCTTCGTCTCCAGCACGGTGGCCGGCCTGTCCATGGTCATCTTCGAGGGTTCGCTCTCCCACCGCTGGCTGCACCACAAGATGGACGACCACTACCTGTCCGAGCACGACAACTTCGTGTTCAGCTTTGCCCGCGCCGCCTCCTGGGTGCTGCTCGGCTACTTCTTCATCAAGGTCTTCGGCATCGCCGCGGACAACAACTGGAAGTACCTGGCGACCCCCATGGGCAGCTGGTTCATGGTCGAAATGGGCGTTTTCGTGGCGCTGCCCTGCCTGCTCTACGCCATCGGCGCGCGCGAGCGGAACCTGGCCCTGTGCAAGTGGACCGCGCTCCTGGCCGTCCTCGGCATCGTGGTCAACCGCTTCAACGTCTCCATGGTCGCCTTCAACTGGCAGCTTCCCGCCGTCGAGCGGTACTTCCCCAGCTGGCAGGAAATCTGGATCTCCGCGTTCATCGTCACGCTGCTGATCCTGACCTTCCGCTTCATCACCACCCGGATGCCCATTTTCTACACGCATCCGGAATACAAGGACGAACACTAGGAGGGCCGCCATGGATCACGCATTTTACACGCTTCAGGACTTCCTGACCCATACCAAGGGCTCGGTCTACATCCTCATGGGACTGGCCCTGGCGGGCTTCGTCGGCTGGTGGCGCTTCCTGGTCGCCCGCGATCCGGAAAACCACAAGAACGTCAGATAAGCGGGCAGACCTGCAAGGAGTTTCGATATGTATGAACTGCTGACCGGACCACTGCTCTGGGCCTCCGTGCTGATCTGCCTGGGCGGCCTGATCTTCAGGGTGGTGTGGTACTTCAAGGGGTTGAGCTGGCAGCTCGACCGGGTGGCCTACACCGCCTACCCGACCTACGGCATGAAGGGCGCCCTGCGCTCCATCCTGTTCTGGCTGGTGCCCTTCGGCAACCACGGCTGGCGCGCCAAGCCCGGCTTCACGATCATGTTCTTCTGCTTCCACGTGGGACTGGTGGCCGTGCCCCTGTTCCTGGCCGGGCACGTCGTGCTGCTGCGCGAGGGGCTCGGCATCGGCTGGTGGCCGAGCATGCCCATGCCCGTGGCCGACTTCCTGACCCTGCTGATGCTCGCCGCCGCCGCGCTGATCGCCGTCCGGCGCATCGCCCTGCCCGAGGTGCGCATCATCACCACCCTGTATGACTACGTCCTGCTGCTGATCACCGTGGCGCCGTTCGTGACCGGCTACCTCGCCGTGCACCAGGCCGAGAACTACCAGTTCTGGCTCCTGGCCCACATCGTCTGCGGCGAAATCATGCTGGTGGCCATCCCCTTCACCAAGCTCTACCACGTCGTCGGATTCTTCCTGTCCCGGGCCCAGCTCGGCATGGACTTCGGCATCAAGCGTGGCGGCAAGAAGAAGAACTTCGCCTGGTAGGGCGGTAGAGGAGCAATGAATCATGCCTGAAGGTACCCTCTGCAATAAAAAGCCCATCAACACCAAGGAGGAGCTCGACGCTCTCCTGGCGGACAAGGGCGGCAAGGTCTACTACGAGGAAATGAAGTCCCTCGAAGTGGACATGGATAAGCTCAAAGCCTCGTTCAAGAACACGCTCAAGTCCCGGACCCGGACCTGGCTGGACATGTGCGCCCACTGCGGCCTCTGCGCGGACTCCTGCTTCCTGTACAACGTGAACAAGCGCGACCCGAAGCAGGTGCCCTCGTACAAGATCCAGTCCACCCTGGGCGAGATGGTCCGCCGGGCCGAGAAGAACCTCCCCGTGGACAACGAGTTCATGCGCTACTGCATGGACACGGCCTGGTCCAAGTGCACCTGCTGCAACCGCTGCGGCAGCTTCTGCCCCTACGGCATCGACATGGGCGTCATGTTCGGCTACCTGCGCGGCCTGCTCAACTCCCAGGGCTTCGTGCCGTGGGAGCTGAAGATCGGCTCCGGCATGCACCGCATCTACCGCGCCCAGATGGACGTGACCAGCGAAGACTGGGTCGAAACCTGCGAGTGGATGGCCGAGGAAACCGAGGACGAATGGCCGGGCATCGAGATCCCCGTCGACAAGGAAGACGCGGACATCATGTACACCTGCAACGCCCGCGAGCCCAAGCACTACCCGGAAGACCTGGCCGAGGCGGCCATCCTCTTCCACATCACCGGCGAGAACTGGACCGTGCCCAGCACCGGCTGGGAGCAGACCAGCCTGTCCATGTTCGCGGGCGACTGGGAAGCCTGCAAGCTCCAGGTGGAAACGGTCTACGCCGCCATCGAGCGGCTGCGTCCCAAGCGCGTCATCGGCACCGAGTGCGGCCACGCCCACCGCGCCACCGTGGTGGAAGGCCCCTACTGGGCCGGACGCAAGGACGGAAACCCGCCCGCGCCCTACATCCACTACACGGAATGGGTCCACGAGATCCTGACCACGGGCAAGCTCAAGATCGACCCTGCCAAGCGCATCAAGGTCAAGACCACCTACCAGGATTCCTGCAACTACATCCGCAACCACGGCATGGCCGACAAGGTGCGCGAGATCATGGACTACCTGGTGGAGCCCGGCTACTTCGTCGAGATGACCCCCAACCGCGAGCACAACTACTGCTGCGGCGGCGGCGGCGGATTCAACGGCGTGGGCAAGTATCGCCCGCAGCGCAACGTGGCGCTCAAGTGCAAGCGCGACCAGATCCTGGCCACAGGCGCCGAGCTGGTCATCGCCCCCTGCCACAACTGCTGGGACGCCATCCGCGACCTTGAGGAAGAGTACGAAATCGGCATCAAGTGGAGCTTCCTGAAGCCCTTGCTCATCGAGATGGCCATCATTCCCGACCATCTCAAGCCTGCGGACGAGTAGAAAGACCGGCCAGGGGTTCTACACCTCTGGCCTTTTTTCGAAGAGAACTGTATCGGTAGGGAAAATGAACGCCATCGTACTCCGCGCGGACGGCGCGCTCCTCGAAGGCGGCAAGACCGTCGAAACCACCCCGCTGCGGCACCTCAACGCCGCGGTGACGCTGGCCGACGGCTACTCCCTGCGCAGTTTCTTCCGCATGGCGGAGCGCTATCCCGTGCTCCAGGAGCTGAACGCCTTTTTTCCGACCCTGCTCGAGCGGGCCGTAAAAGCCGCCGCAAGCGGCTGCACGTCGCCGGGTACGGACCGGCTGGAACTGTTCCGGACCGTGGAGATGATCGGTTTTCCCGGCAAGCCCAGGATGGAGATCTACACCTCCCTCATGGGCGTCGGCCCGGAAGGCCGCTCCGAAATCCGGTTCATCCAGCTCGAAGACCTGCTGGACGTGCCCCTGAGCCTGGGGCCGCTGCGGCACGTGGTCCTCGGAGACAAGGTCGACAGCTTCGAGTTCGAGACAGTGTACAGCCTGTTCGAGTTCATCGAGGGCGTCACCTGGGAGCTGGGCTTCCACGGAACCCCCATGCAATGCAAAATTGGGAGGTAGCATGTACTACAAGAAGATCCTTTTCGCCACGACGGCCTCTCCCGCCTGCGACAACGCAGCCAAGGTCGCCTTCGACATGGCGATGAAATACGACGCCGAACTCGTGGTCTTCCACGTGCTCGGCGTGCCCACCCGCGGCTTTTCCACCCAGGTCACGGACGTGAAGACCGGCGAGCTGGAGGAGATGTACGACGAGAACTACGTGGCCCTGGTCAAGGAAGAGATCAAGTCCTACTACGAGGAGCTTTCCGACCAGGTCAACGTGCGCATCGAGACCGGCGTGGGCGTGCCCTACCGCGAGATCCTGCGCCAGGCCCGCGCCGAGGACGCCGATCTGATCATCATGGGCTCCAACACCCGCGCCGAGGACGTCAGCTCCACCCGCTACCGCGGCGTGGCAGGCGAGACCCTGCGCAAGGTGGCCAAGCGCGCCCGCTGCCCCGTGGCGATCATCTCGCGCCCCTGCACCACCTGCTGGAAGCTCTTCTCCAACATCGTGGTGGCCACGGACTTCTCCAAGGCTTCCGACTCCGCCTTCATGTACGCCATGAAGTCCGCCGAGGCCGTGGGAGCAAGGCTCTACATCTTCCACGCCTACGATCTCTCCGCGTCCTACGCGGGCGGCAAGGCGCCGACCCAGGGCGAGATCGAGCAGCGCGTCAAGGAAGCCGAACAGAAGATCAAGGAAAGGTACCTGAGCAAAATGGACGGCTTCGACAACTACGAAGTGGCCATCTGGGAAGGCACCCCCTATGTCGAGATTCTGAAGTACGCGCGGGCCAAGCAGGCCGACCTCATCGTCATGGCCCACCACGCCCGCGAATACTCCAATCCGGACGAGGCCGAGTTCGGCAGCACCGTGGAGGAAGTGGTCCTCCGCGCTCCCTGCCCCGTGGCCAGCGTCAACCATCCGGACAAGGTGGCCGACTAGCCGCCCGGAGAATGCATGACCCGAGGGAAGGTTCTCGTCGTCGATGACGAACTGCACCTGCGCGTGTTCCTGAGCACCGCCTTCAAGACGGCCGGATACGAAGTCGTCTGCGCCCCGAACGGGGACAAGGGCCTGGAGGCCGCGCGCAAGGAGCGTCCCGACCTGATCACCCTGGACCTGATGATGCCCGGCGAAGGCGGGGTGACCATGTACCAGGGGCTTCAGTCCGACCCCGAACTGAACGCGACGCCCGTGATCGTCGTGTCGGCCGTGGAGGCGAGAACCTTCCTGCATTCCCTCAGAACCGTGGCCGCGGGACGGGGGCTGACCCTCCCGGAACCGGCGGCCTACGAAGAAAAACCACCGAATCCCAACCGTCTGCTCCGGCTCGCCGCCGAATTGATCGGCGGCAGGGGAACGTCCTGACCGGAGACATTCGGAACGACATATACACGAACATCCCATGGAGGCTCCGATGAGCAAGAAGATCATGGTCGTCGACGACGATCAGAACATCGTGGACTATCTTGTCACCCTTTTCGAGGACAACGGCTACGAGACCTGTTCCGCCAGCGACGGCGTGGAGGCCCTGGTGGTCATGAAGGACGAGAAGCCCGACCTGGTGACCCTGGACCTGGAGATGCCCGACGAGTGGGGGCCTCGGTTCTACCGCAAGTTCAACCAGGATCCCGAGCTCATGGACACCCCCGTCATCGTCATCAGCGGACTTTCCGGCATCCACCTGGCCATTCGCAAGGCCGTGGCCACCGTGAACAAGCCCTTTGATCCCGATCAGGTGCTGAAGATCGTGCAGGACGCCATCGGCTAAGAGCGGCTAGAAAACAGGCAATATTTTCAGGAGGGTACCGTTCCTCTGCATTTTCAGGAACGGTACCCCCGTCTCACCTTACGCGCAAAATCGGGCACATCAGCAGCATGGACAAGAAGCTTCTTCTGGTTGACGACGAGGACGGCCTGCGCCGCGTTCTGGGCATCTCGCTCACGGACATCGGCTACGAGGTCCACACCGCCTCGAACGCGGAAGAAGCCCTGGAACGCTTCCAGGCCTTGCGCGCGCCCATCGTGCTCACGGACATCAAGATGCCGGGCATGGATGGGCTGGAGCTGCTCCAGGCCATCAAGGCCATCGAGCCGGAAACGGAAGTGATCATGATCACCGGGCACGGCGACATGAACCTGGCCATCGCCAGCCTCAAGCTCGACGCCACGGACTTCATCACCAAGCCCATCAACCACGACGCCCTGGAAGTGGCCCTCAAGCGCGCCGAAGACCGCATCGCCATGCGCCGCCAGCTCCGCGAGCACACGGAGAACCTGGAACGGCTCGTGGCCGAGAAGTCCGCCAAGCTGCTCCACGCCGAACGCAGGCTGGCCACCCGCCAGGTGCTCGAAGGACTCACCGAGGCCATGGGCCAGCTGACCACGGACGTGGACGCGGGCGAGTCCATCTTCAACGAGCTGCCCTGCTTCGTGTCCGTGCACAACGCCTACCTCGAGATCATCGCCATCAACCAGCACTACCGCGACCGCCTGGGCGACTTCGTGGGCGCGAACAGCTGGGACGCCTACTGCGACCGCAAGCCCGACGACGAGGAATGCCCTGTGGGCAAGACCTTCCGCACGGGCAAGGGCCAGCGCAGCCGGGAAATCCTCACGGGCCGCGACGGCTCGGACATCCCCGTCATCGTGCACACGGCGCCCATCAAGGGCGTGGGCGAGGACGCGGACGTGGAGCTGGTGCTGGAAATTTCCGTGGACGTGCAGGAGGTCAACCGACTCCAGGAGGAGCTGCGCCAGTCGCGCGAGCGCTACCGCCAGCTCTTCGACGCCGTGCCCTGCTACATCACGGTGCAGGACCGCGACTTCAAGCTCGTGGAGGCCAACCGCCGCTTCCTGCAGGACTTCGGAGGCGACCCCGGCGAACTCTGCCACGCCGTGTTCAAGGGACGCAGCGAGCCCTGCCGCGACTGCCCCGTGGCCAAGACCTTCGCGGACGGCGAAACCCACGAGTCCGAGGAAATCGTCACCACCCTTGCGGGCGAACGCTTCAACGTGCTCGTCCAGACCGCGCCTATCCTCGACGCGGCAGGCAGGGTCGAGCAGGTCATGGAGCTGTCCACGGACATCACCCAGATCCGGCGGCTCCAGGACCACCTGACCAACCTCGGCCTGCTCCTCGGCACCGTTTCCCACGGGGTCAAGGGGCTGCTGACAGCGCTGGACGGCGGCATCTACCGCGTGGACTCCGGATTCAAGAAGGGCAACGAGAAGCAGGTCCAGGCGGGCTGGAAGGTGGTCCGGCAGATGGTCGGCCGCATCCGCGCCATGGTCCTCGACATCCTCTACTACGCCAAGAAGCGCGACCTGCGCTGGGAACGGGTGGACGCCCTGGAATTCGCGAACCAGGTCGCGGACATCGCCGAGGCCAAGGCCCAGGACAACGGCATTTCCTTCATTCGAGACTTCGCCCCGGACCTGGGCGAGTTCGAGGTCGATCCCGGCATCGTCAGCTCCGCGCTGGTCAACCTCCTGGAAAACGCCGTGGACGCCTGCCTCATGGACAAGAGCGGCGCCAAGGGCGAAGCCGGCTCCGCCAAGGACCACGTCATCCGCTTCCATCTCTCGGAACGCGGGGACGACGTGCTCTTCGGCATCGAGGACAACGGCATGGGCATGGACCAGGAAACCCGCAACAAGCTCTTCACCCTGTTCTTCTCCTCCAAGGGCGACCGCGGCACGGGGCTGGGGCTGTTCATGTCCAACCAGATCGTGGAACAGCACGGCGGCTCCATCGTCGTGGAATCCGAGCCGGGCAAGGGGTCGCGCTTCACGGTCCGGCTGCCCAAGGTGCTGGCCCAGTCCGCAAAAACGTCGCAAACCCGCGAAACTGAGTCCGGGCAAGCCTGCGCGGACTGACCGAACGCCCCCTACCCTCCCTTGCGCGTTGCGGCTTGTCCGGAGATCGGCTATCCATGACAAGCGCGGACACTGTCGACAACCTGCAGAGCGCGGCCTGCCATCACGCACGCCCGTAAGGCTTCGATTTCGTTCCGTTGGAATCCGCACCAATCTTCGGGGGGGGAAGATGCGCATTCACACTCGCAGGATCTTTTCAATCCTGCTCGCCGCGTTCCTGCTCGTGTCCTGCTCGGAACAGGACCGCCCTGCCACGCCCGCACCCGATTCCGCGACCCTGAACTTCTACAACTGGGAAGACTACATCCTCCTGGAATTGATCACGGAATTCGAAAAGACAACGGGCATCAAAATCAATCTCTACACCTACAAGGACGAGGACGACATCCTGGCCGCGCTGCAATCGGGCCTTTCCGGCGTGGACCTCGTGGTCGTCAGCGACAACATCGTGCTGGAGCTTCAACAGGCCAAGCTGCTGCAGGAGCTCGATCCCGTCCTGATTCCCAATCTGGCCAACGCCAAGGCCCACCCCTATTTCTTCGCGCCCCACGGCGACGAAATCGTAGCGGCTCCCTACATGCTCGGAACAGGCGGGGTCATCGTGAACTCGGAGCATGTTCCCGACGACGCGAACAGCTGGGACGTACTCTGGAACCCCGCGTACAAGGGGCGCATCGCCATGCTGGACAACAGCATGGACGTGATCAACGCGGGCTTCAAGTCCCTGGGGTACAGCATCAATACCGAAGATCCGGAACAGATCGAGGCGATGAGGGACAGGCTGCTGGCCCAGCGGCCCCTGCTGGCCGGATACTACGATCCCGTTACCATAGTCTCCAAAATGGCCTCCGGCGAGCTTTGGGCCGCGCAACTGTACAACGGCGACGCCATGGCCGCCGTGGAAAGCAATCCCGCGCTGCGCTATTTCGTGCCTGTGGAGGGCGCGAGCATTTGGGTGGACTGCCTCGTGGTTCCCCGGAACGCCCCCCATCCGGACGCTGCCCAGCGCTTCATCAATTACCTGCACGACCCATCGGTCATGGCCCGCAACGCCGAATATCTCTGGTATCAGCCGGTCAATCTCCCGGCCATCGACCTGCTCCCGGCAGAAATCCGCAATGCGCCCGAGGTGTTTCCGCCGCGCGAGGTGCAGAACCGCTGCGAACACGTCGAGCCCATCTCCCCTGAATCCATGCGCGAACGGCTCGCCGCCTGGGCGGAACTGCGGACGGCGAAGTAGACGATGCGCCTGCACCTCAAAATCGGCCTGCTCCTGCTGCTCATGGGACTCGTGCCCCTTTTGACCATGGTCGGCCACACCTTCTTCCACCTGGAAGAATCCATGCGGGAAAGCACGAACCGTTCGCTGCTCGCGCTCAGCGCGCAGGTCGGGAAGGACGTGCAGCGCACGGTCAACGAAGGGGTGCGCAGCCTGAATCTGCTCGCGCGCAGTCCAGTCCTGACGTCCCTGGAAGTCGACGGGGAATCCGTGCGCCAGGAGCTGCTCAAGACCAATCGCTTCCATCCCATACTCAAGGATATCACCGTCCTCGACAAGGCTGGACGCGTGCGCGCCTCCATCAGCAACTCCTTCCGCGGCAGCTGGGCCGAGACGCTCTGGTTCAAGCACGCCATGCTCGGCAAGAGCGGCTTCTACGGCGCGCACGCCATGCTCTACCCCTTCGACGTGGTCATGACCGCGTCGGCTCCGCTGGTCAATCCGGTCACCGGCCGCATCATCGGCGTCGTGGTCGGCCACCTGAGCATGACGCCCGTCTGGGACGTTGTCCACGACGTGGACCTCGGCCCCGAAGGTTGGGCCATGATCGTGGATTCGTCCAGCGTGGTCGTCGCTTCCAACGATTCCAATCAGCTCCTGCATCCCCTGGCCCAAGGCGAACTGCGCGACCGACTGCAGAAGCAGGGCAACGGCACCCTGCTCACGGAAGATGGACCGGCCTTGCTCGTCGGCGCCTTTTCCGACGTGGACGGAGAGCAGGCCAACGACGTGCACACGGGCTGGCGCGTGGTGCTGCTTCAGAACAGCGACCAGGCGTACGCGGCAGTGGCGGGCGTGCAGCGCAGCCTCCTCCTGGCCGGAACCCTGTCCCTGTTGAGCGTGCTGCTGCTGAGCCTGCTTTTCAGCCGCGTGCTCAAACGCTGGCTCGCCCGGTTCACGGATGCGCTCCAGAAGCTCGGCCAGGGGGATTTTTCCGCACGCATCGAAGTGCGCGGTTCCGACGAGATCGCCCAGCTTGCCGCCTCCGTGAACCGCACGGCGGAAAAGCTCCAGGAATCCTCCGCAAAACTGCGCCAGTACCAGCTCGGCCTGGAAAACCAGGTCCGCTCGCGCACCTCCGAGCTGGAAACAGCAAAGAACGAAGCCGAACGCGCCAACAAGGCCAAGAGCGACTTCCTGGCCAACATGAGCCATGAAATCCGCACCCCGCTCAATGCCATCAATGGGCTGACGGAAATCGTGCTCCAGGGCGATCTCGCCCCTGGCCAGCGCGATGCCCTGGAAACCGTGCTCGACTCCGCGGAACACCTGCTCAACGTCTTCAACGACATTCTCGACTTCTCCCTGGCCGAGTCCAATCGCCTGGAACTGTCCATCAGCGACTTCGACCTTCACACCGTGCTCCGGTCCGTGATCAACGCCTTGAGGCTGCAAACCGAGGCCAAGGGACTTCTTCTGCAACTGCACATCGACCCGAACACGCCGCGTTTTCTGCGCGGCGACCCCGGCCGGCTGCGACAGGTGCTCTTCAACCTCTGCGGCAACGCGGTCAAATTCACGCAGAAAGGCGAAGTGTCCCTCCAGGCGAGTCCCGGCCCGCAGCAGAGCGAAGAGGGGGATTCCCAGGTTTTCGTGCTCTTTTCCGTCCGCGACACGGGCCCCGGCATTCCTGAGCATCTCCAGGAATCCATCTTTGAAAGCTTTCGGCATGGCGAAGCACCCGTCGATCTCATTCCGCGCGGCACGGGACTGGGGCTGTCCATATGCAGCCGCCTCGTGGACCTCATGCAGGGGCGCATCTGGCTGGACAGCGCGCCGGGCAGAGGCAGCGAATTCTTCTTCACGGCCAGCTTCAAGCTGGGCGATCCCGGCCGGGCACTCATGCCGGAAAAACTGCACATGCGCACCCTGCACAGCGCGGCAGCGCAGCGAATCAGGGTGCTGGTGGTTGAAGACAACCCCGTGAACATCAAAGTGGTCACCCTGCACCTGAACAAGCTCGGATATGAATGGCAGGTGGCCACCGAAGGGACGCAGGCTCTGGAACTGCTGAAATCCGGGGACTTCGACCTCGTGCTCATGGACGTTGAGATGCCCGGAATGGACGGGTTGGAGGCCACAAAGCAGATCCGCGCCGGGCTGAACGGCGTGGACTCCACGATACCCATCGTGGCCCTGACAGCACACACGACGGACGAGGTCAAACATCGCTGCTTCCGGGCAGGGATGGACGACTTCCTGACCAAGCCGGTACGCATGGCCGACCTGGCGGTGCTCCTGCGACGCTTCGCCCCCCTGCGCAAGCGTGAGGAGGCCAAGGACATGGTCGAAGAATCCGCTCCGGACGGACAGGCTCAACCGGCGAACGCCTCCCCAAAGACGACCGCTTCCCCGGAACCCGCGAAGCCGTCGATCCCGGTGGGCGCGATCCCGCTCATCGACCGCATGGCAGCCATGCAGCGCCTGGGCATCGACGACGCGACCTATGACATGATTCTCGCTGCGGCCTTGGAAGAATCCGTGGTGCGCCTGAAGCTGGCGAAAGAGGCGCTGGAAACCGGAGACATGGAAAGCCTGCGACGCCACGCCCACACCATGAAAAGCAGCGCCAAGAGCATCGGGGCCGAGAAATGCCACGAGCTCTCCCTGGCCCTGGAACAGGCGGCCCTGGCCGGGGCGGAGTCCCGCTGCGCGGAACTGCTCGACAAGCTGAAGGAGGAGTCTGCCGCCCTGCTCCGCGAAGCCGAAGGCAGCTAGCGCGGAGGCCGAAACATGGCCGCCCACCTCGCCCCTCACCCTGCCCGCCGCCCGCTTTCCATCCTCCCGGCGGCAATTCCCACTTGACCTACGGCGCAGACATCCTATAAAAGAACCTTCCGCAAACGCCAGGATAGCTCAGTTGGTAGAGCAGCTGATTCGTAATCAGCAGGTCGTGAGTTCGAGTCTCATTCCTGGCTCCAGAAAAAAGAAGTCCCCGCAGTGTGTTATCGCATTGCGGGGATTCTTCGTTTGGGCAGAAAACACCGACTGTACGCAAACTGTACGCAGACTTTGCGGACAGTTTCAGGCAACTTGAGAACGGTCCTGGCCGGTTCACCCCTCGAAATATCGCCCCCCAGCATGAGTCGTTCAATCTGTTTACAAGGATTGTCAATCTTTGTATTCTGCACTCAACGCAAGGAGGGAAGCATGCACATATCCCTGACTCCGACCCTGGAAAAGAGCATCCGGGAAAAGGTGGAAAGCGGCCTCTACAACAACGCGAGCGAGGTTGTCCGGGAGGCGCTCCGGTTCATGGAGACGCACGAGGAACTGGTCCGCCAGATGAAGCTGGACGCGCTCCGGTGTGAACTGCGCCTGGGGGCCGAACAGGCCGATCGCGGCGAATTCGTCGCGGAGAGCATGGAAGACATCATCGCCGAGGCCAGGCAGCGCCGGAATGGCTGATGTCCGCATCACGGCGGCTGCCAAGGCGCATCTGCTCGGCATCTGGGAATACACGGCAGCCCAGTGGAGCGAGGATCAGGCGGACGCCTACCTGCGCGAGATCAAAACCGCTTTCGAACGGCTGACCGAGAATCCCCTGCTCGGCATCCACCGCCCCGAAATCGCGACGGGCTACCGCTCCCTTCCATCCGGCAAGCATGTCATCTTCTACACGCTCGACAAGAAAGAAGACGCCATCAACATTATTGGCGTGTTGCACGCCCGGATGGATGTTCGCAGTCACCTCGAATAGTCCTGAGCTTTGCCGAATCGCGACGGCATGCCAGGTAACGCCGGCCAACATGAGAAAAGCATGATTTCCTGTAAATATAACCAGTAAGAGCGTGAGTTCAAGTCTCATTCCTGGCTCCAGAATGATTTAAGTGGCTTACAGCATTTTTTGCCGTAAGCCACTTTTTCATTTTCTGGAAGCTGTCCATAATTTGTCCATCAAAATGCGGGAAGTGGTATGTGGAAACGGGATATTCGACTATCTCCCCCCCTTTCTTCATAGGCTTGCCCGCTCTCTTTCACTAGAAAAGCCAACCCTAAAAAGAACATTTCATTCCGCTTCTCGGAGCCCCCCCCTTGACGCAAAACAAACCATCAAATATTGTATCCAAAACAAGAAGGAGGGGGCAAGATGTCACTTTTTGAGCGCTTAGACCAACTTTTTGAAGAGAATACCACGGAGGATGAAACCGTTTTTTCGGTAGAATTAGGTCATGGGCACACATACAATGGCGACGTTTTTGTTGGCTTCATACACGAAGGGGACGAAAACGAAGCTGGCGAACATCTATTTGGAGTTGAAAGCGCCTTGACTGAAATCTCCCCTTCCAAAGCTGGTTTCATTGTCGAGATTCACATTGATGCCTTCCATGATGATGGAATCGAATTCTTTGTGATTGGTTCAGAATCCAACGACTGGGCACAAGAAATAATCAGAACCCGCAATGACGGCAATGGTTATGAATATGATTACTCTGACGAACACAAATTTTCAGATTACATCCGAATGCGCCCATTTATCTATGATGCATTAGGACGTGTTGGAGCGGTATAGCTAGAACACACATCCTCCGGTCCATCTCATTAAAACGACTCTCAAGACCAAATCGCTCTAATAACCGAAAGACTGTGCCTTTAGCCTCCTCACAACACACACGTAACCCCCTCTGAAAACGATATGAACCGCGAGTTAGACAACACCACGGAAGTATCTCAGAGGCTCGGCAAGTATTCATTCGATAGCATTGCGACTGCGATAGGAGGAATGCTCTTAAACCCTAAGCATACGGAAAACGGCTACCGCCTTGAGTTGCTAGCTTACATCTCTGCATATGCTGCAAAGGGCAAACGCCCCTATAAAATAGCAAGCCTGACAGACTTACTAAACAATCGCCTTGATTATTTTTGGAAGGGGCAAGAAGACCCACAGGAAGATGTCTTCGTTGATAATCTCATAACTGAGGAAGGTAATCTCTATTTTCTAAGCGGCCTCCTGACCTCGGCTACCTACTACGTCCAAAACATCATAGATATTTTCAGGAGCACTCCCCAAAAATACGATAGTGCTAAAAAGAGCATCTATGCCCTACTGTCACTTCTTGATGCTTCAATCAGACGAGCAAACCTAGACCTGTATACGACAGGTGAATCCAACTGCAAAAAGGATATTGTCACTACTCCTCGGGAAATACTGGAGTGGTCTAAACATGTTACCTTTTCAAAAAAAGACTTAACTCAGCTTGGCATTACCGTTGAGGAGTTGAGTCCTTTTATCGTTTCCAAAGAAGAACTTTCAGACATTTATGACAGCGAGTTCATGGAGTCTGTCATTAATGAAAAGCCCATTATCTCATCTAAAGGGAAGCTCGTCCTATTCCTTCCAACCGTACTTTTTCATTCAATTCGAAGATATGTAATTAAGATGTTTGCCGCTGAAGACGAATTGCATGTCTTCACACACAATCTCAAAATGGTTCAATTCAAGTCTATCACTAGTCTTGTCTCCTGCCTGAATGAGCATGTAATCGAATTAGATTTTGTGAAGAGAGAATTAGGTCTTTTGGGCAATATCCATGATCGATTCTATGCAAATTCTGAAGGGGATTACTACCACTTCATACAGTATTTCCCAAGCGATGAGGTCTTTACCTCCATAAACTACAATGAGGGAATTGACGGCAAGGAAATTGGCCAAAAGTTCATTGCCTACATTGAACAGTGCGCGAAGTTTACAAGCAACTTCCCTGATTTCAAGAAGGGAATTTCAATAATATTCTTTGGTGGCCTTGGAGAATCACTCGCTATTGGGTGGGACGAGAAGTTTGATCTTTGGGATATCATGCATGTTAATATTGGAGACTTAGAGCTTATGATGCATGACGCCATAGACTTCCTTCCAAGCCTGTTCGGAATTGCGCGACAAAGAGAGGAGCTTCATAAGAGGAATGTAACCTTCTCTTACCTCGACACTGACGCCTTACTTTATGCGTTCTGGAGAGATCACGAATATAGTTTGTATGCCCCACTAGGTCAATTCAACACGATGCAGAATTCAATGATCTCGATTCAATCTGACTACCTACTTAATTTCAGAAAGGGATTGAAAACCAAGATACGGCACAGATGCTATTATAACTCTCGCTTTCATAAATACTTGAGATTAAAAAACCACCAACAGAATCCCTACTTCTCCCAAAGCAATGTTGCTCAAAATAGTGTGAGCTATGACTTAGTCAAACGCAAAATCATCCTATCCCTCACCTCAAGCTCCAAGGTTCAGGTATGGGTAGAGGTCGCGCCATTTGAAGGAGACAACATACAATTCGATTTCGCCTACAGACTATGGGAGATGATTTGTAACTGGCTCATGATCCTTCTGCCCTATGTTGATCTTCACTTACCTGAGCCTATCGATTTGAGCCTAATCCTTAAGTTCCCTGTGTTCGATGGTTGGGATGGAATCAATATTGATACGCTGCCAGAGTGTGGACTTGATGAGGTTGTCAAGACGATATCTGAAATAACCTACGTTTATTTTGACGATGTCTTCGTCAAAGAATCCCACTCCCAAACCAACAGCGCAGAGAAAACTCTTTTACATAAGATATTGGGAGTAGCCTTCAAAGATCACTTGGACACCGAAACTATAGACTCAATCATTGAGAGAGCCTTTTCCAGCCCCTACAGTCGTTTTGTCCACGTCTTCCCTGCTAACAGCTATAGGGACTTAATTGCCTCACAGCACATTCCATCTAAGCCCATCACTAATCACCAATGGGACGTAGCGTGGGCAAATGCGAAAGTGTGTACTCCGGAAGATTTCGCCAAAGGGAAAATAACTAAGAGAGCTCATGCGAACAAATTCCTTAGTCAGAAAGTTGATCACCTGTGGAACCTGATTAGTGATATCCTTGTGAAACACTCGCGTTTGGATATCATTGAGTTTTGCCTTTCAAATATTGAAGCTATAGCTCACGACAAAACTATCTGGAAACGAACTGTTCCTGCACTCAAATCATTACATGATTATGCCGAAGTTAAAGGTGTCATAGCCAAAGAGCGAAGCAAGCTTGATGAGACTTCGCTGGCAACGCGTATACTTATTGAGATGGCTTACTGTAATTCACCAGAGAAAGGCGAAAGCCCCTTTGGAGTCGCTGAGTTTTCCGATTTAATAGCTCTGATTTGGACTCTTTACCTTCTCGCTTCCCACAGTGATGCAGTTCGAAGCGAATATGCGGAAAGCTGGATCACCCCTCTAGCTAATGGCTGGCTGGATCTCGACAGGACTTTCTTTGAAAAGGTAATCTCACCATACATTACTGACTTTTTTGATGTTCAATTTGCTGATTCCGATGAGGACTACAACCGCATATTTAAGATAGCTGAATCTGCGGAAAAGACGGACGATCTTTTTGATAAGAAATTCACCGAAGGAGTCACTAGCGAATACGGGGTTGATATCTTCAAAGGCTTTGAACTAGCGAACCTTATTTACGAGTATGCGCTTGAGAATGAACAACCCATACTTATACTGAGCAGGGAGGAGGTTCATAGTATACTCTCTCCCTCTGAATGCCCTCAAGCAAGCATTGAGAAGTTTTTGGACAAGTTGACCCTACCTAAAAGACCGTCTTGGGACCAGGACGCTCTAGGATTTAAAGGTGCCGATTGGTGGCCTTGGAAGTTCAAGAGGCGTTGGTCTTTCGTTTCCCGCCCAGTTCTCCAGTCTAAAGATGGTGAATTCATAATCTCACCAGGCCATTTGGATGAAAGCTTGAAGTATATATTCTACTTCGCCTCATGCGGCTCTTTCGACACTTCTTACTTTGACACTCAATCAATGAAATCTTGGATTGGACATATTGCGCATGAATTGGGGATGAAGTTTGAGAAAGAAGTTGAGTCGGCATACAAGAACATTGGTTTTAAGACTAGACAGGGACTCCTAATGACCGAATTAGGGGCAACAAAAGAGGACGGTGAGTTTCACAAAAGTGACGTGGATGTGATTGCGTGGAATGGTAGCTCTAACGAAGTCTTCATCATTGAATGCAAAAGGCTTCAGCAAGCCAAGACGCTTAGTGAAATATCTGAGCAACTCAATAAGTTTAAAGGGGTTGCTGAAGGAGAAGGAAAAGACCTACTTGGCAAACACATTGAACGCTTTGAGTGGCTGAATAAAAAAAGGGATAAACTTGCTGAAAAAGTAGGTATTAAAGCCAGCGATATGAAGCTAACCCCTTTGGTCGTTACAAACACAATTGTCCCAATGCAGTTCATCAGCTCAACGAATCATGATGCGAGCATGTTTGTAAGCTTCAACCAGATTGGGCAGAGACATAAGGGCTAACTTCTAATCCTGAGGGGGCAGCCAATCAGCATAGATAGGTCAGTCCGTAACATCATGAACAATGCGATGAATAAGCCGTAGCTCTTCGTCGGAGGCGTTGTCCATTCACTGCTTGTATGTACAGGGGCACCCCCTCTAACTTGCCCCCAATAGGGGCGTAGCCCGTAAAACTGTCCACCTTAGTTTTGCCGTCTGCTGATCCGAAGAAGTGAACCACTTCTCTCCTGGCAACAGGGCACGCCGCAGCTCCGCTCCTTTGCGCGCTCAGGGTCTGCGTCAGCGCAGGCGAGCGTGCCAACAAGCCTTCGCTTTTGATTTCTTCTTGTGATAATCTTGGACATCCTCGGAGAAATACGCGGCATTCACCACAGTGTCCGGCAGAAACACATCCTGCCCCTGGAGAAGACGGAACATAGAAGTGGGTTCACTTCTTCGGACCAGTCAGCGGCAAAACTAAGGTGGACAGATTCATGGGCTATGCCGCCTTTTTCGGGCAAGCCAGAGGAGGTACCCCCTCTGGCTTGAATTGCTGATATATCTCCATCGGCTTTCTGCCGTCAAAGGTCTTGTGCGGACGCCGGTTGTTGTAGAAATCAATCCACCAGGCCAGGGTGCGGCGAAGCTCGCTGCCCGTCTCGATCTCCCGCAGATACACGCATTCATACTTCAAGGAGCGCCAGAGACGCTCGATCATAACGTTGTCCATCCAGCGGCCTCGGCCATCCATGGAGATGCGTGCTCCGGCCTCCCGGAGCTTCCGTGTG